>NZ_JBNDMO010000022.1:0-102838 GCF_050436625.1 Paraburkholderia sp. GAS334 | reverse complement strand
ACTTCGTCACCTTGCCAGTGTCCAGCAAGTCACCGCCGCTTCGGCTCACTTTCTCTCGCAGCAGAGAAAGGGCATGCCCCGGTACCGCAACTTCACCACCGGGTCCTGCATTCCAAACATGCTCAAGCAACTTCACCCCCGTGTGGGCGGGCTACGTTGGCTGGGCGTACGGTAGGTTTCGTCAACACGCCATGACCGCCTTGTGGGTATGCCAAAACGATTCCAGCGCTTGACGAACTCCGGCG
This sequence comes from Paraburkholderia sp. GAS334, assembly GCF_050436625.1. Classification (NCBI taxonomy): domain Bacteria; kingdom Pseudomonadati; phylum Pseudomonadota; class Betaproteobacteria; order Burkholderiales; family Burkholderiaceae; genus Paraburkholderia; species Paraburkholderia sp. GAS334. Next base: position 102,593 of record NZ_JBNDMO010000022.1, on the reverse strand, counting down.
TAAAACGCTTCACCCAACGCATGATCGTGGTGTGCGCCAGCGACAAACCCCGCTTGGCCATCATCTCGACCAGATCCCGCAGGCTGAGCTTGTAGCGCAGGTACCAGCGCACATAAAGAATGATCACGTCACGATCAAAGTGACGGCCGGCGAACAGCCCGTCCAAACTCTTCAGCCTGCTCATCGCGGCTCCTCAAATCGATCAGCTCGACACTCTACCCGATTCGTTGATCGCTATTTGCACCACAGCCAGGCCTACAAGGCGCGGACTGTGATCGTCAACAAGCGCTCGATGGCGGCGGGCTACGCCGGGCTCGACAACGACCTCTTCTACATGGACAGGACGATCATGGTCTTCGGCGACGCCAAGAAGGTGATCGAGGATATGGTGAAGTCGGCGGCGTGAGTGGCTGGGTCTGACTCTTGTGAGCCGATAGGTGACTGCGGCGTCGAGGAACCGGCTACCCATCCTGTCGAGGTACGTCAGCCTGTGCCCCTCGAAAGGAAAGGGGCGCAGCAACGGCGGGGTACCTATGATCGTCCAGTACCGGCTCGTCAGAGCAGCGTGAATCACGGGTCCAGCGAAGCGCTTCACGCGCAGGCCGTCCCGTTGCCGGCGTGCGCGTCACCGCGATCAAACAGCGGACGCAGCGGCAACCGATGGATTGACTGGCGCACAGGCGACGCCTTCAATGCCGCAAGCTCGACCCCGATTCCTCCGCACTTTCCACCGGACGAACCGAACCCGCGCCGCCGGGCGACTGAGCGATACGCATTGGAATCCGACGCACACCTGCCGCCGCGATTGCAAGACGACGTTGTTGCTTGCAAGGCACGCATCCGGACGACGCTCATCAGAAGAATTTTGGGGACACGCATGAATGATATGAATTCGACCACGCTGGTGCATGCCTTTCTGCATTGGGAGCGGACCCAGCCTGATGCGGTCTATCTGACTCAGCCATGCCTCGACGGAGCGGCTGTGGACTACACCTGGAAGGCGGTGGGCGACCAGTCGAGGCGCATGGCCGTGTATCTGCGCTCGCTTGCGTTGCCTCCAAAGAGCCATATCGCGATTCTTGGGAAAAACAGCGCACACTGGGTCATGGCCGATCTCGCGATCTGGATGGCGGGGCATGTATCTGTGCCGTTGTATCCATCCATCAGTGCGGACTCCGCGAGCTACATCTTCGAACACTGCAGCGCCCGCTTGCTGTTCGTCGGCAGACTCGATGGCGGCCCGCAACGATGGGAAGAGATTCGTGAAGCCGCGCCGGCGCAATTGCTGACTGTTGCTTTGCCGATGTCCGGGCATGACGGCATGCCGCAATGGGACGACCTCATCGCGAGCACGCAGGCGCTGCAGGTAGTGAGCCTGCCGGAGCCACGCGAGCTCGCCACCATCATGTACACGTCGGGCAGTACGGGAAGGCCGAAAGGTGTGATGCACAGCTTCGGTAACATGATGACGTACGCGTTAGGGGCCGGCTCGTTTAGCTCGTTTAGTACGGGCGATCGCCTGCTGTCCTATCTGCCGTTGGCGCATGCCGCCGAACGTTGTTTCGTGGAGTCGAATTCGCTTTGCCACGGTTGCCGCGTGTACTTCAACGACAGTCTTGAGTCGTTCGCGCGGGATTTGCAGCGAGCCCGGCCCACGCTGTTCATTTCGATGCCACGTCTGTGGACCAGATTTTATCTGGGCGCATGCGCGAAGTTGCCGCTGTGGAAGCAAAGGCTGCTGTTCGCATTGCCCATCGTCTCTCGCGTCGTGAGGAAGAGGATCCTTGCGCTGCTGGGACTCGACGCCGTCAGGATCGCCTTTACCGGCTCGGCGCCGTTGCCGGTAGAAATCGTCAGGTGGTATCGCAAACTGGGTCTCGAATTGCTTGACGTGTATGGCATGACGGAGAATCTTTCGTACTCGCACTATAGCCGGCCGGGGCAGGTACGGCTCGGTTACAGCGGGCAGGCGCTCCCCGGTGTGCAGTGCCGGATCGCGGACAATGGCGAGATCCTGATCAAGACGCCCACGCAGATGCTTGGATACTACCAGGAACCCGAGTTAACCCAGCAAAGCGTGACCGCCGATGGCTTCTTCATGACCGGCGATCGGGGTGAACTGGACGAGATCGGCCGCCTGAAGATTACCGGTCGGGTCAAGGAGCTGTTCAAGACCGGCAAGGGAAAATACGTTGCCCCGGTGCCGATCGAAAACAAGCTGTCCCACCCCGCGCTGGAGGCGGTCTGCGTCACCGGCCCCGGACATCCGCAGCCATTCGTCCTCGTGACGCTCAATCCCGATGCGAAGCGGGAACTGCAGGATCATCACGCGCGCGAATCGCTGTTGTCCGAATTTCAGGCCTTGCTCAATAGTGTGAACGCGACGCTCGAAGATCACGAGCGTCTGAGCTGCATGGTGGTTATTCATGACAGTTGGTCTATCGATAATGGCTTTCTGACACCGACTCTGAAGATCAGGCGTAGTGTCATCGAAGATTGCTATCTGAAGCGGGCGCAAGGTTGGGCACGCCTTGGACAGACGGTCGTTCTGGAAGCGCGGTAGATTGCGGATGTGGGCTAGACGCGCTTCGGGTTCGAGGCGCGCTGATTTTGCAGCATACGGAAGGCGATTTCGACGCGGCCGTAGGAGTCTTTCGCGGCGCGCGCAGGGGGCCACCGACCTGGAGCGTGATTCGTCATGAAGCTTGACTCAACGATTTCAGCGATCGTCACCGGAGGGGCGTCGGGTCTCGGTGAGGCCACTGCACGTCTTCTCGCATTGCGAGGCGTACGAGTCGCGATTTTCGACGTCGACGTGCAGCGGGGCAGCGCGCTCGCGGGCGAAATTGGTGGCATGTTCTGCAACGTCGATGTGACCCGTGACGTACAGGTCGACGCTGGATTGGCTGAGGCACGCGCCGCTAACGGGCAGGAGCGGCTGTTGATCAATTGTGCGGGCACTGGCGATGCAATCAGGACGGCAAGTCGCGACAAGACAACTGGAGAAATCAGGCACTATCCACTCGACCGGTTCGAGCGCACGCTCCAGATCAACCTGATCGGCACATTCCGCTGCATCGCGAAATCGGCGGCGGGCATGCTGACATTGTCGCCGCTCGACGACGGGGAGCGCGGACTGATCGTCAATACGGCGTCGGTGGCGGCGGAGGACGGGCAGATCGGCCAGGCCGCGTACAGTGCGTCCAAGGCCGGCATCGTCGGGATGACGCTACCCATCGCTCGCGACCTCATGAACGACGGCATCCGCGTCAACACGATCATGCCTGGTATCTTCGAAACACCCCTGATGCGCGGCGCGCCGGACCATGTACAGCAGGCGCTCATGCAGTCGGTGCCGTTTCCCAGACGGTTTGGCCGGCCTGAAGAGTTCGCTGCCATGATCGAGAGCATCGCGACCAACGCTTACTTCAACGGCGCGAGCGTGCGCATCGACGGCGCGCTCCGGATGGCACCGCGCTGATGCCGTGCGCGTTCATAACGCGCTGCGAAATGGCGGGCTGACTTCACGCGTGTCGCTGCCGGGACGACATTATTTCGCATGGTGTCCCAAGGCACCCCTTCGAGTGTCGATCGATTCAACCGAACGCGGCCCCCTCTCTTTTAGGGGGCTGCGTGCACATCGGCTCTATAGTAATTCGACACAAGTGGGCTGTGCGGCTGGCAGTATCCGCCGATCGCGCCCGGCACGCCCGACCCGTATACCCCGCCGAAGACGGCGCTGTAGACCTGCGGGGCTGACCGTCGCCCCTGTGCAGGCAGCACGACTTCGTTTCTGGATCCACAGGCGGTCCGCTTCGACCCGCGACACCCGGGTTCGCCCTCACTCACTCCCAGCCGTCAGGCGGACCTTCACCGCGGTGCGGAATTCGAAGTCCCCTATGAAGCGGGCCTGCGTAACGTACGCAGGCCCGAGCGCCGGGCCCCAGCACTCAATCGACGCTAACGCCCTTGAGCGAAGCCATGTCGATCACGAAGCGGTACTTCACGTCGTTGGCGCGCATCCGCTCGAACGCCGTATCGATTTCGCGGATATCGATCATCTCGCAGTCGGGCAGCACGTTGCGTTCAGCACAGAAGTCCAGCAGTTCCTGCGTCGCTTCGATACCGCCGATCAGCGATCCCGCCAGCGAGCGATTGTTGCGCATCAACAAGGCGCCGTGCACAGGCTCCAGCAGATCGATCGCACCCACCACCACGAGCTTGCCGTTGCGCGCCAGCAGCATCAGGTACGGGTTGACGTTGTGCCGCATCGGAATGGTGTCGAGGATGAAATCGAACGCGTTGGCCGCGGCCAGCATCGCCTTCGAATCGTTCGACAGCAACACATGATTGGCGCCGAGCGTGCGCGCGTCATCGACCTTTCCGGGCGAACTGGTGATCACCGTGACTTCAGCGCCGAGCGCCGCCGCCAGTTTCACTGCAAGGTGGCCGAGCCCGCCGAGGCCGACTATCGCCACTTTTGAACCCGGGCCGACGCCGGACTTGCTCATCGGCATCCAGACCGTGATGCCCGCGCACAGCAGCGGGGCGGCGAGGCGCGCGTCGAGTGCGGCCGGCATGCGCAGAACGAAGCTTTCGCGTACGACGATATGCTGTGAGTAGCCGCCATAGGTGATCTCGCCGGTAATCCGGTCGCGGCCGTTGTAGGTCGGCGTGGGGCCTTCGACGCAGTGCTGCTCCTCGCCTGCCTCGCAGGGTGCGCAGTGCCGGCAGCTGTCGACGAGGCAGCCTACGGCTACCCGGTCGCCGACCTTGAACCGGGTCACGTCGCTGCCTGTAGCGGTGACGTGACCGACGATCTCGTGTCCGGGGACGCAAGGGAAAACGGTGTTGTTCCAGTCGTTGTCGACCTGGTGTGCGTCCGAGTGGCAGACGCCGCAATACGCGATGTCGATGGCGACATCGTCGGCACGCAAGGCGCGGCGCTCGAAGTGCATCGGGGTCAAGTGGGCGTGGGCCTCGTGGGCGCCGAATCCGTGACAGGTGCTCATGGTTTAGATCGTTGGAAACAAAAAAGAGAAGGGATTGACCTAACGGGTGCCCCGTTGAGCTGGCCCCGGCGTGATGCCGGGCCCTGACGGTCTAGTTGACCGGCGGCCGTTGCCACGGCCCCGGCGTGGTATCGGGCGAACTGATCTGGTTGGAGATCCACTTGCCCATGCGCCGCAGCGGTTCGATCGCATCCTGAGGCGCGGCCCACTTCATCGCGGCTGCATAGCCGAGCGATACGATTCGCTGGGCGCCGTACAACGGCAGGCGATCCTTTAGTTCGTCCTTGAGGCTCTCCGGATAGATGCCGACCGTCTGCGTGTACGAGTCGACGGCATCCATCACTTCGTCGAGGGTGTCGATCGGTACGAGGTTGGCGGTGCGGTCGTCGAGCGCGGTGGAGAACGGCACAGCCTCGGGAATCTGCGAGACGATGATCGCGCCTTCGCCGTCCTTGCCGCCGATCACCCGATACCATTCGTCGTCGAGGCGCAGTGCGTCGACGTAGGCCTTCAGTACACCGTCGTACCGCTTTGCCGGTGTACTGACGCTATTGGGCAACTGCATCAGCGCGTCGTAAACGTAGCGCCCGAAAATGTTGAGCTGTTCAAGCCCCGCTTCATCAGTGCCGCTTTGCACGTACACCAGTCGCGCATTGACGCAGCCCTTCTGGTTGAGCACACCGATGTCAGTGGCGAGGCGCAGCGCCGCTTCGAGCATGCTCGCCTCGCTCGCGAACGTCGCGTTGCCGATGATGCTGGCGCTGCGCTTGGGGTCAAGCGAGATCAGTTCGAGGCCGGGCTGGATGTACTGGCTGACGTGCTTCATCGAAGCGAAGCCGCCCCATGCGACGATCTTCTCCAGATTCTGCGGCTGGTACAGGCGCTGCTCGAAAGCCTGATCGCCGCCTTTCCAGTAAGCGACGCTCAGGTGCTTCGTGAGCGGGTGATCGGGCGCCATGTCGATCATGGTGCGGGCAATCGCGAGCGCGGTGAATGGATCGTTGGACGGCGCCTTGATGATCGCATCGCTACGCAGCACCATGTTGCGCACGATCGTCAACAGGGAAAGCGGCGCAGCGTTGCCCGCGACAATGTGCAGTGCGCGCGAGCCAAAACACCGCACTTCCAGGTCGGTGCCGTCGATCAACCGCTGCTTGACCCATCCTTCCAGGTACTGGATGCCGACCGTGCTGTCGACGGCCTCGATGATCGCTTCGCGCGAGAGCATCTGCGGCAGGCCGAGATAGCCGGCCTTGACGAGCGTAGGCGTGGTCGGCGCCGTCAGATAGGACAGTTCGCACGCCTCCTGCAGGTGACGATTGGTCGCCAGATCGAGGCGCTCGCCGAGCGCGGCGGCATAGTCGAGAATATCGTCGAAACTGAGCGTGTACAGATCCGCCAGTTTCGCTGGATTACCGAGCGGCAATGCGTCGATGTAATGATGGGCGTCCGGCGTGAGAAACGCGAGGTCGCCGCCGCGGCCGCCAACCTCGATCAGATGATCGGTGATGATTTTGCCGCGAATGATCATCGGAGCAATGGGTTTTTGCATGACATCAGCCTTCGAGCGTGTTGAGGAAATCCATTGCTTCGCGGTGCGCGCTTTCGCTGGCCGCGCAAGTGATCTTGTCATCACCGCCGTTCTTTTCGCTGTAGCGCTGGATCGGGCCGACAACATACCGGCTCGGCCGGCCGCACGCGCAGGGCTTGTCCCATTCGATGGTGATCTCGTCACCGGAAATGAAGCCGCCCCAGCGCGTTTCGGTGTTCAGATCGTAAAAGGCGGCGCGTCCGGTTACGCGGCCGGTACGCGGCAGTGGTTTGCTGGTCTCCGGATCGAGCAGGTAGGGAATCACGGTCGGGGCCAGGTGGTAATGACCGTGTTCGCATCGCCGGTGTGCGCCGAGTACTTCCGACATCGCATACGACTCATGCAGTGCTTTCGCCCCCGTGAACCGCAGGATGTCCTCCACCCAGCCTTCAGGCTGGACCATGCCCTTTGCGCCGCCGGAAGTGCTGATATGTGAGTTGGCGGCGAACACGCCTTCCAGACCACGCGCGAGGCCGGCCTTCGCCATGTTGTGCAGCAGGTTCCATGTTGCGTAGATGAACACACGCTTGCCGCTGAGTTCCTGCGCGATGCGCTCGAAGAACGTCTCGAGGTGCTTCGGCATGTCGGCCTGAAGCTGCTCGAACGCTTTCTTCTTGGCCATCAGTTCGGGGCTGATTTCGAGGCGATCCAGCGTGCCTCGCGCGTGTGCGGCGCGCACTTTCGCGCCGAGATGCAGGACATCGCTGCTCAGACGGGCTGGATATGCGGCGCGGAAATGCGCTTCGTCTGGCAGCAGCACCTGCACGATGAAGTCGTTGGCGCGCAGGTGGCTCAGGAAGCCCGAGCGAAAATACGGGAATGCCGTGTGTAATTCCGGCTGCGGTGTGTCCGGCCCCGTCATGTTCCAGACGAACATTTTGTTCACGGTGAGGACCTTTTCGTACTCACGCACGCTATGCGGCAGAAACGACACCGTGCCCGACGTGCCCGACGTGTGGCTGAGTTTCAGTGCCGGCACCGCTTTGTCCATCGTCGCGAACCAGTCGTCGAGGCCCCGGCATGCGCTGACGTCGGCCGCAACCACCTGTTCGGCGATTTCAGGAATGACCAGCTTGCCGAGCCACCTGTTGATCTGGGTAAAGTTGTGTTTCTCCAGCAGCGAAGGCGGATAAGACTTGTACATGGTGTGCTCGAACAGAAGTGGCACCACGTCTTCGAACTGCTCGACCTTGTGCACGCCTTGCGCATCGGCGAGCTTCTTCAGCATCGGGATGCGGTCGCGAAACGCGGCGAAGCGTTGTTTCAATCCGACTAACTGCATTGCATCGACCTCGGCCCGAGGCAGATGACTCCAGGTTTTGTGCGAATAGTTGGCCAATGCGGCTGGGTCGCTTAGCAACAGTTGGGCTTTGTGTTCGATCGGGGTTTCCGCAGAGGACATCGTCAGACTCGCTACTGATGGGTAAGGGACTGGCGCCGACGCCGGTGCGCGGCGGGCATGCGTGCTCGCTCGGCCAGATACAGACCGCGAGGCCAGTATAGGGAGGCAATCGCCGTCTTTCGTTCCGGATTCGGTTGTCCGGGCGACGCCTGCAACGCATTGAATAGAAAGAAAAAAATGCGGTGGCGACGAGCCATTCGGCGGCCGCTTCTGTGTTTTCGGCCAGTGCACGTGGCGCGGCATCCGACGATGCGAACACGGCGACGTCTGTCAACGCGTGCTAACCCGCCCCCTACGAATGAGAGGAGAGCGTTTGCGTCTGCGCCGCTACAGTTGGCCATCCGGTCAGCCATGCAAATGGCAAATGGACCGCTGCCACATGCGAAAGGAGGATGTCATGGTCAATTCGACGCACGCCGCGCAAAACGCCGACAGTGACCGGGTCTTGCACGTCGAACTGCCGGCGCGGCCGCGCAAGGCACCCCGCCAGGCGCGTTCGATTGCTCTCGTCGCGGCGCTCAGACAAACCGGCCGGCAGATACTGGAGAAGGAAGGGCGCGACGCGCTGACCGCGCTGCGCCTCGCGGAAACGGCGGGCGTCGCGATTAGTTCGATCTACGAATATTTCCCGACAATGGAAGCCCTGATCGCGGTCATCTTCGATGATTTCCGGGCGGAGCGGCGCGCCGCGTTACTGGCCGGCATCGCTGCGCTGCCGCCTGATGCGACGCTGTTCGACGGCATTCTGCTCACGCTGAGAGTGGGCCTTGCCGTCCACCAGAAGGAAATGCGGTTCGATCCGGCTTACAGTGTGCGCGCCACCCACTTTGACGAGCTGGTGCGGCTCGATATGGTCAAAACGAAGCAGTTGTGGTGCGCGGTCGCCACGCCTGCCCTGATGAAACGCTTCGCCAGCGAGATCCGCGTGCAGAACCTGGAGCAGGCAGAGTTTCTGGTGTTCCAGACCTTGCTTGCATTGCCACGGGCGATGGTGCTCGAACGACCGGCATACCTCGTCGATCCGGACACGCCTGTGTTGATCGCACGCATGGTGCACGCATTGTTGACCGGCGCGGCGTGTGCAGGATGCAGGAGCGAGGCCGGGACGGCCGTGTGACGCCGCCCGGTTCCTGCTGCCTTATACGCAGCGCACGCTCACATAGCGTCCCGGCGCCGGCTCAAGCGGCACATACGCGTCACTCCCCAGGCGCGAGGGGGCCGATACCGGTTCGCCACCATGTCGTCGTACCCATTGGCTCCAGTGTGTCCACCAGCTTCCCGGTTCCGATTTCGCGGCCGCGAACCACGCGTCCGGGTCTTTGGCCTTTGCGGCGCGCTTGCCTGTGCTCCAGTAACTGCGTCTGTTGGCCGAAGGCGGGTTAATGACTCCGGCGATATGGCCGCTTGCGGCCAGCACGAATTGCGGTTCGCCGCCAAGTAGTTGCGTGGTGCGCCACGCGGATTGCCACGGAACGATATGGTCCAGTTGCGTCGCGAGCACGTAACCCGGCACGTCGATCGCGCCGAGGTCCACCGGTTGGCCGCACATTGTGAGCTTGCCCGGTACGCGCAGATTGTTCTCGAGGTACGTGTGACGCAGCAGCCACGCATACATCGGTCCGGGGAGGTTGGTGGCATCGGCGTTCCAGTAGAGGAGATCGAATGCGTCCGGCGTTTGGCCCTTCAAATAGTTGTTGACCACATACGGCCACAGGAGATCGTTCACGCGTAGTGTCTGGAACACGAATGCAAGTGCCTTGCCCGGATAAAGGCCGCCTCGGCCAATCGACGCTTCGCACTGTTCGACGCCAGCCTCGTTGATGTACGCACCCAGATCGCCAGGCTCATCGAAATCGAGCAATGTCGTGAGCAAGGTCAGGCTCGCCACCGTTTCGTCTCCGCGTGCGCGCAGGATCGCCAACGCCGACGCGAGCATCGTGCCACCCACGCACCAGCCAAGAGCATTGACCTTGTCCGCGCCTGTGATGGCCAACGCGATCTCGATCGCCTTCATCACCCCGTGCTGGAGATAATCGTCCCACGTCGTATCCCGCATGCTGTCGTCCGGGTTGCGCCATGAAATCAGGAACACGGTGTGGCCCTGTTCGCACGCGTAGCGGACAAACGAGTTCTCCGGCTGAAGATCGAGAATATAGAACTTGTTCACGCACGGCGGCACGATGACTAGCGGCCGCGCTGCGACTGTTGCAGTAAGCGGCGCGTACTGGATCACCTGCATCAACGCGCACTCGAACACCACGGCGCCTTCGCTTATTGCCACGTTGCGGCCCACCTCGAACGCGCTTTCGTCGGTGATCGCAATCTGGCCACGGGCCAGGTCTTGTAGCAGGTTCGCAAGGCCGGCCCGCAGGCTCTCACCGTGCGATTCAAGCGCAATTCGTGCAACCTCGGGATTGGTCGCTGCGAAATTTGCGGGACTCATGGCATCGATGAACTGACGCGCAAAAAATCGCAGAGTGCGCCGGGCCTTGTCGTCGAGCTCCGCGGCATCGACCATCGCGGCAAGCAGACGCGAGTTGACCAGATAAGACTGCTTGAGTGCACTGTATGACGCGTTGCGGGTCCAGTCTTCGCCAGCGAAGCGGCGGTCGTCCGGCTCGGGTGGGGTGACGGGAAATGTCGCGCTGGCGCCGGCCGCGTCCGTTACCAGAAATCCACGCCAGAGCGCGATTTGCTGGTCCCAATAGCGAGCACTGGCTTCTGCAAGCGGCGATGCTTCTGCGTTCGAAGGTGCGTCTTCGATCGTTGTCTCGCGTGCGTAACCCAGCGCCTGGGTCCAGGCCTGCGCAGATTCAACACAAACCCGCTGCCATTGTTGTACGAGATTGAAATGGGATGCCATGTGGGTCTCCTCCGGGTCCGGTGCAATGGCTCTCGAGTGCGATGGTGGCCGGGTTGTCCGGCGGTGGCACGGCGAGCCAGGCGTCGGCTTCGCCGAACGCGCACTGGATCGTCATGCCGGCGTTTCTCGCGATCCGCATCATGGCGGCGTTATGCGACAGAAAACGCAGCCGCAGCGTCTTGACCCGCATGCCGCAGGCGTGAGCGACGGCGCGCTGCAGGAGTGCGGTACCAATGCCGTGTCCTCTTACGCCTTCCGATACGGAGACGCCAAACTCGGCCGCGTGCGGGTCGGCGTCATCGTGCAATCTCACCAGATGGCCGACACCGTCAAGCGAAAGCGGACTCGCGCAGACGCCAAACACCGCATCGCGATCGAAATCGATGCTGTCGACGTAGTGCCCTATCGTCCGGTCGCGAGTCGGCTGATTGAAGCGGAGCCGGCGGTCTTCGTCGTTGAGCGCGAGAAAGTGCGCGAGCAGGGCGAGGCGTGCATGCGCCGTCAATGCCTGGATATGCGGTGCGGCGCATCCTCCCTCTGGCGTTCGGGCATCGCGTACGTCCGTGTGGACTCCAGCGTTGTCCGGTTCGGGCACTTTCATGAGCCTTCTTTCCCGCTGTCTGGCCCGTGTCGCACGTCGGCACTCAAGCGGCTGGATGGCTGGATTTCCGGCCGCCGATGTTCCGGCCAGAAAATTTTCGCCGCGTCGCCATCGCTACGGTAGCTGTGGCAGGTGTCGAGCATGGCCGGCCGTGGCAACGGTGCGTCGCCGTCGAACCGCTCGCGCCATTCGGGTTGCGCGCGCTGAATCGCGAAACGGGCCTGCATCGCGGTCGTGGCCATCGGGCCGAGTATCAGCTCGGTCACATGCGTGCATCCGCGTACGCCGCCGACGTGGGCCTTGACCTGCTGCCGCCAGCCTGGTCCGACCTGCAGGCCGGTCAACGCGGAATACGCACGCTCGATTTCCGGACAGTAACGCGTGGGGGTCTCAAGCATCCGCGCCGTGACGCTTTGCACCACCAGGCCGCGGTCCAGTGTCATGACGACGCGTATATCGTGAATCGCCGCGCCGCCGGGCACGGTCTTGAAGAGCAGATCGGTTCCGTCAGGCGTGATATCCCGCACCTCGCCTTCTATGTCGATGAGCCCGTCGGCGCGCAGATGGGCGTGGCAGACGACGTGGCGGGTATGAAGCAGTGTGCGCGCGGCAGCGGTCAAGTTCATGTCGGTTATCTGTGGAAGCTGAAGACGCTTGCGCCAGCCGCGCAGAGCCTTGACCCGGTTCCCGCGTACGCGCGGCATCCGCTCGAACGGATCGGCGGATTTGCGCTGCGCGATGCAGCGCCGGTGATCACGGCTAGCCCGTCCTGAAGCGGCTTCATTGCTGCGCCTTGCGTGATTGCAGACCAGCATCAGGATAGGCGCTGTTTCGCGCCGTGCCGCCCTCCCTTTGGAGGGGGGCGGCGGCGGAGTGCCCCCTGACGTCGAGGCACCGGCCGCCCCCTGGAAAGGGAGGGGGAAAGCGGCCCGACCCCTGCCTATCATCTGTCCGGATCTCAATTGCGAAGCGCCGTACGCGTGTGCATCGCAAAACGGACGAAGCCATACCGCCCGATTCCGGACACACTCAAGACATCAAAAGAACCAGCATGACAGCGCAGTATCAGGTCCATGAAGGCGTTGCCGTCATCACGCTCGACAATCCTCCCGTCAACGGACTCGGTCATGGCACCGGGCTGGGCATGATCGAAGGAATGACACGTGCGCTGGACGATGCGGCAGTCACGGCGATTGTGATCACTGGCGCGGGCAGCGTCTTTTCGGGCGGCGCGGATATCCATGAATTCGGTACGCCGAAAGCGTTCCAGGAACCGGGCCTGCAAACGGTGATCGACACCGTTGAAGCGTCGCCCATACCGGTCGTTGCGGCATGAAACCCAGATCGCCGCGTGACGGCTTCGACGGATGAGCCCACGGGTTTGGGTCGAACAGGCGCGAGTTGCCCACACCACGCTCGCCGCCTGCGGCGCCCGCTAGCGAATCAGATCCTGCTTGCGCGCCCAGACCATGGCGTCATACCGGCTCGATACGCCTAGCTTCGAGAAGATGTTGCGCAGATTCCACTTCACCGTTTCAAGCGTGATATTGAGTGTGAGTGCGATCCGCTTGTTCGACATCGCCTGGGCGACAAGGGCCAGTATCTCTATCTCGCGCTGCGTCAGAACGGCCTGGGTCTTCGCTGCGTTGGAACCGCGGGACGTGCGGGCAGCGGGGTCGGCCGGCGCGGTATCGGAGAATTTCTCAAGCAGCGTTTCGGCGTACTGGGCGATTTGCCCTGGCAGCCTTTTCTCCCGTACGAGCCGTGAGAGTTGCCTGCCCGCCAGCGCGCCTTCGTCGACGAGCGTGCGCACGAGGCCAAGCCGATGGGCCGCTTCGACAGCGGCGGTCATCGAAGCGATGGCATCCTCGGACCGCTTCATGTCGTCGAGCGCGGCGCCGCGCAGTACGTCGACGAGCGCAAGCAGCCTGCCCCGGCCAAAGGCCCGCGCATGGCTGCGCACGATGTCGAGCGCCTGCAATGCCCGAACAGGGTCTTCGGGGAGCAGGACGCGGGCTCGCGCCAGCGCTGCGAGGGCCGGAAATTCCGCGCGAAAGCCCGCTTCGTTCGGGTGGTTGCGTGCCAGTTCGTCGAGTGACGCCGACACCTCGGTGGCACGCGCCCGTTGGCCCTTGATCAGCAGCACGTTGGCCTGTTCGGCCAGCAAATGCGCGAACGCGCGCTCCTGGCCGAGGCTGCGCATATGCGCGGCCTGCTGCTGCAAAAACGACAGCGCAAGGTCAGGGCTTTCCTGGAGCAGGTCGAGGCGCGCCCGGCACAGCGATGCGCGGATCATGATCTCCGGCACCGACGACTGCAACAGGCCGCGCCGATTGGCGATCGTCTCGCGGGCGTCGTCGATCCGGTCCAGTTCGTAATACGCGTCCGCGAGCCCGCCCGCGCACAGGTTCGCACTGATCGAGCGGTGTCCCAGCGCCTTCGCCGAGCGCGCCAGCAACAGCGAACCCACGCGCTCCGCCTCGCGCACTTCGCCTGCGAGCATCAGCCGCTCGATGGCCGTCGATTCCGCGACAAGTGCCATGTCATTGTCGCGGTCCGCCAGCGGGATCGGATGAGCTTCGAGCAGCCGCCTCGCTTTCGTGTACTGCCCAGCGGCACTGTAGGCCGATGCCAGTTCGGCGAGCAGCACGTAGTGCAAAAACGGGTTTTCCATCGCCGCATCGCGATGCGGTTCCAGCAACTCGATCACGCGTTGCATGTCGTCGCGCTGCACAGCGATCGCTGCCTGGATCACCGGCAGGCTGTCGGTCATGTCCGGGTGCGCCGGGGTACCGCTCGCCTGAAGGTGGGCGAGCCACGCCTCCGCCTTGCCGGGGCGAGCGGTCAGCGCGATCGTCAGGCAGGCGAGAAACAACAGTCTCTGATGCTTGAAGAGCGTCTCTTCCGGCAGACGATCCAGAAGATGCAACGTCGGACTCAGATATTCAAGGCTCCACGTGGCGGGCGCGGCGCGCTCGATCACTGCGGTGGCGAATTCCAGGTCGTCGCCGAGGCTCGCATGACGTATCGCATCGGCCAGAAACCCGTTGGCGGCGAACCATTGGCTGCCGCGCCTGTGCAGCTCGCGCACGGCCGCGGAACCGCGGCGCTCGAGCCGCGTCGCCAGAAATTCGCCGAACAGCGGGTGGAAGCGATACCAGACCGACCGGTCGTCCGAATCGACGCGAGTGATCAGCAGGTTTTCGTCTTCCATCTGCTTCAGCAGACTGGCGGTGTGCGGCTGGCCGGTAACGGCTTCGGCCAGCGGGGCGTTGAAGCGGCGAAAGATCGACGCGGCCTCGGCAAACGCGGCGAGTTCGGGCGGCAGATTCGCCATGACCTCCTCGCTCAGATAGGTTTGCAGGTCGCTGGAGCGCCACACGAGATGCGTCAGCATCACGCGTGTATCCGGACGGTTCTTCAGCATGATCACGATCAGCTGGAGACATGACGGCCAGCCGTTCGTCAGGTCGTGAATCAGGCTCAGTTCATCTGCGTTGAGCTTGGCCGGCCCGAGGTTTTCATCCAGGAAGACCCGTGTTTCGGCGGGGTTGAACGGCAGCTCTGCGCTGTCCAGCTCGACGATTTGATCCATTACCCGCAGGCGGCTCAGGCTCAGCGGTGGCGTGACGCGCGAAGCGATCACCAGATGCAGATTGCCTGGCCCATGATCGAGCAGCTTTTGCGTCAGCTTGTGCGCCGGCGGCGCTTCTATCACGTGGTAGTCGTCGAGGATAAGGTAGACGTCGCCCGCCAGCGCCGCCGCGCCGTCGACTATCGCGGAGACCGCTGCATCCATGGACGCGGCACTCGTGTCTTCCGGCGACATATCGATCGCGACGGCAATGCCAACGCGTTGCAGTGCGGCGAAAAGCGCCGTGCAAAAGGCGGCGTAGCCATCGTCGTCGGGGGACAGCGACAGCCAGGCCACCTCCGCGCCCGCTTTCAGGCAGGATTGCCGCCATTGCGCGAGTAGCGTGGTCTTGCCGTACCCCGCGCTGCCGGTGACAAGAGCGAGCCTGCACTGATGGATACGGTCCAGCTGCGTGAGCAGGCCAGTGCGCTGCACATGCTTCGCGCCGATGCGTGGCGGAGAAAACTTGGTGGAAACCAGGTGTCTGGTGAAGGGCGTGGTCAAATCGTCACCTAGTCGATGCGCAGGATGGGCGCGCGAGGAAGGCAACCCTCGACCATCCGTGTTCTGCGAGTGTACATCCCCCCTCGAATGAGGGCTGGCAAATGAATCTGCGGAAAACTAGCTTACCGGCATCGACGCGTCAAGGGTGGGAAGTCGCCAATTTTCCGGGGAAGATCCAGCGTGCGGCGCCCGGCGCTGCGTCCGTTTCGAACGGTCCAGCGACGGGATTATCCGTGCCGCCACACGTATGGCGGTGCGGTGACCATCGGTCCGTGGCAGAAGAGCGGGATCTGGCGAAATCGATGACGAGGTCCGCATCTGCGGGAGTTCACGTCAAGGTGATGTCGGCGGGCATTTAGCACGCCCCACTGGGCGCGGGGGTGCGTTGTGATGTTGAGGTTTCGATGGCCAGCGTATTCGCCAGCCCGGGTACGCCGTTCCGGGTTGCCGCGATGCGCCGAAACTGCACCGCGGCGGCAGCGTAAAGACAGACCTCGAGGTTGACCGCTTTGGAGCAGGCTATCGCGATTCGGTTTGCCGGTGACGCCGCCGGCGTTCAACACGTGGCGACCTCCGGCGCCTTGCCTTGCGTTACGGCTTGCGCATGAGGTCCCGGCGCGCGAGGACGGCGCCGGTGTCTCAGGTCAGATTGCGCGAGATGATCAACTTCTGGATATGGCTCGTGCCTTCGTAGATCTTGCAGACTCGCACGTCGCGCAGATAGCGCTCGACCGGGAAGTCGGCGAGGTAGCCGTAACCGCCATGAATCTGGAGCGCATCCGAGCAGACCTTCTCGGCGATTTCGCTGGCAAACAGCTTTGCGATCGACGACTCTTTCATGCAATTGACACCGGTATCGCGAAGCCTCGCGGCATGGAGGCAGTACTGGTACGCGACGTCGACCTGCGTAGCCATATCGGCAAGATCGAACGCGACGCCCTGGAGTTTCGCAACAGGCGCGCCGTACGCTTCGCGCTCGCCGGCGTATCTGATCGCGGCCTCCAGTGCGCCGCGAGCGGCGCCTGCGGCGATGAATGCGATGCCGATGCGGCCGTCGGCGAGCCCGCCCATGACTGTGCGATAGCCGTCTCCCTCTGCGCCGAGACGGTTTTCGGCAGAGACGCGGCAGTCTTCCAGCGCGATCTGGGCGGTATGCGCGGTATGCTGACCGAGCTTGCACTCAACGCGCGTCACGCAATATCCAGGCTGCTTCGGATCGACGATGAAGGTAGTCGCGCCACGTTTTCCCGCCGACTTGTCCGTGATCGCAAACGCGATGCCGACACCCGCTTCACTGCCGTTCGAAATGAACTGCTTGGTCCCGTTCAGCACGTAGTGATCGCCGTCACGGCGTGCCGATGTGCGTAGCGCGGCGGTATCGGAGCCGGCGTGCGGTTCGGTGAGCAGAAAGGCGCCGATCGATTCGCCGCGCGCCATCGCCGGCAAATAGCGTTGCTTCTGCTCCTCGGTGCCATTTTCGGCGAGGGTCATCGCGGTGAAGTTATGCACGTGCACGATGGTCGCGAGGCCTGCGTCGACGGCTGCGAATTCGTGCTGGGCGAGGCAGAAGTCCAGCACGCCGGCGCCGGTGCCGCCGTATTCCTCCGGAATCAGCATGCCGAGAAAGCCCAGTTCGGCCATCGCCTTCAGTTCGCTGCGCGGCCACGCCGACTCAACGTCGCGTTGCGCGGCGGTCGGGGCGATGATTTCGGTGGCGACGCGCCGGGCGGAATCGCGGATCAGAATCTGTTGTTCCGTCAGGAAGGCTGTGGATAGGTCGGTCATGAGTGTCCTGGTGATATCGATGGCTGGTTAGCGGGGCGCGCGCATGGGTGGGCGCCTGCATCCGCGCGCTGGACGCGCGGATCGACAGGCCCTGTGCCGCGCCGGAGGAAGCGGGGCAGCTTTAACGCACCTGCCAGTCCTTCAGAACCGCTTCGGTGTGTTCACCGCGCTGGGGAATGGCGCCGGGACGGCCGGCCGGCGTGGCGGAGAAGCGGGGCGCCGGGTTGGCCTGCAACAGGCCGCCGTTCTGCGTATAGATGGCGCGGGCCTTCATATGCGGATGCACGGCCGCTTCGTCGGGGCTCAGTACCGGCGCGAAGCACGCGTCGGTGCCTTCGAGCAGTGCACACCATTCGTCCCGGTTGCGGCTCGCGAACAGGACGGCGAAGCGCTCGCGCAGCGCCGGCCAGGTGCGCGGATCGTAGGCATTGTCGAAGGCGGGATCGTCGGCGAGGCCTAACTTCTCGCGCAGTTGCCGATAGAATTTCGGTTCGAGCGAACCCACCGAGATGAAGCCGCCGTCGGCGCAACGGTAGGTGTTGTACCAGTGCGGGCCATCGAGCAGGCTTTGTCCGCGTGCGGGCGTCATCTTGCCGGATGCCTGCAGTGTCAGCAGCAGCGTCATCATGTGGGCGCTGCCGTCCACGATGGCGGCGTCCACGACCTGCCCCTGGCCGGTCGCCCGCGCGCTCATGATGCCGGCTAGCAGGCCGACGGCGAGATACATTGCGCCACCGCCCACGTCGCCGACGAGGCTGGGCGGCGTGACGGGCGGTTCGCCCGGCTGGCCCGAGTACCAGAGCGCACCCGACAGCGCGATGTAGTTCAGATCGTGTCCGGCCGCATGCGCGAGCGGCCCGCTTTGGCCCCACCCGGTCATGCGGCCGTAGACGAGACGCGGGTTGCGCTTCAGACAAACGTCGGGGCCGAGCCCGAGGCGCTCCATCACACCGGGGCGCATGCCCTCGATCAGCGCATCGCAGTGTTCGACCAGTTGCAGCACCGCCTGCACGCCTTCGGCCGTCTTGAGATCGACCGCGACCGAGCGCTTGCCGCGATTCGCAATGTCGTTGTCGCCCACGTCGATACTCCCGGCGTCCGCCGTGACACGATCGACCACCACCACGTCCGCGCCCAGATCAGCGAGCAACATCCCGCAGAACGGTCCAGGGCCAATGCCCGCGATTTCCAGCACGCGGATGCCGGCGAGCGGCCCTTGCTTGTTCGACGCCATCGTTCGTCTCGCTGAGTTTGAGTGTGTCTCATGATAGACAGCCCGATGCCGCCGCGCACCCCCTCGTGCAGGCAGGGGCGCGCCGCGCTAGCAGCCGTGGCAGGTTGCGGCGGTACCCCTATTCCGGACAGGTGCGCGCGATCGCGCTTACTGGATGAAGCCGTGCTCGCGTGCCCACGTCATCGCGTCGTAGCGTGTCGACACGCCGAGCTTCGTGAGGATATTGCGCACGTTCCACTTGGTGGTGCCGACCGTGATGTTGAGCGTCAGCGCGATGCGCTTGTTCGACATCGCCTGCGAGATCAACAACAGGATTTCGAGTTCGCGTGGCGTCAGGTTCACGCGTTGCGCGGCCTGCGCGGCCGCGCCCGGCGGCGTGACGCGCACGGGCGCCACGCTCGATGCGCCGAGTTTGTCGAGCATCGCGGCGAGATAGCGCACGGCCTGCGTGCCGAGCGCGGGCTCGCCACGCACGGTGGCGAGCAGCGGGGCGATCCGTGCACCCTCGTCGAGGAAGGTCCGTATCAGCCCGAGTTCCGCGCCCGCGCGCACCGCGTCGATCAGGCATTGGCGCGCAGCGTCCCGCTGCTCGAGCGTGTCGAAGCTTGCCGCGGTCAGCAGATTGGCCTGCACGAGCAGCCGCTCGCGCCCGAACGAGCGCGCGAATGCCCGCACTTCGTCGAGCGCATGCAGGGCCCGGGTGGCGTCGAAGTTCGCTAGCGCAAGCCGCGCGCGGGCAAGTGCTGCCACCGCCACCAGTTCCGCATGGAAGCTGGCGCCGCGATGCGCATCGCCGAGCGCGCCGAGCCTCGCGACTACGCCGTCAGCGCTGACGTGGTCGCCGTCGGCGAGCAGCATGCGCGCCTGCTCCGCGAGCATGTATCCCATTGGCCTTGCGAGAGCCAGACTGTGGAAGTGCGCCGTCTGCGCATCGAGAAAGGCGAGCGCCGATGCCGGATCCTGTTGCAGGCGATCGAGCCGGGCATGGCACAGGGAGGCCTGAATCATGACCTCCGGCCACGACGAGCGCAGGATGCGGGCGCGGTTGGCGAGCACCTCGCGCGCGTCCTGGATGCGGTCGAGTTCGTAGTACGCGTCGCCCAGCATCGCGGCGCACAGACTGGCGCACACGGAGTGCCGCCCATACGACAGTTCCGCCTGCTCCAGCAGGGCCGAGCCAATGCGGGCAGTCTCGTTGACCCGTCCTTGCGCGAGGTAGAGGGTCGGCAGCGTCGCCTCGACGAGCAGCGCGATCTCGCTGCCGTAGTCCTCGGCCATCACCGCATTGTCGTCGAGCAGTTTCTGCGCGTCCTTGATGCGGTCGCTACGGACATACGCGTTCGCCAGCGCGCCGAGATAGACATATTTCAGCGTCCGGTTATCTGGCCACTCGGTTTGCGGTCGCTCCAGCAGCGCGATGACACGCTGATTGTCATCACGCTGCGTGGCGATGGCCGCTTCCGCGAGCGCAATGTGCACCTCGGCGGCGGGATGGCTTGCCATCCCGGTGCGCCGAAGCAGTTCGAGCCAGCGTTGTGCCTGGGAAGGCCGGGCGGTCAGCGCGTAGGTCAGGCAGCCTAGAAAGAAGAGCCGCGGGTGCGCGGCCAGCGCTTCCTGGGGCAGGTGTTCAAGCAGATGTACCATCGCGCCGACGTAGCTGAGGCTCCAGTTGGCTGGCGCGGCCTGCTCGATCGCGTTGACGGCGAACTCGACATCCCCACCCAGATTGGCGTGGCGCACTGCTTCCACAAGGAGGTCGTGACTGGCGAACCACTGGCTGCCGCGACGGTGCAGCGCTTCGACTGCGTCCTTGCCGCGCTGCAGGAGCCGCAAGGCGAGGAACTCGCCAAGCAGCGGATGAAAGCGGTACCACGTCGTGCGGTCGTCCGAATCGATGCGCTGGATCAACAGGCTGTCGTCTTCCGCGCGCCGCAGGAGGTCGGCCGCATCGTCGGCGCCGGTCACGAACGCCGCAAGATCCGCATTGAAGCGCCGGAAGATCGCGATCGCCTCAAGGAAAGCGATCAACGCGGGTGGAGATTGAGCGATCACGTCTTCGGCGAGATACGCCTGCAGATCGCCCGAGCGCCACAGGAACGCGTGCAGTTGTTCGCGTGTGGCGGGCCGGTTGCGCAACATGATGGCGATCAGTTGCAGGCTTGCCGGCCACCCCTGGGTCATGTCCTGAATCAGCCGCAGCTCGTCGGCCGTGAGCTTCATCGTGCTCAGGTTCTGCTCGAAAAACGCGTGCGTTTCCTCGCGGTTGAACGTCAGGTCGGAAAAGTCTATTTCCACCACCTGTCCGTACACGCGCAGGCGGCTGACGCTCAGCGGTGGCGCCACGCGCGACGAAAGCACGATATGCAGATTGCCCGGGCTGTGGGTCAGCAGCTTTTGCATCAGTTGATGCGCCCACGGGTCTTCGACGTGATGGTAGTCGTCGATGAAAAGGTAGATGTCCCTGGCAATCTCCTGCGCACCGGTGATGAGCGCGGCCACCACATTTTCGATCGAGCGCGCGCCCTGATCGTTCTCTGCCAGCGTGTCGTCGTCGACATCGATGCCGAGGCGCTGGAAGGCGGCGAGCAGGTAGTGGCAGAACACCGATCCGCGCCGATCGTCCTGGGTGAGTGCAAGCCAGGCGACTTCGGCGCCCGCCTTCATCAGTTCCTGGCGCCACTGCACGAGCAGAATGGTCTTGCCAAAGCCAGCACTGCCGGTGACGAGCGTCACCGTGCAATGTTGCGCTTCGCGCAACCGGTCGAGCAGGTGCCTGCGGAGTATGTGACGCGTGCCGATACGCGGCGGTGCGAGCTTCGCGGGCACGAGCAGATCGTCGAAATGCATTGTCCGGGACTTTCTTGGGTCGACTGCCTCACGCCGCCCGCGTGCGGCGAGGCCGCAAAGCGTGTCCGGGAAGCGTTTGGCGAAGGAATATGGGAAAAGCGCGGGTTTCACCTTACGTGGCGCGATGGCGCACAGCGGGACGCCCATCGTGCCGCATGGCTGGCGGCGTCCCATGTGCATGCTAGCACGTCCTTTGCGCAAGATCGGCACGTCAAGTCTGCCAGAACGTCTGCGCCCCGGCGAGGGGAGGCCCTTGCGCGCCTGTTGATCCCCCCCGCAAATGGAGGGGAATCCATCGGCGCGAATCCTTATCGTATCAATCGATGCACGAGCGACACCCGCGGTCTGCCCGAGCGCCGCCGCGTACAGATCGGATGCACCAGTGTCGCGCAGCTTTTGACATCGCCACAAGAATGGCACGGATCGAGGAGAACAGCATGAGCGTTACGTTTGAAGTAAAGGGTCCCGTAGGCTGGATCACCCTGGCGCGCCCCGAGGCCATGAACGCGCTGGAGCGCGGCATGGTGGACCGCATGACGGCAAAGCTCGTCGAGTGGCGAGACGACCCCCAGGTTCGTGTGGTCGTGTTGACGGGCACCGGCCGCGCGTTTTCCGCGGGTGCCGACCTCAAGCAGGCAAGCGCGCCTGCCGCGCCGGGCGAGATGGACTTTCTCGACGCGATCGTGGTGTTCTTCAACACGCTGCGCGCGTTTCCGCGGCCGGTGATCGCGGCGGTCAACGGCCTTGCGCTGGCCGGCGGCCTTGAAGCCGTGATGGCGTGTGACTTTGTGATCGCCGCGCAAAGCGCGCGTTTTGGCGACGCGCATTCGAATTTCGGCGTGTTCCCGGGCGGCGGCGGCGCGGCGCTGCTGCCGCGCAAGGTGCCCATCAACGTAGCCAAGTACATGCTGTTCACCGGCGATTCGCTGCCGGCCGAAGACATGAAGACCTACGGTCTCGTGAGCGAAGTGGTGGCCGATGCCGAATTGCAGGCGCGCGCCCAGGCGATCGGCGAGAAGCTCGCAGCCAAGAGCCCACTGGTGCTCACCCGGATGAAACGCGTGGCCGACGAGGCGGCCGACAAGCCGCTCGCCGACGCGTTGCGTCACGAGGTTCTGGAGCTGCGCAACCATCAGCGCTCGTACGACATTCAGGAAGGCCTGCGCGCGTTTGTCGAAAAGCGCAAACCCGAATTCCAGGGTTATTGAGCGGCAGAAACGGGCGCCGGGTCGCGCGAGCGCCCTGGCCGCACCGGCTGGCCGGCAGGCAACATCGAGACACTATCTGAGGCAAACATGGAAAACATCTACATCGTCGGCGTCGGCATGACGCCCTTCGGGCGCCACATGGAAAAGAGCGTCAAGCAGCTGACTGCGTGGGCCGTGGAAGACGCGCTCAAGGATGCGGGCTGCGACCGCAAGTGGGTGCAGGCGGCGTTCTTCGGCAACACGACGCAAGGACACTTCGACGGCCAGCACATGATTCGCGGCCACGTCGCGCTGCTGCCGATGGGCTTCGGCGGCATCCCGATCTACAACCTCGAAGGCGCGTGTGCTTCGTCGAGCGCGGCGTTCAATCTGGGCGTCATGCAGTTGCGCGCCGGCGCGGCCGACGTGGTATTGGCCGTTGGCGCGGAAAAGATGTACACGAACGACAAGGCGAAGATGTTCTCGTGCTTCGAGTCGGCGTGGGACATCGAGACGCTGGAAGAAAACAAGAACTACCTCGCGAACATGGGCAAAGATGTCGTGCCGCCGCCGGGCTCGCAGTCCGACAAGCCGTACAGCCCGTTCATGGACGTCTACGCGGCTCTGGGCCGAGGTTTCATGTCGCGCTTTGGCATCACGCAGCGCCAGGTGGCCGCAGTGGCATCGAAGAATCACAACCATTCGGTGCATAACGAGCGCTCGCAATACCGCAAGCCGATGAGCATCGACGAAGTGCTGGCCGCACCGCCGATTACCTACCCGATGACCCTGCCGATGTGTTCGCCGATTTCCGATGGCGCCGCTGCGGCGATCCTGTGCACCGAATCGGCGTTGAAAAAATACGGCTTCGATCGCAGCCGCGCGATCAAGGTGATGGCGAGCGTAATGCGCTCGGGTTCCGCGCGCGCAGCCGACGACTACGAAAACGCCTGCACGCCGCTCGCGGCGAAGGATGCGTTCGAACAGGCCGGCATCAGCCCGAGCGAAATCGACGTGGCCGAACTGCATGACGCCTCGGCGATCGGCGAGCTGATGCTGTTCGAAGGTCTTGGGCTGCGCGAGCCGGGCATGAGCGGCATTCTCGCCGAGAGCGGCGAGACCTCGATCGGCGGGTCGATCCCGGTCAATCCGTCGGGCGGTCTCGAATCGAAGGGGCACCCGATCGGCGCGACTGGCCTCGGCCAGATCTTCGAACTAGTCGACCAGTTGCGCGGCAATTGCGGTCCGCGTCAGGTCGAAGGCGCGCGCTTCGCGGTGCAGGGCAACGGCGGCGGTCTGTGGCGCGTCGAAGAAGCCACCGAACACATCGCCATCCTTGGCCGGGTCTGATCCTGGCACGAACAGTCATAGCAGAGATAAATCATGAATATGGAAATGCAGACGGAATATCAGCGCGAAGCCGTAGAGAGCTTCCGCAAGTTCCTGAACAGCGAAATCCGCCCGATCGCAAAACAGTTTCGTGACCGCTTCATCTTCAAGGAGAAGATGCGCGAAATCACCATGGCGATCGCCGAGTTCGGATTGCCCGGCGCGTCGCTCGCGGAAGAGCACGGAGGCATGGGCCTCTCAATGGTCACCGAGGCGATGTTGTTCGAAGAGCTCGTCACAGTCTCGGTCGATATCGGACTGTGCGTGATGATCAACAAGGGGATGACCCAGCTCGCCGCTGATCTGCCTTCGCCGCTGCGCGAGCGCTATTTGCCGGACATGCTGGCCGGCCGCGCATTCGCGAGCTTCTGCATCAGCGAGCCGGATGTCGGCTCGAACGTGGCCGACATCAAGGTCACGGCGCGGCGCGACGGCGACCACTTTATTCTCAATGGCGAGAAAACGTGGATTTCAAACGGCGACTACTCGGACTGGATCGTCGTCACGGCGCGCACTGGCGAGAAGGAACTGACGCACATTCTGGTCGATCGCAAGGAACATGGGTACGAGTCGCGCAACATCGAAAAGATCGCACTGAACTCGCAGTCCACTGCGCAGATCTTCCTCTCCGACTGCCGCGTGCCGGTCACCAATGTGGTGGGCGAGGTGGGCTCCGGGCTGAAGAACACGATGAAGACGTTCGAAAAGGCGCGCGCCAATGTGGGCATGCTGTCGGTCGGTCTGATGCGTGCCGCGCTGGAAGAGTCGATTGCCTATGCGACCGAGCGCAAGCAGTTCGGCAAGGTGATCGCCGGGCATCAGCTGATCGCGGAAAAGATCGCCGAGATGGCGACCATGACCGATGCGGCGCGCCTGATGTGCTTCCGTGCGTTCTCAATGATGGATGCGGGCGTGCGTTGCGACGTACAGTCGTCGATGGCGAAGTGGTTCGCCACTGAAGCGGCCGTCAAGGTATGCCGCGACGCGGTGCAGCTGCACGGCGGCAACGGTCTCACGAAGGAGTTCAACGTCGAGCGCCTCGCGCGTGAAGCGATCGTGATCCCGGTGCCGGATGGCACGACAGAGATCCAGAAGCTGATGATCTCGCGGGCGCTGACGGGTGTCGGTTCGTTCGTCTGATGCCGCTTCACGGCGGGTGTGCGAACACGCCGTGACGAACAGGGAACGCACCCGCAGCTGACGGCGCGGCAGGGCGGACAGCATGCCGTTCGTCTGCCGAGCGCACGGGAACAATGATGTTCTCGTGCGCTCGGGCAATTCGCGCTTCGAGGCTCATTCATGCCTTATCAATCCGTCTACCGCTCCGGACTATTTGCGGGCCAGGTCATCATCGTGACGGGTGGCGGCAGCGGCATCGGCCGCTGCACTGCGCATGAGCTGGCGGCGCTCGGTGCACACGTTGCCATCGTCGGCCGTCAGGCCGCAAAGCTCGAACAGGTAAAGGCCGAAATCGCCGTTGACGGCGGGCGCGTGTCTTCATACGTGTGCGACATTCGTGACGATGCGGCAGTGATCGCGACAGTCGACGCCGTGCTGGCCGCGCAGGGCCGCATCGACGGCCTCGTCAACAATGCCGGCGGCCAGTACTTCGCGCCACTCAAGCACATCTCGACCCACGGTTTCGACGCGGTGGTGCGCAATAACCTCACCGGCGGTTTCATTTTCATGCGCGAAGTTTATGTGCGCTGGATGGAGCGGCACGGCGGCGCCATCGTCAACATGATCGCGGATATGTGGAACGGTCTGCCCGGCTTCGCGCATTCGGGCTCGGCTCGCGCCGGCACGCATTCGCTGACTGAAACAGCGGCATCCGAGTGGGCGGCATCCGGTGTCCGGGTGAACAGCGTGGCGCCCGGCCTCATTGCTTCCAGCGGCTTCGATCACTACACGGGTGAGGCTGCGTCACGCCTCCGCAGTTTCACGAAATCGATACCGGCGCAACGCTACGGCACCGTGGCCGAAGTCTCCGCGGCGATCGTGTTTCTGCTCTCGCCCGCAGCGGCATTTGTCACCGGCACGTGCTTGCGCGTCGATGGCGGCGGCCCTAATGCGCGCAGTCACTGGACCTGTCCGCCCCATCGCAACAACGCTCCGTTCGAGGGCTTTCATCTGGATGCGTTGCCGGATCTGCTCAAGCGTGAGGAGTGACATGCGCGGGAAGGGTCGACAAGCCCGGTGATGTAACGGCGTGAATGTGATTGTCCGGGACCTGCCGTAAACCCGCCCCCTCGGTATTAGGGGGGCGGAGCTGAGTGAACTCGCCGACCATATCCATTGAGGCTCGACGGCTCTGGCCGGCGGTGCGCCGCAGTAGCGGCCTCGAGATGTGCTCATCCCCGATGATGCGAGCGCTGCTCGCTGCCTCGCGACGCTTTGGCACACAGTGCGTCACCTTTGCCTCCCGACGCGTTCGGGTAAGCGGTCTCGACATCCACATCGAAATCAGTACAACAACAGGAGGAGTCTTGTGAAACGCATCATGCCGATCTTGCTCTGCGTGGCGCTCGGAGTGACACTCGGCGCGGCCAGTTCGAGTGCGACGCCGACCGTTACAGAGCCGACCCAGGTGCAGGGGATGCCGGGCTATAACCAGCCGGGTCAATACCTCACGCGCCGGGCCGCCAAACTGGCGGACAACATGGAGCCCGTAATCGACAATGCCGACCAGAATCAGGAAGCGCGGCAGAAGCTCGAAGCATTGCAGCGGAAGACCGGCAAGCGGCCGAACGTCATCATCTTTCTGCTCGACGATGTCGGTTATAGCGATTTCGGCTTCAACGGCGGCGGCGGTGCGCTCGGCAACGACACGCCGGACGTAGACCGTATCGCGAACCAGAGCCTGATTCTAAGTTCGGCCTACTCGGAGCCGAGTTGCTCGCCCACGCGCGCAACAATCATGACCGGCCAGAATATGGCGCACCACGGCATTCAGGTGCCGCCGATGTACGGCCAGCCTGGCGGACTGGAGGGGCTCACCACGTTGGCGCAGCTGATGTCGCGCCAGGGTTACACGACGCAGGCGGTCGGCAAATGGCACATGGGTGAAAACGAAGGTTCGCAGCCGCAGAACGTCGGGTTCGACGATTTCCGCGGCTTTGAATCCGTGTCCGACATGTACACGGAATGGCGCGACCCGCAGTACAACCCGGAGATCGCGCTGAGCCCGGAGCGCTTCAACGCAATCAGGAATCTGCCGTTCAACAAGAGCGACGTGCATGCGGTGAAGGGAGGCAAGATCGAGAACCTGTACGAGATCAATACCGACACGATCAGGAATCTCGACCAGAAGTGGCTCGCCTATACCGTCGACTTTCTGAACCGGCAGAAGGAGGCGAGCAAGCCCTTCTTCCTGTATTACGCCCCGCGTGCGTGCCACTTCGACAACTATCCAAACGACTACTACCGCGGGCGCTCGGCATCGCGTACCAACTACGGCGACTGCGTGGTCGAAGTGAACGACATCTTCAAGAAGATGATCGATACGCTCGAGGCCAACCACGAACTGGAAAACACGGTCATCTTCTTCGGCTCCGACAACGGTCCTGAGCAAGAGATCCCGCCGCACGGCCAGACCATGTTCCGTGGTGGCAAGGGTTCGACCTGGGAAGGCGGCGTACGCAGCCCGTTCTTCGTGTACTGGAAGGGCATGATTCCCGCGCGCAAGTCAGATGGGCTGTTCGATTTTGCCGACATGTTCAATACGTCGCTATCGCTCGCCGGGCAACCGGGCGCGGCTTTGGCGAAACTGGTGCCGGCTACGACCTATATCGATGGTATCGACCAGACATCGTTCCTGCTGGCGGACAAGGGCCAATCGAACCGCCGCAGCATCTTCTATTTCTGGAACGACGAAATATCGGCGGTGCGAATCGACGAGTTCAAACTCATGATGAAAGCGCAGGCCCCCAACACGATCACGCATGCGGGCTTTAACGGAGGCTTCAGCGGTTCGGTCGAGCAGGCATGGACCGCCCTGCTGTTCAACCTCTATACCAATCCGCAGGAGGATGAATCGGTCAGTATCCGGCATATTCCGGCGGCGGTTCCGATATTCGGAGAACTGCAGCGCTATCAGGCGGTGTTGAAGAAGTATCCGCCCCATCACCAGATCTCCCTGAAGTAAGGCGGCATGCAGCGGCGCCCTCGCGGGCGCCGTTGCAATGGCCGGATAGAGGTTTCAGATGATTCAGTCAACAAGGCGCAAGTGGATCTGGGGCGCGGTGGCGCTGGCTGCCATCGCGATCGGCAGTGCCGTTGCAGTATTCCAGTACAACACGGAGCCCGCTGCGCTTAGCGAAGGCGATGGCGTCAACGGTCCACCCGGCATGATCTGGATTCCCGGTGGCGCGTTCACGATGGGAAGCGATCATCGCCTTGCTCTGCCAAATGAGGGGCCAGCCCACCGCGTGAAATTGAGCGGTTACTGGATCGGCCGCTACGATGTCACCAATGCGGAGTTCGCGCGCTTCGTCGCCGCGACCGGCTACGTGACGACCGCCGAGCGAAAACCGCGCTGGGAGGATCTCGCAGTGCAGTTGCCGCCGGGCACCCCGAAGCCCGACGACAGTGTGCTTGTGCCGGGCGCACTCGTGTTTGCGGGAACCGATGCCCCCGTGCCGCTCGACGACTACTCGCGCTGGTGGAAGTTCGTGCCCGGTGCGAACTGGCGGCATCCGACAGGACCCGACAGCCGCATCGCGGGAAAGGACAATCATCCCGTCGTGCAGGTGTCCTATGAGGACGCGCAAGCCTACGCTCGATGGGCGCACAAGCGTTTGCCGACCGAGGCTGAGTGGGAATATGCGGCGAGAGGCGGTCTCGAACAGGCCGACTATGCGTGGGGCGCTGAATTCGCACCGGGCGGCAAGAAAATGGCCAACACATGGGACGACGCAGCCCGGCCGTTTCCGGTCACTACAGTGCGTGGCGTGCATGAAAAGGTTCAGGTCGGCACGTCGCCCGTGGGCCAGTACGCGCCGAACGGCTATGGCCTGTATGACATGACAGGCAATGTCTGGCAGTGGGTCGGCGACTGGTATCGCGCGGACGCGTTTCGCATCGAAGCGGCGAGCGCGCGCGTCGTCAGCAATCCCAGAGGACCTTCGAAGAGTTTCGATCCGGCGCTCGGGCAGGCCGCCTATGCACCTGCCCGGGTGACCCGCGGCGGTTCGTTTCTGTGCAGCGAGACTTACTGCGTGAGCTACCGTACCAGTGCGCGGCGCGGCACCGATCCGCTGAACGGCATGTCGCATCTCGGCTTTCGTCTCGCGATGGATGAGCGCGAGTGGAGGCGCGAGCGCGACAGGCGCGCCACGAACCCGCAGTGACGCTGACGCGGGTTGCGCACAGGTGGGGCCGTATCAGCGCGCCCTGTACCACGCCACGCCGTCACTGTCGGCTTCGACCGAAGCTTTGCCCCGGTGAACGAGGTAATTCAGATGGGCGATGCTCTCGCCCGTCGCGAGTCCCAATAGCGACCCGCCCGTTGGCGAAATCGTCCGCGCAAACAGCGCGCCAAACACATCGATCACGCGTTGTGGCGTTTGCAACGCCGCGTGTAGCCGATCGAGCGCACGCAACTGGCCGGATGCAAGACGCTCAAGCCGCGCGTGCAGACCGAAGAACGGTTCGTTGTGCGCGGGAAGCACCAGCACGTCGTCAGGTACCCGCAGCCGGATCTTTTCGATCGACGCGAGCCAGTCGGCCATCGGGTCGGCGTCGGGCTCGGTTGGGTGTACCGAGACATTGGAGGAGATGCGCGGGAGCACCTGATCGCCCGAGATGAAGAGCCGCAGCGAGGGGCAATACAGGCAGGCATGCTCCGGCGTATGGCCGGA
The DNA here is from genome assembly GCF_050436625.1 of Paraburkholderia sp. GAS334. Classification (NCBI taxonomy): domain Bacteria; kingdom Pseudomonadati; phylum Pseudomonadota; class Betaproteobacteria; order Burkholderiales; family Burkholderiaceae; genus Paraburkholderia; species Paraburkholderia sp. GAS334. The sequence goes on along the minus strand of NZ_JBNDMO010000022.1, from coordinate 72,686 downwards.
GCCGATCACCACTTCCCACAGGTGGCCGCCGATGCTAACCACTTCCCCATCCTCGATGCGCCGGTAGCTGTCCGGCAGTTGCGAAGTCATCTTGCCGAAGTTGCCGAAGCGCTGCCGATAGGTATCGATCGCGCTGTCGCCCCAACCCGCGCGGCGATAAAAGTCGATCGCCTCATCCGGCGCGACGCGGCCCGTGTCGCCCACCAGCATGCGGCAATTGAGGTATTCGAGCCGCGTCATCCACAACCGGCACCCAAACCTGCGTGTGAGCCAGCCCGCCATGCCGACATGGTCCGGATGCATGTGCGTGACGAGCACGCGTCGCACCGGTCGATCGATGAGCGGCCCGACTACCAGTGCGTTCCACGCTGCTGTTGTTTCGTCGCTGCAAACACCTGTGTCAATCAGCGTGTAGCTATCCGTGTCCTCAATCGCCCACAGGTTGATGTGGTCCAGCGAAGCGGGTAGCGGCATGCGTATCCATTTCAGGCCGGGTGCGATCTCACGCGCTTCGCCGCACGCGGGCGGATCGCCACACGGATAGTTGAGCCCGCCTCGCGCGGTGCTGCTGGTTTCGTCCGCCATCGTTACTGTCCTTTTGTGTAGCGATCCATTGGGTGCTTTACCCAAACACATATATCGCTGTGCAGCTAAAACGTCACCCTTCATTTCGGGGGGAGGCGTGTGCCCAGCCGCGTGGTCCGGACGAAGCGGGGTGGGGCGTGCTGCGAGGAGATCGCCACTGCGCACTTCTACGGAGCACACGTGTTGCCCCTGGCGAAAGCGCTCGAAGCGGCGATCCTCAGCCACGGCGGGCTGCCTCCTGCCAGACCCTTCGCGAGCCATCTAGTAAACCCGCCCCCTCCTTTTTACAGGGGAGGGGACAGGGGAGTGCTGGCACCCTGACACCTGGCTACTCGATACCGGCTGATGCGCCGGATAGTCAATACATCGTTCGAGGATTCAGAGGAGGTCGAACGATAAACGCGTTGGCAGGTGGATGCGTAGCTAACAACAACATAAAAGTCTGTGCCGGATCCCGGCGCACGCGGGCGTCGACACGGCGTTTCGACATTGCCCGATTCATCAGCAGCGAAAACCGGTGCGGTCACGTCGGGGAAAAGGTATCGAGCTTTGCACGTTGACGTGACTTCAGCCGGCGGGACAACAGGAGACAAAGAAGATGTTTCGCAACAGGAAGCAAGGGGACTGGGGCCAGAAATTGCCGAGACTGACGATTCTCGCAGGCCTGGTTTCGGCCGTCATCCCGATCTACGCGCACGCGTTCAAGATCGATACGGGATCGTCTGACTGGGACGTCAACTGGGACAATACCGCAACCTACAACCTCGGCATGCGGACCCAGGGCATTGATCCGATGATCGGGAATAATCCGAACTTCGATGACGGGGACTACAAGTTCAAGCACGCCGGGGACTTTGTCACCAACCGGGTGTCGGTGGTGTCCGAGTTTACCGCGGCATACCAGGGATACGTCGGCTTCAGGCTGTCGGGCTCGGCGTGGAAGGATTTTGCCTACGGCAGCGGCGACGTGACAAACCCGGGTGTGTATTCGCCTGGCGTCACCTATCAGTCGATCAGGGCCTATCCCAACGGGCAGTACGGTTCCTATACGAACCGGTACTACGTGCAGGGCGCGCAGTTGCTCGACGGCTTCGCGTTTTACAACACGGAAGTTGGCGGCAAGGCCCTTTATTTCAAGGGCGGCCAGTTCACCGAGTACTGGGGCAACTCGCTTCTCTCTCCAACCCAGGGCATCTCGTATGCACAAGGCGCGACCGACGGGATCAAGGCGCTTAACTCGCCCGGCACGCAGACCAAGGAACTGCTCCTGCCGCGTCCCCAGATCAGCCTGACAGCGCAGGTGACACCGCAGGTGTCCGTGTCGGGACAGTACGAGCTTGGGTGGCAGGCGAACCGGCTCGGCACGGGTGGCACCTACCTCGAGGCGAACGACGCGGTTGCCGCGGGTCCATCGGGCCTTTTCATTGCGTCGTTGCCCGGGGCAGTGCGTCCGCTGCTGGGGTTGCCGCCAGGCGGGCCGTTTGGGTATGTGATACCCCAGGGCCAGCCGAACGAACCGCGCCAGGTGGACAACAACTTCGGGATCAAGACGAGTTGGACGCCGACCTTCATGAACGGTGCGATGGGCTTCTATTACCGCCGCTTCGACGAAACGCAGCCGTGGGTGCTGTCTGACTGGAAGAAGTTTCCGGTGCTCGGTCTGTTGCCGACCGACTACCACCTGTCCTACAACCGCGGCGTCCAGCTCTTCGGCTACAGCCTCGATACGACGATCGGCAGCGTGAGTACCGGGTTCGAAGCATCCTACCGGCACAACACGGCGCTCAACACGGCGCTGAGCCCCAACATCACGACGCAGACGGAGGGCGCGAAGGGTAATCTGCTCAACCTCGTTGCCAACGCAATCGTGCCGTTATCACGGTCACCCATCTGGGATACCGGCACACTGATTGCCGAACTTTCGTACACGCACCTGCTGTCCGTCACGCACAACGCGTCGATCTATAACGGTCTCGGCTATGGTGGCTGTACGACCAATAACAAATGGGATGGATGCTCGACGAAGAACTATGTCGGCGCCGGCGTCGTGTTCCAGCCGCAATGGCTTCAGGTATTCCCCGGTGTCGATCTCAGCATGCCGACCTCGGTCACGGGCGGCCTCTATGGGAACAACCCGATCAATCCTGGCTCGGCAGGAGGGGGGCAGGGCTTCTTTATCTACTCCATTGGCGTCCAGGCATTGATCCGCCAGAAGGCCACCGTCACGCTGGCTTATAACGGCTATCACGCCCATGTCAATTCAACCAAGACGACCCCGAGTGGTTTGCCCTACAACAACACGGGCGCCGGTCTGATCGATCTCAACGACCGCCCATGGGTGTCGTTGACCCTTCAATCGTCGTTCTGACGCGCACTCATAAAGATATAGGAGACGTTCATGAAGACTTTGCTTCATCTGGCTGCTGCCAGTCTCGTGACGCTGCAGGGCGCAAGCGCTCTCGCCGCGGTATCGGTCGACGAAGCCAGACAGCTCGGCACGACGCTGACCGCATTCGGCGCCGAAAAGGCGGGCAGTGCGGACGGCGTGATTCCCGAATACACAGGTGGCCTCACAAAGCCGCCCGCGGACTTCGTGCCGAACAGCGGCAAGTGGCCGGACCCGTTCAAGGGCGAAAAATCCACCTTCAGCATTACGTCGGCGAACATGTCGCAGTATGCCGAGCGGCTCACGCCCGGCGTACAGGCACTGCTCAAGCGATTCCCCGACTACCGTATCGACGTCTATCCGACGCATCGTACGATGCATTACTCGCAATGGGTGCTCGACAACATCCAGAAGAACGCCACCGGCGCCACGCTGACCGGCAAGGTCGAAGGCGACGGTGTCGAGGGGGCCGTGGGCGGGATTCCGTTCCCGATTCCGAAGAATGGCTATGAGGTCATGTGGAATGCGCTGATGAACTATCAGCGGGCGGAGTATTCGGCGAAGAACATGGGGGCGTTTCTGGTCGACACCTCGGGCGCGCGTACCGAACTGCCTATCCTCAACGTGATCGAGTACCGGCCGTTCTACGACCAGTCGGTCTCGAACGGGAAAAACAAGGGACCTTACGACCGCCTGTGGGTACAGAACCAGACGCCGCCGACGCTGGCGGGACAGACGGCGCTGGTCGACTACTCGAGCAACTACTCCGATACGGATCAGGTGACGTGGGCGTACTTCCCTGCGCAGCGGCGCACGCGGATGGCGCCGGACTACAAGTACGACACGCCGGCGGCGGGCTACGGCGGCGTCGTGTTCTGGGACGAGGCGTCGATCTTCCGCGGCCGGATGGACCGCTTCGACTTCAAGCTGCTCGGCAAGAAGGAAATGTTCATCCCTTATAACAACTACAAGCTGAAGCAGCTTGCGGTGGATGAACTGTTCGGGCCGCAGCATACGAAGCCGGACGCCATTCGCTGGGAACGGCATCGCGTGTGGGTGGTCGAGGCGACGCTGAAGGCGGATGCGCGGCACGCATATTCCAAACGCGTGTTCTACGTCGATGAGGACAGCTGGGCATTCAGCGAATCGGATGGCTATGGCCAGGATGGCAAGCTGTGGCGCGTCGGCATCGGCTATCCGTTCAACTACTACGACGAAGGCGGTGGCGTCTACGCGGCGACCTCGGTGGGTTTCTACGACTTGCAAAAGGGCAACTATTTCGTTGCCGGGACGGCTAGCGTCAATGGCCCCATGGAGATCCGCGTGGCCGACAAGCAGGAGAAGCCACAGCTGTTCACACCGGCAGGCATGGCGGGTACGGGCCTTCGCTAGCGATCGCCATGGAGCCTGACGCATAGGGTAGTGACTGTTTCCCGATCGGACGTGGCGGCAAGCAGGGTCCGGTCGGGCGTTGACATGAACACGCACGACATGGTCGAGGGTGTCTGGAGCCAGGCACCGAACGACCGAGGGTGGAAGATGTTTCAGCAAGCGTTTGTGAGTTTGACCGGCAGGGGTCTGATGCTTGCCTCGCTGACAGTGATGAGCATCGGCGGCGTCGATGCGCAATCGATGCCCGCTGCGGGTGCACCGCACGGCGCGAGTGCGAGTACCCACAAAGACCCGTTCGTCGATCCGCTCGATGCGCCGTCGGTCATGCATCAAAGCATCGCCGGACGACCGTTGATGTCGGTCGCGCGAGCGGGAAGCCGGCTGGTCGCGCTCGGCATGCGCGGCCTGATCGCCATCTCGGACGACGAGGGCAAGAGCTGGACCCAGGTGAGCGCTCCGGTGAGAAGCGATCTGCTCGCGATGAGTTTCCCGACCGCGCTGGACGGCTGGGCGGTCGGCCACGATGGCGTGGTGCTCCATACTGCCGACGGCGGTAAGACGTGGAGCAAGCAGTTCGACGGCCGAATGGCGGCGACTGCACTGGCCCAATACTACAAGGATCGGATCGCCGCCGGCGACGCCGCGCTGCAACCGTATCTGGACCAGATTGCGCTCAACTACAAGGAGGGGCCGTCCTTGCCGCTGCTCAGCGTGGTGTTCCACGACAAGCAGCACGGACTCGCGGTCGGACCATTCGGCATGGCCATTGCGACCGACGACGGCGGCAAGACATGGATTCCCATCCTGCAGCAGATCGAGAACCCGGAATTCCTGCACCTGGATGCGATCTCGGAAGTGGCCGGCAACCTCTACATCGCCGGCGAGAAAGGCGTGGTCTTCAGGTTCGACCCGGACGCCAGGAAGTTTCATCGCGTCGAGACGGGCTATGCCGGAAGCTTCTTCGGGCTGACCGGCAATGACGAGGTGCTGCTCGCCTACGGGCTACGCGGCACGATCTATCGCAGCGTCGATCGCGGCGCCACGTGGAGCGCGGTGCAAAGCCCGCTGCACGGCGCGGTGACCCATGCCACCTACCTTCCGGAGCGTCGCACGTTCGTATTCGTGAGCGCGGCCGGGGAGATTGCCGTCGCCGACGCTTCGGGCGAGGCGCTTCATCTTTTGAAAACGTCGCGGCCCATCGTCATCACAGGGGCGCAGGTGTCGGCAGGCGGCGCGCTAGTCGTGTCAGGACTCGATGGCGTGCGTATCGCCCCACTTCAGTAATCGCGCTGCTTCAGGATAATCAATACAGGTATGTCACCGAACACTGAACGAACCGATTCGATGCCGGTTATCAAGAACCGTGAGGATTTCGAATCGACTTCCGGGTCTCGCCTCGAGCGGCTCATTTTCAACAACCGCCTGTGGATCGTCGTGGTGTGCGCGATCCTGACAGTGCTTCTCGGCTTCCAGGCGACGAAATCGAACGTCAGCGCAAGCTATGAACGGATGATGCCGCAGTCGAGCCCGTTCATCCGTAACTATATCGAGAACATGAGCTCGCTGCGCAGCCTCGGCAACTCGCTGCGTATCGTGGTCGAAAACCGCAAGGGCAGCATCTACGATCCGAAGTATCTGAACGTTCTGCGCAAGATCAACGACAAGGTCTACGTCATTCCGGGTGTCGACCGGCCATTCGTCAAGTCGCTCTGGATGCCGGTGGTGCGCTGGACCGAGGTGACGGAAAGCGGCTTCCAGGGCGGCTCCGTGATGCCGGACGACTATAACGGCTCCGCCGGGAGTCTCGAGCGGTTGCGGCTGAACGTCGGGCGTGCAGGCATCGTGGGCTCGCTCGTCGGCAACGATCTGCAATCGAGCACGATCTTCGTGCCGCTGCTCGACCACTATGCCGACACGGGCAAACCCCTCGATGCGCGCGCGGTACGGGACGAACTCGAAAAAATCCGCACCGACTATGCCAGCGATGACATCAGCATTCATGTGATCGGTTTTGCCGAAGTGGTGGGCGAACTGATTCACGGGCTGATGCAGATCGCGGTCTACTTCGCCGTCGCGGCCGCGATCGCAGCGGTCGTGATCTATGCGTATACCCGTTGCATGCGAAGCACGGCGCTCGTCATCTATTGTTCGTTGACCGCCGTGTTGTGGCAGCTCGGCATCGTGCACTTGCTGGGTGTCGATCTCGATCCGTATTCGGTTCTGGTGCCCTTCCTGATCTTCGCGATCGGCGTATCGCACGGCGCACAGAAGATGAACGGCATCATGCAGGACATCGGGCGCGGCACAGACCGCTATGTGGCCGCGCGCTACACGTTCCGCCGCCTCTTTCTTGCAGGTCTCACGGCGTTGCTCGCTGACGCAGTAGGCTTCGCCGTGCTGATGCTGATCGACATTCCGGTGATCCGCGGCCTCGCACTTGCTGCGAGCGTCGGCGTGGCGGTGCTGATCTTCACGAATCTCGTGTTTCTGCCCGTGCTGCTGTCGTACACAGGCGTCACCCACGCAGCCGCCGTGCGCAGCTTGCATGCCGGCGACAAGAACAGGTTCGTCCGCCTGCTCACGCCGTTCACGCAGCGCGGCCATGCGTGCGTGGCGGTACTGGTGGCGGGCCTGCTCGCTGCCGGCGGTCTGCTCGTCGGCCAGCATCTGAAGATCGGCGATCTCGATCCGGGTGCGCCCGAGCTGCGGGCGGATTCGCGCTACAACCGCGACAACGCGTACATCACCCGTCACTATCGCCTTTCCACCGACCAGTTCGCGGTGATCACGAAGGTCGGCCCCGGCGCGATCAACGACTTCAAGACGCTGACCGAGATGGACAATCTCGAACAGACGTTGCGCGACCTGCCGGGTGTCCAGACGACGACCTCGATCAGCAGTCTGACCCGCCGCATCACGGCGGCGGGCTATGAAGGCGACCCCCGCTGGATGACCGTGAGCCGCGATCCGGCGGTATCGACCGATGCCGTCAACAACGCCTACGTCGGCAACCCGGAGCTCGTCGATGGCTCGCGTTCCGTCGCGCCCGTCGTCGCATTCCTTGCCGACCACAAGGCGGAGACGCTGGCACGCGTGGTCAAGACGGTCGAAGCGTTCGCGGCGCAGCACGATGCCGATGACCGCAAGTTCCTGCTCGCGGCCGGCAGCGCCGGCATCGAAGCGGCGACCAACATCGCGGTCGAGAAGGCCAACCGGATGATGCTGGTGCTCGTCTATGCGGCGGTGATCGTGCTGTGTTTCATCACGTTCCGTAGCTGGCGTGCAGTCGTGGTGGCGGTCGTGCCGCTCGTCATCACGTCGATTCTGTGCGAGGCCTTGATGGTGATGCTCGGTATCGGCGTGAAGGTCGCGACACTGCCCGTGACCGCGCTGGGTGTGGGCATCGGCGTGGACTACGCGTTGTACCTGGTGAGCGTGCAGTTGACGCTGCAACGGCAGGGCGCTTCGCTCGAAGACGCCTATCGTGAGGCCCTCAGCTTCACCGGCAAGGTCATCGCGCTGATCGGCGTCACGCTCGCCATCGCGGTGGTGACGTGGGCCTGGTCGCCAATCAAGTTCCAGGCCGACATGGGTATCCTGCTCACGTTCATGTTCCTGTGGAACATGGTGGGCGCGCTTGTCCTGATCCCCGCGCTGTCGCACTTCCTGCTGAATACGCGCAAGCTCGCGCAAAACGTGCCGGCACAGGTGCTCGCCGGGCAGTAGCACGGCGAATGGCCGGGGATCCGGTTCCCAGCCGGTTTCAGCACGCTTCGCCCGGCACGGCCCTCGCATCGCACCGTCCCGCGACCGGCATCGCGCGCGGGTTTTCACCTAAGCGGCATGCGTAGCCGGGCTTGCCCGCGCACGGCATGCCCGGCGTCGCCCCGGCGCCCTTGTCGCCCGTGCCTCCCGGCCTGATGCAAGGCCCGGCGCGCGCGCCCGGCGAACGGATGAGCCTGCGCCCGCCCCCCTACTTGGGAGGGGGGCGGCCAGCCTGGAACATCCCTATTCTTCTTTCATGCCAAACGGCATGCCAGCACGTTAGATGGTCATACCGAGCCCGTGCAAGCGGTCCGCGGCCGGTACGCATTTGCTTGACTTGGTCTTGCGCGTCCTTGCGACGTGCAAGGCTCGAAAAGGGAATTTGCATGGGCGTTATCAGTCGTGGCATTGGCGGGGCTGCATTGCTGCTCGCCGCAGGGAGCGCTATGGCGCAGTCGAAGGTGACGTTATACGGCGTTGTCGATACGTTCGTGCAGTACCTGAATAACGGAGGGGCGGGGTCAGTCTCGGCGCGCAGCGGTGGCAGCACTGGATCGTTGGTCGGCTTCAAGGGTAGTGAGGATCTGGGCCGCGGCGTGAAGGCGGTGTTCGATCTGGAAAGCGGATTTAACGTGAACAACGGGGGCTTTTTCGTCGACAGCAGCAAGCTGTTCGGGCGTCAGTCGTGGGTAGGGCTCGCGAGCGACGACTACGGCAGGCTGACCTTCGGACGTCAATATCAGCCGACCTTCTGGATTGCGTATTTCGCCGAGCCTTTTCGCGGCGACGAGGCGCTGTCGCCGTTTGCCGCGATGATCGTGGCGATGGACAGGCGAACGATCGCCACCCAGTACGCTGCGGGTCGCAGCGACAACTCGATTGTCTATCAGTCGCCGGACGTGGGCGGTTTCAAGCTCTACTCGATGTACGCGTTTGCGGACGCCCTGAAGCAGCCGGTGCCGGCGAGCGTCGGGCCCGTGTTTGACGTTGGCGTGACCTACACGGGCTACGGTCTGTACGCCGGCCTCGCGTACCAGAACCAGCATGCGGGACGCGAGACGCTTCCTGGGCTGCCGGCCGATCTGGACCAGCTCGCCACCGAGCATTTCACCGGCGCGCTCGCGTACCAGCTGGGCATCGCGAATTTCCAGTTCATCTACACGTACGCGCGGCCGAAGGACGCGCCGGCGGGATCGCGCGCGGCGCAGGCCGATGCGGCACACCCGGTCAGCACCATCGAAGTGGGTGCGACGATTCAGGCCACGGCTGCCGACACGGTCGAAGTCGCGGCGGTCGAGCGCAACGTGCGCGGCGCGCACGACAACACCACGGGCATTCAGCTCGGCGTCGATCACAGCCTGTCAAAGCGAACGAGCCTGTATGCGCGAGCGGGCTACATGAAGAACCACGGCGGCGCGACGACGAGCTGGCCTGGGATTGCGGTCACCGGTACGGGCACGTCGCAAACCCTCATGGCAGTCGGGCTCACGCATCGATTCTGACGGACGCGCAGTCTCGCTCGCGATGGTCTGCATGCGCCGCACCTCCAACGAACCAACCAGAAGAGAAGGAAGAAAGATGAATCTGCAAAACAAGATAGCCATCGTTACGGGCGCTGCTTCGGGCCTCGGTCTTGCGACATGCCGTGCGCTGGCTGCGGCCGGCGCCACCGCGGTCGGCTTCGATCTGGACCAGGCGAAGCTCGATGAGGCGCTCGGCGCGCACATCAAGGGCGTTGCCGTTGACGTGTCCGACGAAGCCAGCGTGAAGGCGGGCGTCGATGCGGTGGTCAACATGCATGGCCGTGTGCATATTGCAGTGAATTGCGCCGGCGTACTCGGGCCGTGCAAGACGATTTCGAAAGGCCAGCTCTTCCCGTCAGATCTGTGGAACCGCGTAATCGGCGTGAACCTGACGGGGACCTTCAACGTGATTCGCCATGCGGCGCTCGCGATGACGGCCAACGAACCGGAAGACACCGGCGAGCGTGGCGTGATCATCAACACCGCATCGGGCGCTGCCAGGGGCGGGCAGATGGGCCAGGCCGCGTACAGCGCGAGCAAGGCGGCCGTGATCGGCATGACGACGCCGATCGCGCGCGACCTCGCGGAGCACGGGATTCGCGTCGTGTCGATCTCGCCGGGTCTGTTCGAGTCGGGCATGTCCGCCGGCATGCCGCAGAAGGTGTTCGACGGATTGATCGAGAAGATGCTTTTTCCACGCCGCATGGGCAAGGCGAGCGAGTTCGCCGCACTCGTCCAGCACGTGATCGGGAACGCCTACATGAATGCGACGACGCTCGATATCGAATGCGGCATGCGCTAATTCAGATTCCTCGAAGGAGAAGGTTGTGAAGATTCTGGTTGCAGTGAAAAGACTGGTCGACGCGAATGTGAAGGTCGGCGTGAAATCGGACAACACGGGCGTCGACATCGCGAACGTGAAGATGTCGATGAATCCGTTCGACGAGATCGCGGTGGAAGAAGCGGTGCGTCTGAAGGAAGCGGGCGTGGCGACCGAAGTGATCGCGGTGTCGTGCGGTGTGACGCAATGTCAGGAGACGCTGCGCACGGCGCTGGCGATCGGCGCGGACCGCGCTGTGCTGATCGAGTCGAACGAAGACCTGCAGCCGCTGGCGGTGGCCAAGCTGTTGAAGGCGCTGGTCGACAAGGAACAGCCTTCGCTGGTGATCCTCGGCAAGCAGGCGATCGACGACGATTCGAACCAGACCGGCCAGATGCTGGCTGCGCTGGCTGCATTGCCGCAGGCCACGTTTGCTTCGAAGGTGGTCGTGGCGGATGGCAAGGCCACGGTGTCGCGTGAAGTCGACGGCGGTGCGGAGACGCTGTCGCTGACGCTGCCCGCGGTGGTCACCACCGACCTGCGCCTGAACGAGCCGCGTTACGTGACGCTGCCGAACATCATGAAGGCGAAGAAGAAGCCGCTGGAGACGCTCAAGCCCGAAGACCTCGGTGTCGACGTCACACCGCGCCTGAAGACGCTGAAAGTGGTCGAGCCGCCCAAGCGCAGCGCCGGCGTGAAGGTCGCCGACGTGAAGACGCTGGTCGAGAAGCTGAAGACCGAAGCCAAGGTGCTTTGAAGAATACGCGGAGACGGACGAAATGACGAATCTGGTTAATCTGGTAATAGCAGAACACGACAGTGCATCGATCAAGGCGGCGACGCTGAACACGATCGCAGCCGCACAGAAGATTGGCGGTGACATTCACGTGCTGGTCGCGGGCCACAACGCGCAGGCTGCTGCTGAAGCCGCAGCGAAGATCGCCGGCGTGAGCAAGGTCTTGCTGGCCGATGCTGCACAACTCGAAGCGGGTCTGGCAGAAAACGTCGAAGCGACGGTGCTGAACATCGCGAAGGACTATACGCATATCCTCGCGCCGGCCACTGCCTACGGCAAGAACATCGCCCCGCGTGTCGCCGCGAAGCTCGACGTCGCGCAGATCAGCGACATCACCGCAGTCGACAGCGCCGACACGTTCGAGCGCCCGATCTACGCAGGCAACGCCATCGCCACCGTCCAGTCACAAGATGCAATCAAGGTGATCACGGTGCGAACGACCGGCTTCGACCCGGTGGCGGCCGAAGGCGGCAGTGCAGTGGTGGAGAAGATCGCAGCCGCAGCCGACACGGGCCTTTCGCAGTTCGTGAGCCGTGAAGTGACGAAGCTGGACCGCCCGGAACTCACGAGCGCGAAGATCATTGTCTCGGGCGGCCGTGGGCTTGGCAACGGCGAAAACTACACGAAGGTGCTGGAGCCGCTGGCCGACAAGCTGAACGCCGCGCTGGGCGCCTCGCGCGCGGCGGTCGACGCGGGCTTCGTTCCGAACGACTACCAGGTGGGCCAGACCGGCAAGATCGTCGCACCGCAACTGTATGTGGCAGTCGGCATCTCGGGCGCAATCCAGCATCTGGCCGGCATGAAGGACTCGAAGGTAATCGTTGCGATCAACAAGGATCCGGAAGCGCCGATTTTCAGCGTGGCCGATTACGGTCTGGTGGGCGATCTGTTCACGGTGGTGCCGGAACTCGTGGGCGGCCTTCAGCCGGAAGCCTAGTCCAGGGTCGCGAACACACGATCGAAGACCGCCTCGGTAGCAGGGCGCTATTCAAGGCGCCTCAAACCGTGGCGGCGCTTTCCATATCCTGAAGACGTCTCTGCCGAGCTGCCGTTCAAAACGGGCCGGTCGGCGCGACGCGCAACACAAGACGTCGACGCAGAGTTGGAGAATTAAATGAGTACCCGGGAAAGGTCGTTGCGCGTGCTGGTGGAGCGATGGTTGGGACGCGGCGCAGCCACGCATGCCCGTGTGACCCGCTTCAGTCACTCGCGGCGCAAGCTGTGGCGCTATGTATGCGTGGAAGCGGAACGTCCGTCGGGCAGGTTGGCGATCGTGTTTTTTCGCCACGACGACGGTTCGTGGTGCGTGTTTCCTCCCGAATACAAACGTCCCGCGCTGAATCTCATGCGGGCAGTGGCTTAGCTGGCTGCGAGCAAAGGCCACGCCACTTGCTTCGCGAATGGCGTATCCGTCGACCCCGCGTGTCGTGTCACCTCGGGAGCCGAGGCGACAGAGTCGCCGGCTGGCGGCCCTGTACCCCTGAAAGAAATCAGGGACCTGATCGGGCAGTCGGTCGCAACGGTTGATGCAGGTTCGAAGCTCGTCGAGGAAGCGGGCGGCACGATTGGCGCGGTGGTGCTGTCCGTGAAGCGCGTCACAGACATCATGAGCGAGATCGCGGCCGCGTCGGAAGCGCAGAGCACGGGTATCGGCCAGGTCGATACCGCCATCAGCCAGATGGACGAGGTCACCCAGCAGAACGCGGCGCTGGTGGAACAAGCTGCGGCGGCTACGCACTCGCTGGCGAATCAGGCGCAGGCGTTGCGAGATGCAGTCGCGGTCTTCCAGATTGACGACGATGCTGTCCCGCATGTGTCGTTCGACGCTTCGATGCGTCGTTCCTCGCGGCTCGCAGCAGTGCCCGGGTAAGCAGTTTGACAACCACCTTGCGCATACCTCGCGAGCGAGGCACTGTGCGAGGGGTGTGACAAGGGATGCTTCAAAACGGTCGGAGCATCCCGCGCGACAAGCCCGGCGAGACGCGTTCATTGCGTCACCAGACGATATTTATTTCATGGACATCATGCGTTCATTCAGCTTCCAGACCGTTCCCAACATCGTCGTCGAATTTGGCGCGGCGCGCCGCCTTGGCGTGGTGTTGCGCGAGACCTGTCCGTCCCAAACCCGGCTTTGCGTTGTGACCGATCATGCATTGCTCGGTAGCGGTCTGCTCGATGCTGCGCTGGCCGACCTGCGCGCCCATGGATGGGACGTGACGGTGATCGACGATGTCATCGCCGATCCACCTGAACACGTGGTGCTCGAGGCGACGAGCCGCGCGCGGGCCGCGGATGCGCAGGTCGTACTCGGCCTGGGCGGGGGCTCGTCGATGGACGTGGCCAAGCTGATCGCGATTCTCGTGCCGGGCAGCCAGTCGCTCGCCGGGATCTACGGCGTACGGAAAGTGACTGGCACGCGCCTGCCGCTCGTGCAGATGCCTACCACCGCGGGCACCGGCTCCGAAGTCACGGCGGTATCGATCGTCACGACCGGCGAGACGACAAAGACAGGCGTGGTAGCGCCACAACTCTACGCAGATCTCGCCATCCTCGACGCCGAACTCACGCTGGGCCTGCCACCGCATGCGACGGCCGCGACCGGCATCGACGCGATGGTTCATGCGATCGAAGCGTATACGTCTGCCCATCTGAAAAATCCGGTCTCCGACACGCTGGCGATGAAGGCACTTCAGTTGCTGTCACGTCACCTGCTGCGCGCCTTCAATGACGGCAGCGACCGCGCGGCGCGCGAGGCCATGCTGCTCGGCGCGATGTTCGCCGGGCAGGCGTTCGCCAATGCGCCGGTCGCCGCAGTGCATGCACTTGCCTATCCGATCGGTGGCATTTTTCACGTGCCGCATGGGCTTTCGAATGCGCTCGTGTTGCCGCACGTGCTGCGGTTCAATGCGCCGGCGGCTTCGCACCTGTACGCCGAACTTGCGTCTATCGTGGTGCCCGAGGCGTCCGGCAGCGACGAGTCGAAGACGGATTTGCTGATCGATCATATCGATTGCCTGATCGAAGCCACTGGCATCCCGCGTACGCTGCGTGAGGTCGGTGTTCGACACGGAGATCTGGAACGGATGGCCCGTGACGCAATGCTGCAGACACGCCTGCTCGGCAATAATCCGCGCCCCGTCGCCGAACAGGATGCCCTCGCGATCTACCAAGCCGCATTTTGATACCGGGCCTTCTGGTTCAAGCGAGACGCCGACGTGCCTTAGCGGATCAGGTTGCGATTGCGCGCCCACACCATCGCGTCGTAGCGGCTCGATACATCGAGTTTCGCGAATACATTGCGCAGATTCCATTTCACGGTTTCGACCGTGATATTGAGCGTGAGCGCGATGCGCTTGTTGGACATCGCTTGCGCGACCAGCGCAAGTACGTCGATTTCGCGCTGCGTCAGGGCGGTTTGCTCGCGGCGGCCACGCGAGCGCTTTTGTGCCGGCAGGGCGAGGCCCCGCGCGGTGCGGTCGTCGGGGAATCTCTCCAGCAACGCGCAGGCGTACTGCATCAACGGATCTTTGGGCGCCAGGTTTGGCACCAGCAATTCGAACTCACCGCGTGCGAGCGCGCCTTCGTCGAGAAACGTGCGCACGAGACCAAGCCGGCAGCCGGCCTCGACCGCACGGGTACGGCACGCCATGGCCTCGCCGGTGCGCCCCAGCTCGTCGAGCGCGCGCGCCGAGAGCAGATCGACCAGCGTCAGCAGCGTGCCGCGACCTAGCGCGAGTGCGAGACCTCGCGCTTCTTCCAGTGCCTGTGCGGCAAGCTCGGGCTGCCGGCCGAGATTCAGGCGTGCGCGCGCGATGGCCGCGGCCGCCGGGATTTCAGCAGAGAAGCCGCTGCTACCGGCGTGAGCGCGGGCAAGTTCGTCGAGGGCAGCCATTGCCGGCCCTGCTTGCGCCGGATCGCTCCTGCCCAGCTGGATCCTGATCTGCTCGGCGTGCATGAGCGCGCGCGGGCGATCCAGACCGGCGGTGCGAAAGCGCGTGGCCTGCCGGTTCAGGAAGGCGAGCGCTACATCGGGGCTCTCCTGCAACAGGTCGAGCCGCGCGCGGCAGAGTGAAGCCCGAACCGTCACTTCCACGCTGGCAGACTCCAGCAGCCCCTGGCGGTTGGCGAGCGTCTCGCGCGCGTCGTCGATCCGGTCGAGCTCGTAGAACACGTCGGCGACGAAGGCCGAGCAGACGTTGGCGGGTACAGACCGCGAGCCGAAGCCCTTTTGCGCCCGTGACAGCAGGGGCACAGCGAGCCGCTCGGCCTCGGAAGCTTTGCCCTCCAGCACCAGCAACAGCACGCGCGTGTTTTCCGCAACGATCGCCATGTCGCTGTTTTGATCGAGGGGCGGCATGGGGTGACGGTCCAGCAGGCTGCGGGCGTCCGCGTAGCGGCCAGCGCCCGCATAGGCGGTCGCCAGTGCAGACAGCGCGAGATAGCGCAGGAACGTGTTGTCGATTGCAGTATCGGGCTGCGATTCCAGCAGATCGATCGTGCGCTGCGCGTCATCCTGCTGCAATGCGATCACGGCATCGACGAGCGGCAGACGGCGCGCGATGTCAGGATGCTGGCCGGCTTCGCTGGCCCGCAACTGGGCGAGCCGCGCCAGTGCGACGGGCGCGCGCGCCGACAGCGCAACGGCAAGGCAGGCGAGAAACGACAGCTTGCGGTGCCTGAATAACGTCTGCGGCGACAGGCGCTCGAGCAGGCCAAGGGTCGGCCCGAGGTATCCGAACGTCCAGTTGGCCGGAACCGCGCCTTCGATCACCGAAGCGGCAAACTCCACATCGCCCGCCAGGTTTGCATGACGCACCGCCTCGACCAGCAGGTCGCTGGCGGCGAACCAGCGGCTTGCGCGACCATGCAACTGCGCGACGGCGCGCGCGCCGCGCCTCTCCACGCGCGTGTTGAGAAGCTCGCCGAACAGCCAGTGAAAACGGAACCACGGGGCACGCTCCTCGAGATCGACAGGCTGGATCGGCAGATTCTCCAGCTCCATGCGTCGAATCAGTTCGGCCGCGCGCGGGTTACCCGTTACGGATTCGGCGAGCGGTGCGTTGAAGCGGCGAAACAGCGACAGTGTCTCGGCAAGCTCGACAAGGTCGGCAGGCAGATCCGACAGCACCTCTTCACTGAGGTAGGTCTGCAAATCGTTCGAACGCCATACCAGGTCGCGCAGCCGCGTGCCGGCACCGGGGCGGTTCTTCAACATGATGACGATCAGCTGGACACAGGACGGCCATCCGCCCGTCATCTCGTGGATGAGGCTCGCATCGTCGTGATTGATTTTACCTGGCCCGAGGTTCGCCTCGAGAAAGCTGCGCGTTTCTGTTGCGCAGAACGGCAATTGCTCGCAGTCGATTTCGACGATCTGATCCATGACGCGAATCCGGCTCAGGCTGAGGAGCGGCGCGGAACGTGACGCGATCACCAGATGGAGATTCGCCGGGCACTGATCGAGCAGCTTCTGCACCAGTTTGTGGATCCACGGATCCTCGACGTGATGGTAGTCATCGAGAATCAGAAAGAGATCGTTGACGAGGCTGCCCAGGCCAGCCAGTACGCTCGTGACGATTTCGTCGATGGATGCTTCACTGACACCCCCTGCGTACAGGTCGAGTTCCACAGGGACGCCCACCTGCTGTAGCGCGGCGAGGAAGACAGCGCAGAAGTCCGCAAAGCCCTTGTCGTCGGAGGTGAGGGACAGCCATGCCACATCTGCCTGGGCTTGCAGGCAGGCTTGACGCCATTGCGCGAGCAGCGTGGTCTTGCCGTAGCCGGCGCTACCCGTGACGAGTGCCAGCTTGCGCTGTTGGGTCCGTCCGAGCAGGCTCAGCAAGCCGGTGCGCGGCACGTGCTGCGCGCTGATCCGGGGCGGTGCGAACTTCGTCGAGATCAGGAGTCGGGTGGAGTGCATCGTTCGGGGCAACATTAAACAAAAGGGGCGGCGCAGCGCGAAGTCGAGCATAGGACCAACCGGTTGCGCAGGGTCCCCTCGTTTGGAGGGGTATCGGGTAGACCCGGATATCACTCCGTGGCCGGCGCACGCCGGCCCGGCAGGACGTTCCGCGATGCTCCCTGCACCCGGAAGCGCCCCCTAGAAAGGAAGGGGCGGCTGGGGGGCCCTCTGCCTATGATGGTCCAGTGCCGATTCGCCCGAACGGCGTGAATAACAGGTGAAGGAGAACGCATGACGCGCAAGGTGGTAGTGGCCGGTGTAGGGATGGTCCCGTTCAAGAAGCCCGGTGCCAGTGAAACGTATGACCTGATGGGCGCGCAGGCTGCGCGCCTTGCGCTGGCGGATGCCGGCGTGATCTATCAGGCGATCCAGCAGGCGTATGCGGCATTTGTCTATGGCGATTCGACGGCCGGCCAGCGCGCGCTGTATCACGTTGGCATGACGGGCTTGCCGATCTTCAACGTTAACAACAACTGCTCGACCGGCTCGACCGGACTCTTTCTCGCGCGTCAGGCCATCGAAGCGGGGGCGATCGACATCGCACTGGTGGTGGGCTTCGAACAGATGAATCCGGGTGCGCTCGGCAACTACTTTCCCGACCGGCCGTTGCCATCGGACCTGTTCCTCGCGCAATGCGACCGCCTCGGCGTGCCGCCGGAGATTGCGCCCGCGCTGCGCATCTTTGGCGGAGCCGGTATGGAGCACATGAAGCGCTTCGGCACGCCGATGGAAAGCTTTGCCAAAATCCGCGCGAAGGCAAGCCGCCACGCCGCGAACAATCCGCTCGCCGTGTTCCGCAAGGTCGTGAGCGTGGAGGACGTGATGAACGAGCAGGTGATGTGGTCTGGTGTGATGACTCGTCTGATGGCCTGCCCGCCGACCTGCGGCGCGGCGGCGGCTGTGCTGTGCAGTGAAGATTACGCGCGCCGTCACGGGCTGGATTCGCGCGTGTGGATCGCCGCCCAGGCGCTCACCACGGACACTGAGGCGTCGCTGCATGGCGACGACCTGCGCTACGTCGCTGGGTATGGGATGGCAAAAGACGGCGCGCGCCAGGTTTATGAGGCGACCGGCGTGGGCGTGGAAGACGTGGACGTGGTCGAGTTGCACGACTGTTTCGCCCACAACGAACTGATCACGTATGAAGCGCTGGGGCTGTGCCCGGAAGGTGGCGCCGAAAAGTTCATCGACGACGGCGACAACACCTACGGTGGGCGCTATGTCGTCAATCCGTCGGGCGGCCTGCTGTCGAAGGGCCATCCGCTCGGCGCAACGGGTCTCGCGCAATGCACGGAACTGGTCCAGCAACTGCGCGGCACGGCTGGCGAGCGCCAGGTGGAAGGCGCCCGCGTCGCGCTGCAGCACAACGTGGGCATCGGCGGCGCGTGCGTCGTGACGATGTACCGCAACTAGGCGGGAGAAGTCGATGGATTTTCAACCGGATCAGGGACTGGACGTATTTCGCGAGGAAGTTCGCACGTTTCTGCGCGAAAACCTGCCGGCCGGGCTGGCCGGCAAGCCGGTGGGCAGCGTCAGATCGATGCGCGCCGATCTCGTACGCTGGCAACGCATCCTGAACCAGAAGGGATGGGGGGCGCCGTACTGGGCCGCGAAAGATGGCGGCACGGGCTGGAGCGTGCTGCAGCGGCTGGTGTTCGACGAAGAGTGCATCGCGGCAGGCGCGCCCACTCAGGATGGCTTTGCGCAAAAGCTGCTGGGGCCGGTGCTCAACGAGTTTGCCTCCCCCGCGCAGAAGGCTGAACAGCTGCCGCTGATCTTCAATGGCGACCGGTTGTGGTGCCAGGGTTTCTCGGAGCCAGGCTCCGGTTCGGACCTCGCGTCCCTGCGCACGCTCGCCGTGCGCGAAGGCGACCATTACGTCGTGAACGGGCAGAAGATCTGGACCAGCTATGCGCACGAGTCCGACTGGATCTTCCTGCTGGTGCGTACGGATACCGAAGTGAAGAAGCAGGCCGGCATCAGCTTCCTGCTGGTGGACATGAAGACGCCCGGCATCACGGTGCGTCCGATCCGCAGCATCGACGATTGCCATCACCTGAACGAAACGTTCTTCGATAACGTGCGCGTGCCGGTCGCGAATCGCGTCGGCGAGGAAGGCGCGGGCTGGAACATCACCAAGTTCCTGCTCAACAACGAGCACGCCTCCGCTGCCGACCTGCCGATCCTGCGACGCTACCTGATGCAGCTTACGAAACTGGCAAGCGCCCCGCGCGCAGACGGCCCGCCGCTGATTGCGCATGCGGAGTTCGCGTTGAAGCTTGCGCGGCTGGAAGCGGAGGTCAACGCGATCGCGATGATGGTCAAGCGCGTCGCCGCGATGGAGCAGGACCATAGCCCCGCCGCGCATGCGATGGGCTCGATCCTGAAGGTGCGTGGTACCGAACTGCAGCAACGGCTCAGCGAGTTTCTCCTGGAGGCGCTCGGCGACGATGGCGCGATTGCATATCCGGAGCCGCACGACGATGGGCGGAGCGAGCCGCTGCCGCGTCAGCAGGTCGGGCGGGGCATCGCCAACGAGATGTTCTTCCGCCGCGCGTCGACTATTTACGGCGGCACGAGCGAAGTGCAGCGCGGCATCATCGCCAAGATGCTGTTCCAATTCTGAGTTGCCCAAACGATCATGAATTTCAACCTGAATTCAGAGCAGCAAATGCTGCAGGACAGTGTGCGCCGCTTCGTCGACAAGGATTACAGCTTCGAAGCGCGCACTGCGTTGATCAAGGCGGGGGCGACCCCCGAGTACACCCGTCATACCTCGCACTGGCAGACGTTCGCTGACAACGGCTGGCTTGCCGCAGCGCTGCCCGAGGCGGGCGGCGGGCTGGGCGGCACGCTCATCGACACCGTATTGATCGCCCATGAACTCGGCCGCGGTCTCGTGGTGGCGCCGTATCTGGGCTGTGCGGTGCTGGCCGCGCAGACGCTGGCGGCGGCCGCCACGCCGGCGCAGCTCGAGCGGCTGCTGCCGCCGGTCGCCGACGGTTCACGCAAGCTCGCGCTGGCGTATAGCGAGGCGCAGTCGTGCGGTTTTCCCGAGCCTGTGCTGACTCGCGCCGAGGCTTCGGCCGGGGGCTATGCCCTGCACGGTTGCAAGACGCTGGTCCTGGGTGGGCTCGACGCGGATAGTTTTATCGTTTCCGTGGTCACGCCAGATGCTCCGGGCCTCACGCTGGTGCTGGTCGATGCCGCGAGCCATGGTCTCACGCGCCGCGCGTTGCCGCTGCACGACGGAAGCTGGGCTGCGGAACTGTCATTCGACGGCGTGCGCGTGCGTCACGACGATCTGCTCGGCGAACCCGGGCACGGCCTGGCGGCGCTGCAGCATGGCCTTGCGCACGGCACCGCGGCGCTGTGCGCGGAGCTGGTGGGCGGCATGGAAAAGGCGATCGCGATCACCGCTGACTACCTGAAGATGCGCAAGCAGTTCGGCGTGCCGATCGCGAGCTTCCAGGCGCTGCAGCATCGGATGGCCGACATGGCGGCGGAACTGGAAGTAGCGCGCTCGATGTTGCATGCGCTGCTCGCGTCGATCGAAAACGACCCGGAAGCCGTGCGTCGACATACCGTTTCGCAGGCCAAGGCCCTGATCGGGCGCGCAGCGAAATTCGTCTGCGGTCAGGCGATCCAGCTGCATGGCGGGATCGGCATGACCGAAGAGTACGCGGTGGGTCACTACTACAAACGCGCCGTGGTAGCCGACGTGCTGCTCGGCGGCAGCGCGCGGCACGAAGCGGCCTGTGCGGCACATCTGCAGCACACATTGGTTTAAGGAGACGACGCAGTATGAAGAATTTCGAAAAGATCGCCGACTTGCAACCGCTAGTTGGCGAATCGATCGGTACAAGCGACTGGCTGCTGATCGATCAGCAGCGCGTGAACCTGTTCGCGGATGCGACCGGCGATCACCAGTGGATTCACGTGGACGTCGAGCGCGCCAAAGACGGCCCGTTTGGCGGCCCGATCGCCCATGGCTTCCTGACGCTGAGCCTGCTGCCGGCGTTCTTCGAGACCGCCTTCGAGATCCACGAGACACGCAGTGGCTTGAACTATGGACTGGACAAGGTGCGCTTCATCGCGCCGGTGCCGGTGGGCAGCCGGCTGCGCGCGCATTTCCGGCTGCTCGCGTGGGAGGCGCTTGCCGCCGGCGGCGCACAGCTAAAGATCGAGATGACCGTCGAGTGCGACGGTGCGAAGAAGCCCGCATGCGTGGCGGAATCGATCACGCGCCTGTTTCCGTAACTGACCGATGCGCGATCGCGCGACGCGATCGCATCTGGCTTGCCATTGCGCAATGCCAACCATGATTATCAATGTGGAGAACTCACTCATGACAATTCGTTTCGATGACAAAGTCGCAATCGTGACTGGTGCGGGTGCTGGCCTCGGCCGCGTATATGCCCTGGGACTCGCCGCGCGTGGCGCGAAGGTGGTGGTCAACGATTTCGGTGGCGCGCGCGACGGCAGTGGCGGCTCGCCGGAGACGGCACTCGCGGTGGTCGAGGAAATCCGCAAAGCGGGCGGCACGGCGATCGCC
This sequence comes from Paraburkholderia sp. GAS334, assembly GCF_050436625.1. Taxonomy (NCBI): domain Bacteria; kingdom Pseudomonadati; phylum Pseudomonadota; class Betaproteobacteria; order Burkholderiales; family Burkholderiaceae; genus Paraburkholderia; species Paraburkholderia sp. GAS334. The sequence continues at coordinate 50,902 of NZ_JBNDMO010000022.1, read as the reverse complement.
GACGGCGCCAACGTGGCCGATTTCGATCAGGTGCAGCAGATGGTCAAGCGCGCCATGACCGAGTTCGGACGCATCGATATCCTCGTGAACAACGCGGGCATCCTGCGCGACAAGAGTTTCTCGAAGATGGAAATCGCCGATTTCAAGGCGGTGCTCGACGTGCACGTGATGGGTTCGGTCAACTGCACGAAGGCGGTGTGGGACATCATGCGCACCCAGGAGTATGGCCGCATTGTGATGACCGCGTCGTCCTCGGGCATGTACGGCAACTTCGGCCAGTCGAACTACGGCACCGCGAAGATGGCGCTGATCGGATTGATGAACGCGCTGACAACCGAAGGTCGCAAGTACAACATCAAGGTCAATACGATTGCGCCGGTCGCGGCCACGCGCATGACCGCCGACATCCTGCCCGAAGCGATGCTGCAGCGGATCCAGCCTGACCGTGTGGGGCCCGGAGTGCTGTTCCTGTGCAGCGAGGACGCGCCGTCGAAGACAATCATCGCAGCGGGCGGCGGTGCGTTTTCGGTGGGGACGGTGGTGGAGACGGCCCCGGTGCTGCTGTCAGACGCGGAACTGACGCCGGAAGGTGTCGCGGCGCATTTCGGTGAGATCGCGAACTGGAGTACGGCACGCGCCTTTGATGAGTCGAACCACCAGGTGCAGGCGTTTTTGAAGCTGGCAAGCGGTCAGTGATTGAGCGAACGGTCGCCCGCCGCGAGGCGGGCGGCGACCGTTTCCGCTTGATGAATGAATCAATCTGGCGTTGAGAAGCGGCAATGGCAACCTGGCTCAAGCGAGGCGCCGGAGCTGAGGTTCGAAAAGCGGCTGCAAGGGAAGTGCGCCTGAATGTCTGTCCTCCCTGCAGTTGACGCCACGCAATGAAAATCGCCATGAAGAAACCGGCCGCCTTGTCACGCGATGCATATCGCCACTTCCTGTCCATCCCGACCCGGTGGATGGACAACGACGTCTATGGACATGTCAATAACGTTATCTACTACAGCTATTTCGACACCGTCGTGAACGCGTATTTGATCGCGGCCGGCGTGCTCGATTTCGAACGGGGCGAATTAATTGGCCTCGTCGTTGAAACGCAGTGCAGCTATTTCGCGTCGATTGCGTTTCCTGATCGCATCGACGCGGGGCTGCGCGTCACCCGATCCGGCTCGTCGAGTGTCCGCTATGAAGTCGGACTCTTTCGCGAAGGCGAGCAGGAGGCGGCGGCGCAAGGGCACTTCGTGCATGTCTACGTCGATCGCGTATTGCGCCGTCCGATGCCATTGTCCGACGCGATGCGCGCGGCGCTCACGCCGCTTGCGATCAACGAAGACTGAAAGGCGGCCCACTCGCCTGGCTCTGGGCCGCCGTGCGCTTTCAGCGCTTTTCGAGGTCCGGCAGCGCCCAGCTCTTGTCGAACAACGGCTTTTGCGGGCCGTAGAAGCGGAACAGCACTTCGAAGCCAGCGCCTGCTTGCGTGGGCACCCAGTTCGACGCCTTGCCGACAGGGGCCTTCGGCCCGAAATAGATGTCGGTGGAACCGTCGCTATTCTTTTGTAGATCGACGCTTTGCGAGGAACGCCCCGAGCGCGGCAGATTGCGGATCAGCGCATGGGTTGCACGGTCGTAGACCGTCGCGGACCAGTACTGCGAGACAGGCGCATTCGCGGGCACTGTGAGCCGGTAACTAGCGCTGCCGTCAAGGCGTCGGCCATCCTTGTCGTCGATTGTGAGCAGGTACGCAGAGCCTTTGCCCAGATGCTTCGGGCTGAAGAAGGCGAAGGTGTAGACGAGGCCGCGCGCGCCGACCGGATAGCTGTCCGGATCGGCGAAGGCAGTCGCCATGCCTTCGAACAACGCTCTCGTGCCGGGCACGGCCCAGTGCGCGCTGGCGAAGTATCCAGTCTTGAAGGCGGCCTGGTATTGCAGATCGAGCCAGTCGTGCGCTTCGCGTGCGGCGGCGTTCAGGATGTCAGAGGTCCTGGCGTCGGGGTTGAACTGCTTGCCCTTTTCAATGCCGAGCGATTTGAGCTGATCGATCATCGCCTTATCCCGGGTGAGCCACGGTTCGCTCTGTACGACCCGGTTTAACGACTGGAAGAAGCGCACGTCGTAAGGGATGGTCGAGTCGTAGACAATGTCGGTCGCGTCAGAGAATGTCGTCGCCGGAGGTGCCTCAGCCTGAGCCAGCGGGTACAGCCTGATGCGCTTGCCATACGCGACCGCTTGCGCAATGTCCGCATCGCTGCCGCTCTTGAGGACGGAGCGCAGCAGGGCGTAGCCCTCGTAGGTGTCCGACGGCAGCGCGATGTAGCCTTCAGGCGTCTCTCCCTTGTAACCCGGTGGCAGGATGAGGTACTTGGCGCCCGTGCCCTTGTCCACGCCGGCCGGCCCGACATCCTCCAGCGGATTTTGCCAGGCGTCCATCACGGTGCCGGTGATCGAGCCTTCGTCGGCAGGCGGAATCTCCAGCACCATCGGGCCAACCTCCTTCGTGTCGAAGAAGGGGATGAGATAGATCAAGTCGGGGTTCGGCGTGAGGGTCTGGTTTTTCCAGTCCGCGAGGCGCGACCAGTAGACGACCTGGTTCACGCCACCCCTCGCCTTGTTCACCGCCTGCTGCAGCATCAGATCGTAGTTGACGGCAGGCATCCCCCAGATCACTGCTTCGACGGCGCGCCGCTCGATCTCGCGATGGGTCAGTTCGTCGGCGGGCGACGCGCTGGCTGTAGCGAGCGATGCCGCGCATGCGAGACCTACTGCCCCGACAAGCATGCTGTTCACGATCGAGTCCCTCCACTGTGATGATCCGGTCAATCCTGCGATGCGACGTGCCGCGTGTTAAGCCGCTCGACAGCGCATGGGCGCGCGGACGCTCGTCGCATCCGGGTGCGCGCACCATATCAGTCCATCCAGGCCTGGCAGCCTTCCTTTTCGGGGGGCGTTGTTGCGGTCCCCCCCGAAATGAGAGGGGAATGACCGATCAGATGATGGACATAGTTCGTCGCGGTGCGGCAAGAACGGCGGCATCGGTGATCACGAATAAATGGTATCGAGGCGGGCGCCGGCTGGCGCCCCCACATTCATGGACTTGACGAGGAGACGTAGCGTGTTTGCAAAAATCTTTTCCGCCTGCGCGATTGGCATCGTCGGCGTTGCCGCGCTTGCGCGACCGGCCTGCGCCGCGAGCGAGACCGCCGCCGCACCGACCGTTGCGGTCACGGCGGACAACTACATCCGCGCGGAAACCGACAAAGCCTTTACCAGGGTAGCCAGCGGCGGCGGCTTCGGCCAGTTCCAGCATGTGCGCAGACTCACGCCAGTCGAAAACCAGTACGTGGTGCGGCCCAATCGGGACACGCTCTATTCGCTCGCGGTCATCGACCTGGACGCCGGACCCGTCACGGTCTCGATGCCCGATCCAGGCAAGCGCTTCATGTCGTTGCAGGTGATCGACGAGAACCACTACACGCACGCGCTGTTCTATGGCCAGGGCACGCATACCTTTAGCCGGCGGGAGATCGGGACGCGCTACGTGCTCCTCGGCGTGCGCACGCTGGTGAATCCCGCAAACGCGCAGGATGTCGAACAGGTCCACACCCTGCAGGATGCGACGAAGCTGAGCCAGAATAGCCGGGGCCGCTTCGAGGCGCCGAACTGGGACCAGGCCGGTTTGAAGAAGATCCACGACGCACTGCTTGTGATCGGCGCCACCGTCGACGATACGAAGGGCATGTTCGGCAGCGCGAAGGACGTGGACCCTGTGCGGCACCTGCTCGGAACGGCTATCGCCTGGGGTGGCAGCCCCGAGAAGGACGCCTTCTACCTGCCCGTCACGCCCGCGAAGAACGACGGCGAGACGGTCTACAGGCTTTCGGTCAAGGACGTTCCCGTCGATGGCTTCTGGTCGATCAGCGTGTATGACGCCGAGGGCTTTTTCGAGCACAACTCGCTCGATGCGTACTCGCTCAACAACATCACCGCGAAAAGGAGTGACGACGGCTCGGTCGAGGTCCAGTTCGGCGGCTGCGACGGAACGCGTCCCAACTGCCTGCCGGTCATGCCCGGCTGGAACTATCTGGTGCGCCTGTACCGCGCGCACCCCGAGGCGTTGAGCGGAAAGTGGAAGTTTCCGGAGGCCCAGGCCGTCAACTGAACGGCGGTCGCCTTTCGACAGGCGGCCTGCGACCCGTCAGCGCCGCCGCTTCCTTGTTGCCGCGGCGCAATGCGCGGCAAGTATCACCATCCGCGTTCCCCGCGCTGCCACCAGCCATCCCCCCGGCGCCGAGTTTTCGTGGCGCCATCCCGCTGCATTCGTTTGGGCTCCCCCATTTTTTCAGAAGGCCATAGCGGATGAGCCGCCGCATCGCCCAACGGAGTGATTGTCCCCCGCCAGACGAGGTGCAACTATGGGCGAAGAGACGCGAGACGCCCGCCCACGGCGGCGCCGCACCGGATACCAACGAATCAGATGAGGAGTGCAGCATGTCCGAGGAAAACTTTCGGGTCGAGGAACACTGAACATGGCGCGTTCTGAGCAAACCCTCTGCGGAATCGTCGCGAATCGCGCGGAAAGCCAGCCAGACTTCCCGGTTTTGACTATCGAAGGTGCCGGCGTGCGCGCCGATGAAGTGCGCACCTATCGGCAGCTGTGGGACAACGGCCAGCGCGTCGCGCAACTGCTGACGGGGCTTGGCGTCGTACCCGGCGAGCGCTTCGCCATCGTCATGGCCAATCATCCGGAGTTCGTCGAGCTGATGATCGGCGCCTCGATCGCCGGTGCGGTCTGCGTGCCAATCGATCCGCGCACACGTGGCGAGAAGCTGTCGTTCATGTTCGACAACACCCGCTGCAAGGGCGTGATCGCCGCCGACTACGCACTGGAGAACGTCTGCGAAGCGCGCGCGAGAGCCGCCTCTGTCGAGTGGGTGATCGGCCTGAACACCGATGAAATCGAACGCGGCCCGGCCGCCTTTCCCGGCGTGCTCGACTGGTCGGGCGTGATGCCGCATGAAGTGCCGCAGCTGGAATCCCGCGCGACGCCCGCCAATGCACTGCAGATCATCTTCACCTCCGGCACGACCGGCGATCCGAAGGGCATCGTCATGTCGCAGGAGCGTCTGTGCGGCGCGATGGTGCTCGCCCCGTTGATGGTGGGCTACACGACTGACGATTGCCTGTATTCCGGGCTGTCGCTGACCCATGGCAACGCGCAGGTCATCACGCTCGGGCCGGCGCTCGTGCTCGGGCTGCGTTGCATCCTGTCGCGCCGCTTCACGAAGTCGCGTCTGCTCGATATCACGCGCCGCTATGGATGCACGACCTTCACGCTGCTGGGCGGCATGACGACGGCGATCCTCGCCAACCCGGCACGGCCGGACGATGGCGACAACCCGGTGCGCCTCGTGGTCTCCGCCGGCATGCCCGCCGCGATCTGGAATACGTTCGAGTCGCGCTTTAACGTCAACATCCTGGAGTTCTACGGCTGCGCCGAGGGCGGGCTGACGTTCCGGCCGGTCGGCTGTGGGCCGGTCGGCAGCATGGGCAAGCCGGTGCCCGGCATGCAGTGCCGCATCGTGGACGAGCATGGCATCGACGTGGCGAAAGGCACGCCAGGCGAGCTCCTGTTCCGCCCGGCAGACGGCGCGCCCTACACGGTCGAGTACTTCAACAACCCGGCCGCTTCGCAGAACAAATGCCGCGACGGCTGGCTGTGGACGGGCGACATCGTGCGCGAAGACGAGGACGGGTGGCTCTTCTTCGAATATCGCAAAGGCGGCGGCATCCGTCACAACGGCGACTTCATCAACCCGGGTTTCGTCGAGAAGGTGATCGCCGACTGCGACAACGTCGACGACGTCTACGTGTGGGGCGTCGAGGCCGCGAGCGGCGCGCCGGGCGAAAAGGACGTGGTGGCGAGCATCGTGCCGGGGGATGTGCAGGCGTTCGACGCGCAGGCGATCTTCCGCGCGTGCCGCGCGGAGCTCGAGGCCAACTTCGTTCCCACTTTCGTTCAGATGCTCAGGGAGATTCCGAAGACCGCCTCCGAGAAGCCCCAGGATCGTCACTTGCTGGAGATGTTCGATCCGCACAACGAAACCGTATTCACCGAAGTGCGGCAACCGTGAAACGCGGGCCACTCATCCATTGAAAGACAATCTGCGAGACAGAGGAGACACACATGACTGCAAAACACCCGATCGTCCTTTACGGCGCGAACGGCTACACCGGGCAACTGGTTGCCGAGCAACTGACGAGGCGCAACGTGCCGTTCGTCGCCGCCGGCCGCAACCGCGGCAAGCTCGAAGAGGCGTTGCGCAAGGTGCCGGGCAACCACAATGTGCAGATCGAGGTGGTCGACCACGACGAGGCTTCGCTGACCCGCCTGCTGCGCGGCGCGAAGGCCGTGATCAATATGGTCGGCCCGTACGGTCAACTGGGCGAGCCGGTGGTCAAGGCGGCGCTTGAGACCGGCGTTCACTATATCGACACCACCGGTGAGCAGGACTGGGGCATGTTCGTGCGCGATCAGTACGGCCAGGCGTTTGCCGACAAAGGCTTGCTGATCTCGCCGTGCTGCGCCTACCTGGGCATCTTCGGCATGCTGGCCGCCGAGGTCGCGCTGGAAGATCCCGAGATCGATTCGCTTGAGATTCTCTACGACCCGCGCGCGACGCCGTCCTACGCTTCGTCGCTGTCGTTCATGCGCATGATCTGCCTGCCGAACCCGTACAAGCAGGGCGGCAACATGACGACGTGGCCGGCGGTGCCCAACTTCGAGGTCGCGGTGCCGGGCACGCACGTGATTCACCAGGGGTTTCCGTGGGGCGGCGGTTTCGAGCCCATCTGGCTGGAACACGACGAGCGTGTGCTGAACTGCAAGATGATGGTCGCTGTGCCCAAGGGCCCGATGGTCGATTTCCTGATCGACAGGATGAGCCAGTATCAGGAACTCGCGAAGACGAGGACGCCCGCTGAGATGGAGGAAGTCACCAACGAATGGGGCAAGGCCATCGCACCCGATTCCGCGGGGCTTCCGCGCGAGAACCCGAAGGAAAACCGCATGCTTCTGTCGTGCTATGGGCGCGGCGTGAACAGCGGCGTTCAGGTCGTCATGTATTCGAACTGCGGCTACATCGGGACGGGCGCGCTGTGCGCGGAGGCGGCCAGACGCATCGTCGACGGCAAGCTGAAGGCGGTCGGCTTCCAGTCTGCCACGCGTGCCTTCGGCCATCGCGAACTGATCGCGGCACTGGCCGAGGACGGCCTGCACTGCCGCATCGAAAAGACGTTCTGATTGCACCAATGAGGGCGGCCGGCCATGCCATCGACGGCGTGGCCGGTTGCGCCGTACTGCGTGAACGAACGCATGCGGGCACAAGGAGATTGAATTGAAACGACTAGCGGGAAATGTGGCGGTCATCACGGGTGGCGCCGGGGATATCGGGCGGGCGACCGCGAAGCTGTTCGCGCAGGAAGGCGCGTTCGTGGTCCTCGTCGACCGGGATGAGGCGAGCCTGAAACGCGTGGTTGCCGGGTTGGGCAGCGATGCCGTGAGCTATGTGGTGGGCGACGTGACCAGCGAGGCGCAGGTGCGCGGCTTCGTCGAGGCGACCCTCGCGCGGCACGGCCGCATCGATACGCTGTTCTGCAATGCGGGCACCGAGGGTATTGCCGCGCCCGTGGTCGACTATCCGCTCGAGGTCTTCGAGCGCGTGTTCGCGGTCAATGTGACTGGCGTGATGCTGAGCATGAAGTACGGTCTCCCCGTGATGCAAAAGCAGGGATCCGGCAGCGTGATCATCGCTTCGTCGATCGCCGGCCTGCGTGCGGTGCCGCTGTTCTCGGCCTATGTCGCGAGCAAGCACGCGGTGATCGGACTGATGCGCTCCGCCGTGCTGGAAACCGCGAGCACGGGCGTGCGGATTAACACGATCCATCCGTCGCCGATCACTGGCCGGATGATGTCATCTATCGAAGAAGGCGCGGCGCCTGGCGCGGGTGCCGCGGTGAGGGCGCAGACCGAAGCGGGCATTCCCGCCGGCCGCTATGGCGAGCCTGGCGAAGTGGCGCAACTGGTCCTGTTTCTCGCATCCGACGAAAGTCGTTTCTGCACGGGCGGCACCTACCCGGTTGACGGCGGTATGTCGGCGACCTGAGTGCGGCAGGCCTGAACTGCCGGCCTGATCCAGTGACGGGACGATCCGGGCCTGTCATCGGATCGATCAACGCATTCAGGTCATCGTCGCATGGCGGCCGTGCCGCGTCGCGCATTGCCAGGCGGGGTCCGCTCTCGCGTGCGGCTATCGAATTGACCTGGTTGTCCATGAATTGAAGGAACTATCACCATGCCACGCATGCAAAACAAAACCTGTCTCGTAACGGGTGCGGCGAGCGGAATCGGGCTCGCGACGTCACGGCGCCTCGCTGAGGAAGGCGCAAAAGTCCTGATGACCGACGTCGACGCCGCTGCAGGCGAGGCCGCCGCCGCCGCGCTTGCCGGCGTGGGTCTGGCCGTGCGCTTCGCTTGCCACGACGTGAGTTCGCGCGATCACTGGGAGAGCGCGATTGCCGCAGCCAGGGCATTCGGCGGGAGTCTTGACGTGATCGTCAATAACGCCGGCATTGCAGGAGTCGGGCCGATCGAATTCGTGAGCTGGGCCGACTGGCGCACGACGCTCGACGTGAACCTCGACGGCGTGTTTCACGGACTGCAACTCGGTATCCGCGAGATGAAGGAGAAGGGCGGTTCGATCGTCAATATTGCGTCGATCGAAGGTCTGCTCGGCGAACCGATGGTGCCGGCCTACTGCGCCAGCAAGGGCGCGGTGCGCATGCTGACGAAGTCGTCCGCGGTCTACTGCGGGATGGCCGGATATCGCATCCGTATCAACACGGTGTGTCCTGGCTTTGTCGAAACCCCCCTGCTGGCGGCCGCCGTGTCAAAGCTGCCACCGGAAGCAACCGAGGCGCTTCAGCAAAAGGTCATGGGGCGCACGCCGATGCGACGCATGGCGCAGCCTGCGGAAATCGCCAATGCCGTGCTGTACCTCGCGAGCGATGAATCCAGCTACGTGAATGGGTCCGACCTCGTGGTCGACGGCGGCTACACGGCTGGCTGAACCCGCGCTGCCTGAATGGCATCGGTGTACTGCACGGGTATGCCGATGCCGACTCAGCACGCTTGAATGCGGCCTCGCCAGCTGCGCCGCTATCAGTTCAACGGTACGGATCGCTACACCGGATCAGGCCAAGCGCTTCTGCGCGTCTTGCCGCCTCGATCCGCTTGCCCACCGAGAGCTTCGCGAGAATGTTCTTCATGTGCGTCTTGACGGTATCCAGTGAGATGCCGAGCGCGCGCGATATTTCCTTGTTCGACTTCAGTTGCGCAACCAGATCGAGAATGCTCAGCTCCCGTGGGGTCAGCGCGATGGCGGCGGCCCCGGCGAGAGGCGTCGTCTGGTTGCGGCTGGCAAGGAGGATGGCGTCGAGAAACGGCGCGTGAGCGTATTGCCTGTCTTCGTTGAGCTTCGAATCACGGAATCTTTTCAGAAGGGCCGCCATGTCCGGGCCCTGTTCGAGTACGGTCGCCATCACCCCGGCGGGCGCCGCCAGATCGATGACAGCCGATATGGCTCGCAACGCGGCATCCATGTTCTGGCTTTGATAAAGGCCAAGCGCCAACGCGGAGCCTGCCCAGACCGCCAGATAGTTGTTCCCCTTCGCAGCCGACGCGTCATGCAAGGCGGAAAGCTGGGCAGTCGCCACGTCAAAACGCTTGTTGGCGAGTGCGTAGTAGCCTTGTGCAAGCGACCAGAATACTTCCAGCTCTGCCAGCGCGCTGTCCGGCTGCGCTGGGTGTGCCGAACGCAATCGGGCAATCCTCGTGAGGCAGGTCAACGCTGCCGGATGATCGCCTGCAGGCCGGCCTTCGTGAATATGAACGCGCAGCCGTTCGAGAAGCGCGGCGGCCTCGAGGCGTACCCAGCCCTGGCGGACGCCAATTTTTTCGGCGCGCGCCAGCAGGCTGTGCGCGCGCTCGATCTGGTTGCGCCGCAACGCGATTCGGGCAACTACGACGAACGCATTGGTGACCGTATCGATGCTGCACACTGTCGCAATGAGCTCGAGCCGGCTCTCGATCTGACGTTCCGCGCCATCGAAATCCAGTTGTTCGTATTGCAGCCGTGCGAGCCATGGGACCGTCAGTGCGGTGAAGTAGGAATCCGGTCCGGTGCTGCTCACGCTGAGATCGACGGCCCTCGTCAGGTACTGCCGTGCGCCATGGAGCTCCAGTTGCACGAATTTCCCCATGCCGAGCAGCAGAAAATGGTAGATCTGACTCAGCACGTTGTTGGAGAACTCGCCGGGCGCATAGGCGATATTCGGCGTGGCGTAGAAGGCCTGCCAGCGGCAGGCCTTCAGGTCGCAAAAGCGCAAAACGTTGTGAATGGTGTTCATCATCCAGCGGTCGGCCACGGGATGTTCAGCGCATTCCGTCGCGAGTCGCCAGGCGCCTTCGGTGTCGTCTGAGAGCCCCAGCCTGCCCGCACGCAATGCCTTGCACTCCCATAGCAGAGCCTCTGCCGTCTGCGGTTTCTCACGGTGAATTTCCGCTTCGATCGCATCGAGGAAGTGAAGGTGTTCTTCACTGTTGATGGCCAGCACGTTGGCCCAGGCGATCGCGAGCTTGAGCTTGATCGGGCCTTCCAGGAAAGCCGCACCTAGCTGGCGTTGCCAGGCGAGCAGCGTCGGCAGTTCGCCGCGTCTGACGAGCGGCATCGCGCACGCTTCGATCCACGCCAGCGCCTGCTGCGTGTCGCCGCCCGCTAGCGCACTCTTGACGGCCTCCTCCCAAAGTTCGTGCCGCGCAAACCACTGGCTTGCGGTCCGATGCAATACCGGTACGATGCCCGGGTCGCGCTGATTCATGCGTTCTGAGAGCGCCATACGCATTAACTGATGGTAGCCAAACCAGTTGCCCGTTTCGTCAAGCCGGGCGACCAGCATCTGCTGGCTCTCCAGCGATTCGAGTGTTGCCTGGGCCTGTTCTGGAAGAGAGCCGGTCAATTCGGAACACAGAGAACTGCAGAGCCGGTCTGAGACGGTGGTTCGCTCCAGGAAATCTGCCAGATCTATCGGGAGGTTGCCTAACCACTCGGCGATCATCTTTTGCAGCAGCTGGTCGGCATTGATCGGCGCCACACCGGGCGTGCCGAAGCCGGTCGAGGTGGGTGACAGGACCGCGATCCGCAGCGCCGCGGGCCACCCGTGAGTAGCGGCGTGCAATCGGCCGATTTCCGGCTCGGAATAACCGCGTTCGCCCAGCAGCGATTTTGCTTCGTCGAACGTGAAGCGGAGCAGCGACGGATTCAGTTCGAGAACTTGCCCCTGTATCTGCAGGCGCACCAGGGAAAACGGCAATGCCTCCTGCGTCAACAGGACAAGATGCAGATTGGACGGTGCGTGCTGCAGCAGATACGCGACATGCGCATGCACGCGAGGCTGGGTGACGCAGTGGTAGTTGTCGACGATCAGGACGAATTCGTCGTCGAGATCGGCGATATGGTTGAGCAGCAGGTTGCGCAGGTCTTCGGCGCGCAGGTCTCCGTGTGCGCGGACCGTCTGGAGCGCGGACGTGTCTTTGTCCGCCCTGAGCACGGCCCAGTAAAGGTAGTAAAAGAAGCGCTTTTCGTCGTTGTCTTCGGGGTCCACCGAAAACCATCCAACGCGCAACCCGTTTCTCGCGAACTCGCTCACCCAGGCGAGCGCGAGCGTCGTCTTGCCGAAGCCGGCCGGCGCTTTGGCCAGCGTGAGCAGATGCGCCTCGACCTCCGTAGCCAGCGCGGTGAGGCGCCCACGCGCGATCGCTCCACGCATCGCGCGCGGTGGGGCGACCTTGGTGGCGAGAAGGGAAGAAGGGGTGACTTCCGAGGCGGGTTCGCCCGTTGATTTCATGTCTCGTCGCGGCGCTGATGCGCCGCAGCTCGTTCTGGTGTCTACAGCCGCATTATGCCGCGCGGGGTACCCCGGCGCATCGCCCAACGGAGTGATTGCCGGCGCTCAGGTGAGGTGCAAACATGCGTGCGATCAGACCCGGCAGGCCGCACAGATCGAGCGCGCCGCCGCACCACGATACCACCGATCCATTTGAGGAGCGCAGCATGTCCACCGCGAACTTGCAGGTCAACCTGGGGCCGACCGGGCTCGAATCATCGTTGTCTGAAGTGGAGTCGACGATGCAGGCGAACGTCAGGCGTTTCGCCGGGACGGTCATGCGTCCGGTGGGCGAACGGCTGGACCGCCTCACGCCGGAGCAGGTGATCGCACCGGACTCGGAGTTGTGGCACGTCCTTGCCGAATCAGCGAAGCTTGGCTTGACGACGGAGAGCCTGTTTAGCCTGAACGGGCACGAACGCGGCCGGCTGATGCCGCTGCTGTTCGAAGAGTTCGGCTGGGGCGATGCCGGCCTTGCGTGCCTGCTCGGGGTCGCGACGGCGCCGTGGATGGCGCTTTACAACATGGGACGGCAGGACTTGCTGGCGCTGTATCCGGAAGGCTCCCGGATCGGATGCTGGGGGCTCACGGAGCCCGACCACGGCAGCGACATGGTGGACTTCAACGGCGCCTGCGCGGTCCCGGGCGGGCGGCATAGCCGGCCGAACTGCGTAGTGAAGGTCGAGGGCGGCGATCTTGTCATTCACGGCCAGAAGTCGGCCTGGGTTTCGTGCGGTCCGATTGCCCAGTTGTGCGTGCTGTGCACCGCGTACGACGACGGCAGCGGCGAGTTGAAGCGTTGCGTGGTGCTCGTGCCGCTCGACGTCAAGGGCGTGACGCGCGGCAAGCCGCTCGACAAGCTCGGTCAACGCACGCTTCCACAAGGAGAGATTTTTTTCGACGCCGTGCGCATTCCGCGCGACCATCTGCTTGCCGGTCCTGACGAATACGACTTCGAGGTCAACGCGATGCTGTGCGAGGGGAATGCGTTGATGGGCAGCATCTGGCTTGGTTGCGCGCGGGCGGCCTACGAACACGCGCTCGACTACGCGCATCAGCGCCGGCAGGGCGGCGTGCCGATCATCCAGCATCAAAGCGTGCGTCAACGGCTCTTCCATATGTTCCGCAAGATAGAGGCTGCGCGTGCACTGAACCAGCGCGCCTGCCTTTACAACTACAGCTCGGCCGCGCCTGCGCTGCAAGGGTCGATTGCCACCAAGGTGACCTCCACGCAGACTGCGTTCGAGGTCGCGAGCGAGGCAATCCAGATGTTCGGCGGCAATGGCATCACGCGCGAATATCCGGTGGAAAAGCTGTTCCGCGATGCTCGCCCGGCTTTGATCGCGGACGGCTGCAACGAAATGCTCGCCATCAAGGGCGGTACGCTGCTGATGGATCACGGCAGGCTGGTTGCCTGAGTTTTAGTGTGCCGGCATTTGCGGGCATTTGCCGGCATCAATGGACCGGCACTTCGCGATACGGACAGACGTCAGATGCTCGCCTTGAGGAAGGGCGAGCGTCGCCTCGATGTTCCGACCGGTGTTGATATCGCCTGCGGGTGATGGTGCGACCGGACGCATGAAGCGGCGGCTCATGCCTGAGCGCCCCGGAGCACTATCCCACTTGTCGCGAGCGGTCTGCCCAATACTTTTCGCGGACCTTGCGACGCAGCACCTTGCCGACCACGCTGACAGGCAGCGCATCGACAAACACAATCGACCTGGGCGCCTTGTAGCGGCCGATGTGGTTCTTCACATGCTCGATGAGCGCTTCGGCAGTGACGGATTCGCCTGCCCGCAGCACCACTTCCGCATGCACCGCTTCGCCCCATTCGTCGTGCGGAACGCCCACCACGGTCGAGTTCGAAACAGCCGGATGCGCATTTAGCGCGGCTTCTACTTCGATCGCGTAGACATTGAAGCCGCCGGTGATGATCATGTCTTTCTTGCGATCGACGATATACAGGAAACCCTGTTCATCGACGTAGCCAAGATCGCCTGACTTCCAGAATCCGTCGGTAAATTCGCTGGCCGTGGCTTCCGGGTTGTTGTAGTAGCCGCAGATGGTGGCCCGCGAACGGATCCATATCTCGCCCGTGGTGCCCGGTGCAACTTCGTTGCCCGTCTCGTTGACGATCAACAGTTCGACGTCGGCGGCTATTCGGCCAGCCGACGCAAGCCGGCCAGTTTCGGCGGCCATCAGATGATCGGACTTCGTCAGCATGGTGACGTTCTGGAGGCATTCGGTACCGCCGTACACCTGCACGAAAATGTTGCCGAAGCGCTGCTGCGCCTCTGCTAGCCTGGCCGGACTCATGGGCGCCGCGCCGTAGGCAATGGTGCGCAATGTCGAGAGGTCGTGGTCGGCTGCTGCGGGCAGATCGAGCAGCCGGTACAGCAGCGTTGGCACGAGCGCGCTCATCGTGATGCGCTCGGCCTCGATGTTACGGCACCACTGCAGCAAATCCGGCGCGTTTTGCGTGACGGTGCAGCCGCCTCTAAACAGGGCGGGCAGCAGTGCCATGCCCGCGCCGTGACTGATGGGTGCCATTTGCAGGCATCGCGAGCCGGCGTCGTAGATCTGCTCGCTCTCCAGATAGGACGAGTTCCGGCAGGCCAGCCAGTTCTCCATCGTATATTGCGCGCACTTGCTCTTGCCGGTGGTGCCGCCGGTGAAGCGGTAGATCAGGATGTCGGTGTCGGGGTCGCTTTCAATCCCGGGGTTTTGGTCGGAGATGCCCTCGAGCAGATCCCAGAAACAGACCAGTCCATCGCGCGTGTCCTTTGGCGGATCCATGCAGACGACAGAAATGCCACGTTCGTGCAGCATGTCGTAGTAGCGATCGAGCAGCGCGTTCTCGAGAAAGACTACCTTGGGCCGAATGAATTCGATCTGCCAGCGGTGCTCGTCGATCGAGTCTCGGAAGTTCGTCCAGACGACGGCGGCTTCGCCCTTCAGTGCGGTCCACGCGTGCAGCAGCGACAGGTTGTCGTTCTCAAGGATGCACATGTAGACGTCGCCACGCCCGAGCTGGAGCCGCTTGCCCATCATGTTGACAATGCGGTTGGTCAGCAGATGCAGGTCACGGTACGTATAGCGCCGTTGGCGCTCGATATTGACCAGCGCCTCTCGGTCGCGATAGCGAACGGACAACTGCTCGATTGTGCGAGCGAAATTCATTCTCATCACCAGCCTCCATTTTGCGTAGCCAGCCGTTTCGGCTGACTATAACGCCGCAGGTGTGACGTGGCCCCTTCCTTCTGGAGGGGCAGGGCGCAGCTGGCGAGTGCCGGCGCTCCGTTTTACTTGAGGGTGGGGCGACGTGCGAGCGAGGCTGCTATGCGTCGGGTGCCAGACGTGGAAACGCGAGACGGGCGTAGTAACGATTGGTCAGACGAATGAGGGCGCCCCACTGCTGGGCACATGTAACCGCTGACATCGCGAGAGGGCATTTCTGTAGCCTATATTTGAATCGATGCTGCTTTGTTGCAACTGTTTGAAAGCAGGAGGTCGGTTATGAACCGCAAGACATGGCTGGCGCTGGCAGTGGCTGTGTGGTCGGCAGCAGGAACCGGAGCGCCAATAGCGGATGAAACAGCGAGTGGGCCGGTCAATATCCGCTTGACCGCAACCAAGCAAAACGCGGGCAAGGTCGGTCAGGTGACCCTCGCGGCGCAAGGTAGTGCGACCGAACTGGTCTTCATCATTGGTGGCGTGCCGTCGTCTACGACTTTGCCCGCTCATCTCTATACCTACATCTATCCCGGCAGTTGCGGGCACCTGGGCGAAAAATTTGCATACGCGATGAACGACAGAACGGTGCTCGGCGACCGTGTGCCCAACCGTACGCTCACGATGGCGAAAATCGCGCCAATTTCCTTGCAGGATCTCACTTCGGGCGACTACGCAATTGTCGTGCGAAGCAGCCCGGCCGACGGCAATCGCGATATATTTTGCGGGAACGTCAAGTCCGGCGCGTGAGGTGGTGACTCAGCCGGGCTAGCGTTCAGTGCACTGGTTGTTTTATATGAGGGCCGTGATCCCGTTCATCTGAACGCTGGTGACGCCGGCATTCGGCGTCGACGGTGAGGTCTATTGCCTTGTCAATAGCGACCACGATATGCGGGAGACCATCAGTACTTCGCAGCACGTATCTGCTATCGAAGCGAACCGCCGCCGGCTTGCAAGACGCATATCCGGCAAATGGCGAGCCCTTCGGATCAGGTACGACGGTCTGGGAAATTGATCGCGGCAGCCAAACGCGCAGGCGTGGGCTGGGCCCTGCGCCCGAAGCACGTAATTGTCGACACCACGGTCATGCAGAAAGCGATTGACGATCCGACGGAATCCGAGCGGCTTGAACGATGTCACGAACATCTCGTCTACGGTCACGATTTCCGAAAGAAATGACACCGCAATGCCACAAAGAGCTGCAGAAACCCCGTCAAATGGACAACATAACGGGGCTTCAAACCCAGTACAGCCGAGGTCTCGCGGTCCGGACCTTGGAGACAAGGGAGTCAGACCTAGCTCGGTTCGCGGAGGCGGCGCCCGCTTTTCGCGAGGCGTTGAAGGAACGGACGCGAGAGGAAATGCCGCTCGACTGGGCAGCGACGCAGGCTAGGACGGTCGAACGGCTGAAGCGAGACGGAATGGAACGGATAGATGTCGCCGAGTTGAATGTGCCGCACCCTTCAGCGTTGACCCGCCGGGCGCTATGCGAGCACGCTGCGGTGTGGGGTTATGACATTTCCGCAAATCGGTACGCGATTCTTGATTTACAAGCCTCTCCGGGGCGCGAAACTTGCCTGATTGCGGAAATGAAATTGGCGTAACTCTTCGATTTTATTGATTTCTCGCGAGGACTCATAATCCGCCTCGGAAAGGACACCGTGGGTTCCACGCCCGCCCGGATCGGGCTCGCTGAATTTAGGTCTTGGCATCGGCCGGCTTTGGTCGGACCGTGTTTGAAAATGCCTAACGGTATCGATGACGGTATTGTCACCACCAATCGTATCGAGATACTCCATCTTCGCGATTGTTTGAGCAAAGTTGGCACTGCTTCTCCATTGCGGTCCGCAGAGAGGCGGTAAGTGCCGGTGGTATTTTTCGGTATCGTTGACGGTATCGGCGCGAGACGACTGGGCGGAACGCCACCCCACAAGGATTCAGCCCCACGATTGACGATCGAGTGGGAGTGAGCGGACGTTTCCGGCAGGCAGCGATGCCTGTCGGGTAACGCGATAAAACGAGGCCACGGGCCCCGTTTTTATCGGGCGCGCGCGTGTGCAGTTGCGGCAAAGTGGGGAAAGAGGCCGCTCGGGCGGCGAACGCCCTGAGAACGCGTGCGGTGCAGGAGTGTTCAGCGCACTGATAGATGTGCCGTGGCGCTACCCGCCTGAGTGCATCGGCGTTTTGTCGTTTCAGGACGCTGCCGTTTGGGGCGTGCGCTTACCGGTACCGCTTAATCTGTCAGACGAATACCGAACAACGTTGCTTGCGACTGGCGAACGCGTTGCGCTTCGCGATGACGCGCTTCGTACGAGTAATCGGAATCCAGCGGAAGATGATGCGACGCGAAAAGGTCGCTAACCTTTTGAAAGAGTGCGAAAAGATAGCTCATGATGTTTCCCGGTTGAAGGCTGATTCGAGGGTTTTCCCTTAGATGCAATAATAGGGTTTTCCCTGATAAAAAGCGAGCGGAAAATAGTCGTGCCGGTGTGGCCGACCGCCGCATGCCTTAGCCACGAACTCGCGCGCGCAACGCCATTTCAGCAGTCCACCCGTTCACAGATACCGTTTGTGCTCGTCTCCGCCTTATCTATTCTTCGAGGCGAGCCGAAATGAGGCAGATCCGCGAGACGCCAGAGATAAGGCGCGGCCCGACGGTCGGCAATGCAAACAAGACCGAAGGAGCGGGCGGCTTCGACAATGGTCTCTACGGAACAGGCGCAGGAAGCAACAGGTAACCTGTCGCCGGATGCGCTGGCGCGTGAAGAGAATGTCGTCGTGGCTGCAATCTGGCCCGAATGGATTTGCCGCGAACCTATCTGGCAACGTCGAGATTTTTCGGCTTCTAAGGCAGCTTGAACTTGCCTTAAATACTGTATAAATGTACAGCACCCGAGGGGTGGGATGGAGCGTGCAAGCGCCATTCCGGGTGCAGAAAACAGTCGCTCGGAGCCGCGCAAGGAAGCTTTAGAGTCGTTGCAGTGAGGTATCCGATATTGGCGTTCCAGACTTTTCGTACGGCACGGGGGCAACAGGAAATCGTATCAGGTCAGCTTGCGTTGCCAGGAATCGAACCGGTAGAGAACTCCACAGATGCGTTATTTTTTGCTATTTACCCGGATTCCAAGACTGCTACACATATCGCGAGGATCGCCGAGGCGTTGCGTGGTAACTACAGGCTGCAAGGTAAACCGCTTTTGACCGGGCGGTTTCACGGAACCTTGTTCTCGCTTGGCGTTTATGCGAATGGCTTGCCGCCGGGACTCGTGGCGGCCGCGCTCCGAGTGGGCGAGGCCATTGCCGCGCCGACTTTTGATGTTGCGTTCGACATGGCAACGGATTTCGGCGCTTCGCTGCATCGTCGGCCCGTGGTCCTGACGGGCCGCGACGGGCCCGGCACATTGACCGCTTTTCGCAAGGTGCTCGGCGCGGGGCTGAACAGGGCATGATTGCTGAGCAGAGCAGGTGCCGCCTACCGGCCGCACTTAACGCTGCTCTACGACAGTCATGCTGGCGGCCGGCCGCGCCTCTGTAAAGTCGTGGAGCCCGTCGGATGGACCGTACGCGAATTTGTGCTGGTACACAGCCTGGTCGGGAAAAAGCGCCACGTGCTGATTGGACGATGGCCGTTGCGGCCTGCGTCCGACGAAAGTGTGCCGGAACTGGATGGAGCGCCGTGCCACTAACGTGGCCAGAGCGGACGAATGGCGTTACTCGTTTTACCTGAGCCGGGTCCCCCGCGCACGCGACCTTTTGGGAACACCAGGATGCATCGACATTGCCTTGCCGCCATCGCGCTCCTGTTCACGAGCGCTTCCGCCGTCGCCGCCGACATCGACTGCAAGAACCCGATGAATCAGGCCAGCATGAATATGTGCGCCAGCCGCGACTTCAAGGCGTCCGATAAGAAACTCAACGAGACTTACAGAGCGTTGTCGACGAAAAGCAGCCCGGCCGGCCGCGACAAGCTGCAAAAGGCGCAACGGGCGTGGCTCGCGTGGCGGGATGCGCAATGCGAATTCAACACGCTGGGTAGCATGGATGGAAGCGTTCATCCGATGGTTCATGCGGCCTGCCTCGACCAGCTCACGCAGGCGCAGACAAAGCTGCTCGACGAGCAGTTGCACTGCCAGGAGGGCGACATGTCTTGCGGAAACCGGTAGCCAACGGCAATGGCGCACGCCAGTTTTGTACGACATGCCGGTCGGGGGTACCCGCGCATAGCACGCGCGCACGCCGGACGGTCAATCCGTAACCGAGGAATTCATCGGATCGACGCCGGAACTTCCTTCCAGCACCCTGCTAGAATGCCTGAGCCTCAACGTGCTGGATTGCTGATGAGATTGCTTGATGCATTGGTCGAACAACGCATTGCCGCTGCGGCCGCGCGTGGCGAGTTCGACGATTTACAGGGTGCCGGCCTGCCGCTGGCGCTCGACGATGACGCTCTTGTCCCCGAAGAAGTACGCGTCGCGAACCGGATTCTGAAGAACGCGGGCTTCGTGCCGCCGGCGGTCGAACAGCTGCGGGCGCTGCGCGACCTGCAGAATGAACTGACAGCCGTCAGTGACAGCGCCAGGCGCTGCCGTCTTCAGGCAAAAATGCTCGCGCTCGATATGGCGCTCGAATCCCTGCGCGGCTGCCCGATGGTTGTGCCGCGAGAATATTGCCGGCGCATCGCCGAAAGGCTGTCGGAGCGCGCTCTGACCGACGGTGCCAGCGAGGTAGCCCCGTCGTGAGCGAGCCTGTCCCGGATACCGCTTCAAGTGAACGCGATCGCCATTTCATGTCACTCGCTCAGGCCGCTGCCGAAGCGGCGCGAGCCGCAGGCGAGGTGCCCGTCGGTGCGGTTCTCGTCCGTGGCGACGAAGTCATCGCGACAGGCTTCAATCATCCAATCAGCGGGCACGATCCTTCGGCGCATGCCGAGATGGCCGCACTGCGCTCTGCGGCGCAGGCGCTCGAAAACTACCGGCTGCCCGGCTGCGAACTTTTTGTCACGCTCGAACCCTGTCTGATGTGCGCTGGCGCGATCATGCATGCGCGTATCGCGCGCGTCGTGTTCGGCGCACGCGATCCGAAAACAGGCGCGTGTGGCAGCGTTGTCGACGCCTTCGCGAATCCACAGTTGAATCACCACACGACGGTAATCGGCGGCGTGCTCGAAGATGAATGCGGCGCGGCGCTCAAAACCTTCTTCGCGGACCGGCGGCGCGCGAGTCGCGAAGCCCGTTCAGCCCGCGCAGAAGCGGCGGCTGTGGCCGGAACCACGTCCACGCCGGCCGAACCGCGTTAATCTGGGTCTTCTCCATCAGACCGTTCACACATTTCGACTATGACCGTGCATCGCACCATCGAACTGATCGCGCCCTCGGGCTATCCGCATGATCCGGTTGTCGTTCATCGCGCGGTTGGCCGGTTGCGCCAGCAAGGGCATCACGTGGTGGGTGTGCACGCGACCGAGCGGCGCTTTCAGCGCTTCGCCGGCACGGACGGTGAACGCGCAGCGGAACTCAACCGGCTCGCCGACAGGTCGCAGAAGCTGCCCGACATTGTGCTGACCGTGCGCGGCGGCTACGGTGCGGTGCGCATCCTGCACGGTCTCGATTACGAAGGTTTGCAGCGACGCCTGTCGGATCAGCCGGTGGCGCTCGTCGGTCATAGCGATTTCACGGCGGTCCAGATGGCGTTGCTGGCGCGTTCGGGTTTGACGACCTTCGGCGGCCCGATGCTGATGAGTGACTTCGGCGCGGAGAAAGTCAGTGACTTCACGATGCAGCACTTCTGGGAAACGCTGTCGAAACCGTCCTTTACAGTGACAAGTCGGGTCCCGCAGGCTCAGCCCGTCGACGTCAGCGGTACGCTGTGGGGCGGCAATCTGGCGGTGCTGGCTTCGCTGATCGGCACGCCGTATTTGCCGCCTGTCGAGAACGGCATTCTCTTCCTGGAAGACATCAACGAGCAGCCGTTCCGCATTGAACGGCTGATCTATCAACTGCACCTGTCGGGCATTCTCGCGCGCCAGCGGGCGCTCGTGCTCGGCGATTTCTCGGGCGGCAGATCGTTCGATTACGACAACGGCTACGACCTGGACGCGATGGTCGAGCAGGTTCGCTCGGTGATCGGTATCCCGGTGATCACAGGCCTTCAGTTCGGACATGTCGAGGACATGTTGACGCTGCCGGTGGGCGCTGATGCGCGTCTCGAGGCAGACGGGCAGGGGTTCAGTCTGACGGT
Source organism: Paraburkholderia sp. GAS334 (assembly GCF_050436625.1). NCBI lineage: Bacteria > Pseudomonadati > Pseudomonadota > Betaproteobacteria > Burkholderiales > Burkholderiaceae > Paraburkholderia > Paraburkholderia sp. GAS334. The sequence continues at coordinate 29,437 of NZ_JBNDMO010000022.1, read as the reverse complement.
TTCCGGATACCCGCACCTCACCTGACGTTCAACCCGCCGGGAACAGCGGAGCGGGTTTTTGCCCGCTTTAATTTTCAGTACAAAACGCAACTAACTGTCCAGTTTTAAGACGTCCGGAACAACACATAGCGCGTCACAGAAGGAAGAAGTTGTTGACAAAAAATGAGCCAACAAAGCCATCTGTGTCGTGGTTAAACCCTTCAGAAATCCGCTTCTTCCGCGCTTTGGCGCTTTCGACAGGGTCCTGCTTCATGCGTCGCATCCAGGGATTGTCACTAATTTTGTCTAAAAATTGTTGACAATATTTATGTCCATCCTAAGATGACCAACATAGTGAGACACACATCATGTCCGAACACACATCCGCAGCGTCGACTGGCACTAAACCCGAAGCGATCGCCGAGCGCGTCCGCGCCGCGATCCTCGAGCACCGGCTTTCGCCAGGCGCCAAGCTGACCGAAGCGCAGCTCTGCGAGGTGTTCGGCGTAAAGCGCGGACCGATCCGTCAGGCGCTCGCGCTACTCGCGACCGACCGGCTTGTCGATCTCGAGCCGAATCGCGGTGCGTTCGTCGCGAGTCCGTCGCTGCAGGAAGTCCACGAGGTCTTCGAGATGCGTCGCATCATTGAACTCGCGGTCGTCGAAAAGATTTGCACCGGGCACGGAATGCGCCGGTTGAAAAGCATGAGCGGCATGATCGGTCGCGAGCGCAAGGCGTTCGAAACGCGTGATTTCCCCGCGTGGATCCGTCTGTCCGGCGAGTTCCATACCGAGCTCGCATCGCTGACGGGCAACACGGTGCTGTGTGACTGTCTGAACGGCCTCGTCGCGCGTTCGACACTGATTTCGGCACTGTACGAATCGCTGGGTCGTAGCCCCTGTTCGTTCGAAGATCACGAAGCGATTCTTGCCGCGCTCGGCGCGGGCAATGCTACGGAGGCCGCGGCCCTGATGTCGCGCCATCTGCAAAGCGTCGAACTGAAGATGCTCGACCGGCCGGCAAACGGCGCGGCCGATCTGCACGAGATATTTGGCTCGCGGGCTGGCAAGTCAGCGTAAGCCGGAAAGATGACACCGGGCGCGCCCGCCAGAGGCCGCGCCGCACTGAATGTGAAGTGAGTCGAGTAGATGCGCGCCATCGGTCCTGCGATGACGCGCAGTGCTCGCCACGCTCTCGAAACGTTTGGGCACGGGTCCGCGGCTCGTTCCGAACGATAAACACAAGTACGTAAGTACGGAGACACCGCGGACCGCATGCGAAGGCTGCTCACCGGAACGAAAACCGGCGCGCTTCGCAGACGGGTTTCAGTTCCCCTCATTCAGTGTTCGACGGTTTCATCTCAAGGAGGAGTCATGGCTCAGTTCAGCGCAGCACCGGGCAATCCCGCCATCCCTGCATTCGAAGACGACGCCGGTAGCGGCGACCCGTCCATGCCCGCGGGCTACAGCGAACGTCTGTACAACGAAGATCTTGCGCCGCTGCGTCATCAAACGTGGAGCGCGTACAACATCTTCGCGTTCTGGATGTCGGACGTGCATAGCGTTGGTGGTTATGTGTTCGCGGGCAGTCTGTTCGCGCTCGGCCTGACAAGCTGGCAGGTGCTGATTGCGCTGCTCGTCGGTATCGGAATCGTCAACGTGCTGTGCAACCTGATCGCGAAGCCGAGCCAGCAGAATGGCGTGCCTTACCCGGTCGCGTGTCGCGCGACGTTCGGGGTACTCGGCGCGAATGTGCCAGCGGTGATTCGTGGACTGATCGCGGTCGCGTGGTATGGCATCCAGACTTATCTTGCGTCGAGCGCGCTCGTGATCGTCGTGCTCAAGTTCTTCCCGCAGATGTTGCCGTACGCGGACGTGCATCATCATGGCTTCATGGGCCTGTCGACCATCGGCTGGGCCGGCTTCATGCTCCTGTGGGTACTCCAGGCACTGGTGTTCTGGCACGGCATGGAAACGATCAAGAAGTTCATCGACTTCGCCGGCCCAGCCGTGTACGTCGTGATGTTCATTCTGGCCGGCTATATGGTGTGGCGCGCGGGTTGGCAAAACATCGGCATCAATCTAGGCGGCGTGAAGTATCACGGCATGGAAGTCGTGCCGGTGATGATTACCGCGATCTCGCTGGTGGTGTCGTACTTCTCCGGGCCGATGCTGAATTTCGGCGACTTCTCGCGCTACGGCAAGAGCTTTCGCAGCGTGAAGCGCGGCAATTTCTGGGGCTTGCCTGTCAACTTCCTCGCGTTCTCGCTGGTCACAGTGATCACGACTGCGGCGACGCTGCCAGTGTTCGGTGAACTGATCACCGATCCGGTCGAAACGGTCGGTCGCATCGACTATCCGATGGCTGTCATCCTCGGTGCGCTGACCTTCACGATCGCGACGATCGGGATCAACATCGTGGCGAATTTTGTCTCGCCGGCGTTCGACTTCTCGAACGTGGCGCCGCGTCTTATCAGCTGGCGTGCAGGCGGGATGCTGGCTGCGGTGGCGTCGATTTTCATCACGCCGTGGAACCTGTTCAATAACCCCGCTGTAATCCACTACACGCTCGACGTACTGGGCAGCTTTATTGGACCGCTGTATGGTGTGCTGATCGTCGACTTCTACCTTGTGAAGCGTCAGAAGATCAAGTTGAACGATCTTTACACGATGTCGGAAAAGGGCGCGTACTGGTATCGCAACGGCGTGAACTACACGGCAGTTGCCGCGTTGCTGCCGGCGGCGGCGATTGCGGTTGCGTGCGTGCTCGTGCCGGGCATGAACGGTATGGCGAATTTCTCGTGGTTCATTGGCGCGCTGCTTGGCGCCGGGTTCTATCGCGCACTCGTGCGCAGTAAGTGACGCTGCAGCAAGGAGTCGATATGCGTATCAAGCTCATCAATCCCAACACGACGCAACGGATGACCGAGGCAATGGGCCGCTGCGCACGCGACGTCGTCGCGCCGGGCACGGAACTGGTCGCGGTCAGCCCGACGATGGGACCGCCATCGATCGAGGGCTACTACGACGAAGCGCTTGCGACGCCTGGTCTCCTTGCCGAGATCGAGGCGGGCGAACGTGAGGGCTTCGACGGCTACGTGATCGCATGCTTCGGCGATCCCGGGTTGTACGCGGCGCGCGAGCTGGCGCGCGGACCGGTGATCGGCATCGCCGAAGCTGCGATGCATGCGGCGAGCGTGCTTGCGCCCGGCTTCTCGGTTGTGACGACGTTGTCGCGCACCTGCGGCATGGCCTGGCATCTTGCCGAGCGCTACGGCATGAAGCGCTTCTGCCGCAACGTGCGCGCGACGGATGTCGCCGTGCTCGAACTCGATCGGCCCGGTTCGGCGGCGCGCCGCATCATTCTCGACGAATGCCGACGGGCACTCGAAGAAGATGGCTCGGACGCGATCGTGCTCGGTTGTGCAGGCATGGCCGAACTGTGCGCGGAAATCGAGGACGCGCTGGGTGCGCCGGTCGTGGAAGGCGTTACTGCGGCGGTCAAATGGGTCGAGGCGCTGGTGTCGCTGCGTCTGCGTACGGCGAAGCGCGGCGACTACGCGCGCCCGCTGGCGAAGCGCTACGACGGCGAGTTCGCGCGTTTTAGCCCGACCGGTGAGGACGGTGCGGGCATTGCCGGTTCCGGCGCGGCGAACATTGCCGGCGTAGGGGTAAACGTGGGCTCCATGAATGGCGAGGCGGCGCCCACGCCACGAGCGCACATACATTCCCTCTGACCCGCACTATCTGCCCGGATGTATGGGCGCATCCGGGTGTTTTCGCTACACTGACTTCGTCCTGGCGGCAGGACAGCAACGCGGTTTTAGCCGCTTTGCGCCCGCCGCCCCCGCGAATTCCCGTCGCAACGTCACTACCCAGTTTTCGCCAAACCATGCCACTCGATTCGAACTACCCGCGTGATCTGATCGGCTACGGCCGCCATCCGGTGCAGGCGAACTGGCCCGGGCGCGCCCGCGTCGCCGTGCAGTTCGTGCTCAATTACGAAGAGGGCGGCGAGAATTGCGTGCTGCATGGCGATCCGGGTTCGGAGCAGTTCCTGTCGGAAATCGTGGGCGCGGCTGCGTATCCGTCGCGTCACATGAGCATGGAGTCGATCTACGAGTACGGTTCGCGAGCGGGCGTGTGGCGCATCCTGCGTGAGTTCGAAAAACGTCAGTTGCCCCTGACGGTGTTTGGTGTCGGCATGGCGATCGAACGTCATCCGGACCTCGCGCACGCGTTTGTCGAGCTTGGGCACGAGATTGCGTGTCACGGCTATCGCTGGATCCACTATCAGGACGTGCCGCCGGAGAAGGAAGCGGAGCATATGCGTCTTGGCATGGAAGCCATCGAGCGCGTCACCGGTGAGCGTGCGCTCGGCTGGTACACCGGTCGCGACAGCCCCAATACCCATCGACTGGTCGCTGAATACGGCGGCTTCCTGTACGACTCGGACTACTACGGCGATGACCTGCCGTTCTGGATGGACGTCGAGGTGACGGGCGGCGAAAAGAAACCGCAACTGATCGTTCCGTATACGCTCGATACCAACGACATGCGTTTTGCGAGCCCGCAGGGCTTCAACACAGCCGATCATTTTTTCACGTACCTGCGCGACGCATTCGACGTGCTCTACGAAGAAGGCGACGAAGCACCGAAGATGCTGTCGATCGGCATGCACTGCCGGCTGCTTGGCCGGCCGGGCCGCTTCCGTGCGCTCCAGCGTTTTCTCGATCATATCGAGCAGCACGATCGCGTCTGGGTGACGCGTCGCGTCGACATTGCGCGTCACTGGCGCGAACACCATCCTTACCAGCAGAACAACCACGGGGAAGCGGCATGAAGGCCATGCAATACACCCTCGATCAACTCAATCACATTTCGACCGACGCCTTCGTTGCGGCGTTGTCGGGCATTTTTGAACACTCGCCGTGGGTGGCCGAAGTGGCCGCTACACAGCGACCGTATGCCGACATCGACGCGTTGCATCACACGATGTCGAACGCGGTCGAAACCGCCGGCGAGGAGAAGCAGCTTGCGCTGATCAACGCCCACCCGGAGCTTGCGGGTAAAGCCGCTGTGCGCGGTGAGCTCACAGCGGAATCGACGCGCGAGCAGAGCGGCGCAGGCCTCGCGCAATGTACACAGGAAGAATTCGACAAGCTGTTGCGCCTGAACCTGGCCTATCGCGAGAAGTTCGGCTTTCCGTTCATTCTCGCGGTGCGCGGCTACGACCGTCACGGCATCATTGCGAACTTCGAGGCGCGCGTGAACAACAGCCGCGCGGACGAACTGCGCGCAAGCTTCGACCAGATCTATCGCATCGCCCGCTTCAGACTCGACGACCTGATCGACGCGTAAGTGCATCGCGTCGCTCGCACCGAAGCGCGTCTGGTACCAGCAGGCACTAACAGAAACCAAGGAAGACTACGATGGCACTCCCGATTCTCGATCCCAACGCTCCCGATTTCACGCGTCGCTATGTGAACCTGGCGGATCCGCGTCTGGGCGCACAGGCGCTCGAAACCAGCGACGATTTCTTCGCTCCGAAGGAGCGCATGCTAAATCCGGAGCCGGCTGTCTTCATTCCGGGCAAGTACGACGATCACGGCAAGTGGATGGATGGCTGGGAAACGCGTCGCAAGCGCGTCAGCGGCTACGATTGGTGCATTGTGAAACTCGCGCGCCCAGGCGTGATCAAGGGCCTCGACATCGACACGAGCCACTTCACCGGCAACTTCCCGCCGGCGGCATCGGTTGAGGCTGCGCGCGTGGTGGACGGCACGCCGAACCAGTTGACGCAATGGACCGAAATCGTTCCGTCGATGACGCTGCAGGGCAACAGCCATCATTACGTCGATGTCACCGATGCGAATGCGTTTACGCATCTGCGCATCAACATCTATCCGGACGGCGGCGTCGCGCGTCTGCGTGTGTACGGCCAGCCGCAGGTCGACTGGGCGGGCGCGAGCCGCACGGAGCAGTTCGATCTGGCCGCGATGGAAAACGGCGCGTACCTCGTTGCCGCGAACAACCAGCATTTCGGCGCGGCGTCGACGATCCTGATGCCGGGCCGCGGTGTGAATATGGGCGACGGCTGGGAAACGCGTCGACGTCGCGAGCCGGGTAACGACTGGGCGATCGTCGCGCTCGCGCAACCCGGCGTGATCAAAAAAATCGAGGTCGACACGGCGCACTTCAAGGGCAACTATCCGGATCGCTGCTCGATCCAGGCTGCGTACGTGACGGGCGGCACGGACAGTTCGCTGGTGACGCAGGCGATGTTCTGGCCGGTCCTGCTCGGCGAACAGAAGCTGCAGATGGACAAGCAGCATTACTTCGAAAGCGAAGTCGCTGCGCTCGGCCCGGTTACGCACGTGCGTTTTAACATCATTCCGGACGGTGGTGTATCGCGTCTGCGTCTGTGGGGCACGCTCGCATCATGAAAACGCTCACCATCGAACCGCTGACGCGCGAAGCGTTCGCCCCGTTCGGCGACGTGATCGAACTCGAGGGCGCGAAGCAGATCCCGATCAACCTCGGCACGACGATCCGCTTTCACGATCTCGCGAAAGTGGACGTGACGGACGAGGGCGGTCGCACGCTCGTCAATCTGTTTCGAGGACAGCCGCGCGCGCTGCCGTTCGAAGTGAAGATGCTCGAGCGGCATCCGCTCGGCAGCCAGGCGTTCGTGCCGTTGAACGACAAGCCGTATCTGGTTGTCGTCGCGCCGGCGGGCGAACTGGATCCTTCGGAGATCCGCGCTTTCGTCACGAGCGGCTGGCAAGGCGTGAACTACGCGAAGGGCGTCTGGCATCATCCGCTGATCGCGCTTGGCGACGTGAGCGATTTTATCGTCGTCGATCGTGGCGGCGATGGACTCAACCTCAACGAGCAGGACCTGGCCGAGTCGCTCTGGCTGATCGAAGATGCATTGAGCGCGGTTTCGGTTTGACTGCCTGAACAGCTCGACGCTGCAAAAAGAAAAACCCACGGCATAGTTCGTGGGTTTTTTGTTTGCTGAGTCAGCCGGGGCCTGAATTCCGCCACGTTTCCCAAGCAGCGGCAAGCGGCCGATGATTTCCCGCGAAGGTTCGGCTGGCTGAACATCGAGCCTCATTGCGCCGGCCCGTTCGATGCACGCTGCTCGTCGGCGAGGATGTCCTCAAGCGTGCGCCCGTGCCCGTGAGCAACGACTTTCAGGTCATAGCCGGCTGCCTCCAGCAAGCGGATATAAGGCACAAAATCACCTATCAATCCGTAGCCTGTAGGCTGCAACAATGGCCAACAGTGCCAAAAATGTAGCCCAGGGGACACAAAAAATAAGTGTTCGTGCCCCGGGGCATAAATGAAAACGGGCCTTCGCTCGCACGAAGGCCCGTCCTGATGTCGAACATCGGGAACACTAAAAGCCGAGATCCGTCAGCCCTCCGTCATCGCCCATTACTTCACCGCACCGCCCTGAAACCAGGCGGCGATTTTCTGCCGCTCGTCGTCTGTCATATGCGTGACGTTGCCAAGCGGCATCGCTTTCAGCGTCACCGCCTGCTGATAAATGCGCTGGGCGTTCTGCGAGATTTCGTCCGGCGTATCGAACAGCACGCCAGCCGGCGCGCTGCCCATCATCGTCGGATGTGCCGAGTGGCACGCGACGCATCGTTGCTGCAACACCGGCTGGATATCCGCGACCTTGACGACCGGTGCGTTTGCGGCCTGCGCCTGCGCGACCACTGGCTTCGGCATCGTCCAGACGAGCGCGACGAACATCAGCGCAATGCCGACCAGCGGCAGATACCACAGCACCTGGCCGCGATGACGCATCACGAAGAACTGACGGATCAGCGCACCGGCCAGCATGATCACGACGAGCACGGCCCAGTTGTACGGATGCGTGTATGTCATCGCGTAGTGGTTCGACAGCATCGCGAACACGACGGGCAGCGTCACATAGGTGTTGTGCACCGAGCGCTGCTTGCCGCGTTTGCCGTAGATCGGGTTCGGCACTTCGCCCTTGAGCATCGCGTCGACCATCTTGCGTTGCCCTGGAATAATGACGAAGAACACGTTCGCCGACATGATCGTTGCGAGCATCGCGCCCATGATCAGATAAGCCGCGCGGCCTGCGAAGATGTGGCAGGCAAGCCAGGCGGCGATCAGCACGTAAATGCCGACGCAGATGCCGAGCACGCTGTCCTTGTTGCCCAGCAGACGGCACAGCGAGTCATAGACAATCCAGCCCGCCGCGAGAAAGCCGAGCGCCGAAAAGATCGCGACGACCGGGCCCATATCGAGCACGTTTTTGTCGATGAGGTACGTGTTCGGCGCGAACAGGTACAGCACGGTGAAAAGACCAAAGCCCGAGAGCCACGTCGTGTACGACGGCCACTTCGACCAGTGCAGGTCTTCAGGCATCTCCGGCGGAGCGACCGTGTACTTCTGCATGTTGTAGAAGCCCCCGCCATGCACGTGCCACAGTTCACCGAACACGCCGCGACGACGCTGGTTCGGATCCGTCGGCGGTTTCAGACTGTTGTCGAGCGCGACGAAGTAAAACGATTCGCCAATCCAGGCGATCGCAGCGATAACGTGAAACCAGCGAATCGCGAGATTCAGCCAGTCGGTAATAAAGCCTTCCATGAAACGCCTCCACTTCTCATTCGTTGGCGCGTAGCGCCTTGCTGTTCGATTCGACGGCGTTTTGCAGGTGCGTCTCCTGGCATCTGCAAAACGGCGGTAATGCGGGTCGTTGCTGGCTGGTTCAGTTGATTCGCGGCGCGGTGCGGGGATGTGCGGCGTTCACCGTTGCCGCCAGTTCAGATCCGCTTACCGCCTGTGTGCCCACGCGTCGATGCAACCTTGTTCACCTTAGCTGCCGCGATACGTACTCCATGACCACGGCGACACCAGCAGCGGCACATGCCAGTGCGCGCCGGCATCGGCAACGCCAAAACGCAGCACGACGCGATCGACGAAACGCGGTTCGGGCGCTTTCGTGCCGATCGAGGCGAAGTAATCGCCGGCATGGAACACGAGTTCGTATTCGCCGGTGACGAGTGCATCGCCTTCGAGCAGCGGCGTGTCGCAACGGCCGTCGTGATTGGTGGTGGTAGTTTTGATCGCGCGGCGGGTGTCGCCGGAGAGCGCGAAGAGTTCGACCTTGATGCCGGCGCCGGGACGGCCGTTCGCGGTGTCGAGCACGTGGGTAGTGAGCTTGCCCATTCGCAGTTTTCCTTGTGTAAATTGCGAGTTTCAGCGGCGGCCCGATCCAGAATACGTTGCGGCGGATCGAGGCTCCACGTCAGTGGCTACATACCCGTCGGCGAATTGAAGCGAGCGCCGTGGCAGCCATTGTAAAAAGGATGTCGCATTCGCGCGTGCCCGATAGGAAAGATAATACCTGGCGCATGAACATACGCCGTCCGAGCTTGCTGGATACGGGTTTCCCCTCACACGCCGAGACCTGAACCGATCCTACCGGCACCAAAATTGACCGATATATTGAGTTTGTGAAGACAAGTATGGCGACTGGGCGAATTGCCAGCGCAATTTTGGCCGCTGAAGGTTACGCCATGCGCAGCGTGCTGTGCATCCCGAAGACGGCGCAGTACGCTGGGTAACCGGGCCAACGACGTTCGAAGAGGACGCGGCGGCGCGGAAAGCGTGCTGGCCGCATCGCGTTCGAACGGTTTTAACCTCGCGGGAATCGGGAGACACGAATGACGATGCAACAACCGAATGGGAAGCGCGGCCGGACGATGCTGGTGAAGCACGCCGACGTGCTGGTCACGATGGATGGCGCCAGGCGCGAACTACGCGACGGCGGCCTCTATATCGAAGACAACCGGATCGTCGCGGTAGGGCCGACGGACGATCTGCCGGACACCGCGGACGAAGTGCTCGACATGCGCGGGCATCTGGTGATCCCTGGGCTCATCAACACGCATCACCACATGTATCAAAGCCTGACGCGGGCCATTCCGGCCGCGCAGGACGCCGAGCTGTTCGGCTGGCTGACGAATCTGTACAAGGTATGGGCGAATCTGACGCCCGGGATGATCGAGGTGTCGACGCTGACAGCCATGGCCGAGCTGCTGCTCTCGGGTTGCACGACCTCGAGCGATCATCTGTATATCTACCCGAATGGCAGCCGGCTCGACGACAGCATCGTGGCGGCGCAGCGGATCGGCATGCGTTTTCATGCGAGCCGCGGCAGCATGAGCGTCGGACAGAAGGATGGCGGATTGCCGCCGGATTCGGTGGTCGAGAAGGAAGCGGACATCCTGAAGGATACGCAGCGCCTCATCGAGACGTATCACGACGATGGACGTTACGCGATGTTGCGAATGGTCGTCGCACCGTGTTCGCCGTTCTCCGTGAGCCGCGACTTGATGCGCGAGTCCGCGACGCTTGCGCGGCAGTATGGTGTTTCGTTGCACACGCATCTGGCCGAGAATGTCAATGACATCGCCTACAGTCGCGAGAAGTTCGGTATGACGCCGGCGGAGTATGCGGAAGACCTCGGTTGGGTCGGGCATGACGTGTGGCACGCGCATTGTGTGCAGCTCGACGACGCGGGCATCGCACTGTTTGCGCGAACCGGAACGGGCGTCGCGCATTGTCCGTGTTCGAACATGCGCCTGGCGTCAGGCATCGCGCCGGTGAAGAAGATGCGGCTTGCGGGTGTGCCGGTCGGGCTGGGCGTCGATGGATCCGCGTCGAACGACGGCGCGCAGATGGTCGCTGAGGTGCGTCAGGCGTTGCTGCTTCAGCGCGTCGGTTTTGGTCCCGATGCGATGACCGCGCGCGAAGCGCTTGAAATCGCGACGCTCGGTGGCGCGAAGGTGTTGAATCGGGATGACATCGGCTCGCTGGCGCCAGGCATGGCCGCAGACTTTGTGGCGTTCGACCTGCGCCAGCCATTGTTTGCTGGTGCGTTGCACGATCCGGTTGCCGCGCTGGTGTTCTGCGCGCCTTCGCAGGTTGCGTATAGCGTGATTGGCGGGAAAGTGGTGGTGAAGGACGGCGTATTGACGACAGTCGAACTCGGAACGGTGATCGAGCAGCACAACCGTCTGGCTAAAGCGCTGTACGAAGCGGCGGCCTGATCGACGCTTTCGCGGAAGACTTTCGCATCGGGCGCTTACTGTTCACCGCGCGCCGATGCGAAACATGAGTCAGACGCTTAAGGCTTTTCGATCAACGTGCGGGTCGCTTCGGCGACGAGGCTCCGGAGCCAGCGTACTTCGTCGGAGTAATGGCAGCGTTCGTGCCACAGCTGGTAGTACTGCATCGGCGGAAAATCGAGCGGCGCGGGTACGACGGTCAGCGGCAGGAATTTCGCATAGTGATCGGCAAAGAGCCGCGTCGTCGTGAAGATCAGGTCGGACTTGATGAGCACATACGGCGCGAGATTGAAGTAGGGCAACGTCACGACGACATGGCGCTTCAACCGTTCGCGTGCAAGGTGGACGTCGATCGCACCGCGCTGGCCAACCGAATACGGCGTGGGCGCGAGATGCGGGGCGTTCAGATACTGGTCGAGCGTCAACCCGCCGCGTTTGGCGAACGGATGCGTGTTGCTCATCAGGCATACGATCTGGTCGACGAACAGGTTCGACAGATGCAGCTGTTCAGGCGGTTCCGGCCAGTTACCGACGACGATATCGAGCTTGCCATCTTCGAGCGCGAGTTCGTAGTCGAACGCCGGGCCGAGCGAGTGAAACTCGAGCGTTGCGTTCGGCGCAGCCTGACGGAAGCGCTCGACGACCGTCGGCACGAACAGCACGTTGAGATAGTCCGGGCAACCGATGCGGTAGCAACGAATGGACGTGGCAGGATCGAAGTTGTGCTGCTGGAACTTGATTCGCTCGATTTCGCGCAGTGCGTTCTGCACCGGTTCGAGCAGACGCAGCCCATACTCGGTCGGCACCATGCCGGACTTGCCGCGCACCAGCAGCGGGTCGCCGGTGATGTCGCGCAGGCGCCGCAGGGCCGCGCTGATCGCAGGCTGTGACTGGTTGAGCTTGACCGCGGCGCGGGTCACGCTGCGTTCCATCAACAGCGTGTGCAAGACGCGTAGTAAGTAAGTATCGATCGCCTCGCGTTGCTGACTCATGACTTCTCCGGGGTTATATGTTCTGGCTGATCGAGTGGGCTTGGGGGTATATGCGTTTTAATATGGACAGAAAGAACCGTCAAGGGTGGCTTACCCGCAACACCTTGATACGGCGCGGGTTTGCGGGAATTTTGATGGCTCGACGGGTTGTGTCGAATTAGGTATTGTCACCCGGCTGCAACGCCGTCCAGAAAGCCTTTCGTGGGTCTGGCGGATTCGTGGCAGCTGGCAGTCACTGCGTACTACGGAATCACATGGTCGACATTTCTTCCTCTGGCGGCGACGCCGCCGCACGGCCCGCAGGCACGCCGGCAGCCACGGCTGCGGCCGCGCCGCGTCTCGCGTTGTCGGGCATCAGCAAACAATACCCGGCCGTGCGTGCGAACGACGACGTCACGCTCATCGTCGAGCCCGGCGAAATCCACGCGGTGCTCGGCGAAAACGGCGCGGGCAAGAGCACGTTGATGAAGATCATCTACGGCTCGGTGCGTCCCGACGCGGGCGAGATCCGCTGGGAAGGGCAAGCGGTTGAGATCGCGAGCCCGGCGGCCGCGCGCAAGCTCGGCATCGGCATGGTGTTCCAGCACTTCTCACTGTTCGAGACGCTGACCGCCGGCGAGAACATCGCGCTTGCGCTCGATGAGCCGTTCGACCTGAAGACGCTCTCGAAACGCATCCGCGAAGTGTCGGCGGATTACGGCCTCGATATCGATCCGCAGCGTCATGTCCACAGCCTGACGGTGGGCGAGCGGCAACGCGTCGAGATCGTGCGCTGCCTGCTGCAGAATCCGCGTCTGCTGATCATGGACGAGCCGACGTCCGTCCTGACGCCGCAAGCCGTCCGCAAGCTCTTCGCGACGCTGAAGCGTCTCGCGTCCGAAGGCTGCAGCATTCTCTACATCAGCCACAAGCTCGACGAAATCCAGGAACTCTGCGATACCGCAACGGTAATGCGCGGCGGCCGCGTAACCGGCCACGTGAAGCCGCGTGAGGAAACGCACGCGTCGCTGGCGCAGCTGATGGTCGGGCATTCGCTGCCTGACTACGAGCGCCGCGCGCATACACCGGGCGACGTGCTGCTCGAGGTGAAGCACCTGTCGGTGGCAAGCGAGGATCCGTTCGGCACGTCGCTCGACGATGTGTCGTTCGCGGTTCACGCGGGCGAAGTGTTCGGTATTGCCGGCGTGTCGGGTAACGGGCAGGCGGAACTGCTCGCGGCGTTGTCCGGCGAGCAACGTGGCACGCGTGCCGATGCGGTCACGATCTGCGGCAAGGCGGCGGGCAAGCTTGGCGCGGGCGGCCGTCGTTCACTCGGCTTTGCGTTCGTGCCGGAGGAGCGGCTCGGTCGCGGCGCGGTGCCGGCGATGTCGCTGGCCGATAATGCGCTCCTGACCGCGCATCGTCAGAAGATGGTGACTTCCGGCTGGATCAACACGAAAGCAATGCGCGCGTTTGCGGACCGCTGCATCGCTTCGTTCGACGTGCGCTGCGGCGGTGCGGATGCGCTCGCGCAGAGCCTGTCGGGCGGCAATCTGCAGAAGTACATCGTCGGCCGGGAGATTCTGCAGGCGCCGACGGTGCTGGTGGTTGCGCAGCCGACATGGGGTGTCGATGTCGGCGCCGCCGCGTTCATCCGGCAGCAGCTTCTGGATCTGTCGGCGAGCGGCGTCGCGATCCTGGTGATCTCCGAAGAACTCGAAGAGCTGTTCGATATCTGCGATCGCATCGCAGTGCTCGCGCGCGGCCGTCTGTCGCCTGTGCGTGCGACCGGCGATACCAACGCTGAAGAAATCGGGCGCTGGATGGCAGGTCTCTTCGGCGAGCGCAACAGCGGCGCCGAAGGCACGCCGCCGTCGTCCGGACAGCCGGCGCACGCCTGAGCGCGTGCACCGGCAGCCCGGACCATACGCGATACGCGCTCGAACACATAACAACACGCTAACCACGGCTACCCATGATTTTTCCGTACCGACTCGAAGCGCGCACGACACCTTCCCGCACGATGCGGATTGCGGTCCCGCTCATCGCCGCGCTCCTGACGCTGGCGATCGGCTTCCTGATTTTCAGTCTCGTCGGGCGTGATCCGCTGCAGGCAATGCATGCGTTTTTCATCGAACCGCTGTCGAGCGTCAATGGCTGGTCAGAACTGCTGCTGAAAGCGTCGCCGTTGTGCCTGATCGGTCTTGGCCTCGCGGTCGGCTATCGCGCGAATGTGTGGAACATTGGCGCTGAAGGGCAGATGATCCTCGGCGGCATTGGCGCGAGCGGCGTGGCGATCTGGTTCGACCAGTCGACCGGGTGGTGGATCCTGTTCCTGATGATGATCGCCGGCATGCTGGCCGGCATGGCGTGGGCCGCGATTCCCGCGCTGCTCAAAAGCCGCTTCAACACGAACGAAATCCTGACGAGCCTGATGTTCACCTACGTCGCGACGCAGCTTTTGATCTGGCTCGTGAGTGGCCCGTGGCGCGATCCGCAGGGCATGAACTTCCCGCTGTCGGAAATGTTCAGCGGTGACGCACTCTATCCGACCTTCGCCGGCGACTGGCACTGGAAATTCCTGCGCGGCACGCGTCTGAACGCGTCGATCATTGTCACGCTGATCGCGATTCCGGTCGTGTGGGTGTTTATGCGCAAGAGCTTCGCGGGCTACCGGATGAACGTGGGCGGTCTTGCGCCGCTCGCCGCGCGCTACGCCGGCTTCTCCGACAAGAAGACGATCTGGACGTCGCTCCTGATCAGCGGCGCGCTCGCGGGCCTCGCCGGCATGGGCGAGATCGCCGGTCCGATCGGCCAGTTGCAGGCGACGTGGTCGCCGGGCTACGGCTTCACCGCGATCATCGTCGTGTTCGTTGGACGGTTGCATCCGGTCGGCATCGTGCTGGCGAGTCTGCTGATGGCGCTCCTGTATCTCGGCGGCGAAGCCGTGCAGACTTCGATGCAGTTGCCGCAGGCGCTCTCCGGCGTGTTTCAGGGGCTGCTGCTGTTCTGCCTGCTGGGCGCCGACCTGTTCGTGAACTACCGCGTGCGCCGCCACACCGTGGCCGCATCGACCCACTGATTTCCCGACGATCTCCATGGACATTCAACAAGCCAGCGCGCTCACCTCGAGCGCCGTCGCCGCCGCCATTCCGCTGATGTTCGCGGGCGCGGGCGAACTCGTCACCGAGAAGTCGGGTGTACTCAATCTGGGCGTCGAAGGGATGATGCTGATGGGCGCCGTCAGCGGCTACGCGGTCACCGCGATTACCGGCAGCCCGTGGCTCGGCGTCGTCGCCGCAATCGCCGCGGGTCTCGCGATGGCGCTGCTATTCGCGTTCCTGACGTTGACGATGCTCGCCAACCAGGTCGCCACCGGGCTCTCGCTGACCATCTTCGGCATCGGCCTGTCGGCCTATGTCGGCAAGCCCTACACGTCGGCGGCCGTGCGCGCGACGATCGAAACGTGGACGATTCCGGGGCTCTCGAAGATTCCCGTGATCGGGCCGGCGTTTTTCAGCCTCACGCCGCTCGATTACCTCGCATTCGCGATGTTCGTCGTGATCGGCTGGTTCCTGTACCGCACGCGCGCCGGGCTCGTGCTGCGCTCGGTCGGCGAATCGCCGGCGGTCGCGCACTCGGTCGGCTTTCCGGTGATTGGCGTGCGTTACGGCGCGACGCTCTTCGGCGGCGGCATGGCAGGCCTCGCGGGCGGCTACTACTCGATCGTGAATCTGCATCTGTGGCAGGAACAGTTGACATCCGGCCGCGGCTGGATCGCGCTCGCGCTCGTCGTGTTCGCGACGTGGCGACCGGGGCGTCTCCTGATTGGCGCGCTGCTGTTCGGCGCGGTCACGGGCCTGCAGTTCTACGCGCAGGCGATCGGCGTGCCAATCCCGACGCAGTTCCTCGCGATGACGCCGTATATCGCGACCGTCGTCGTGCTGGTGCTCATCTCGCGCAACCCGAATACGATCCGCCTGAACGCGCCGGCGTCGCTCGGCAAACCTTTCTTTGCCGCGGGCTGACAACGCGACGCGCCCTTGACGCGTCACATAAACGCTTTGAACATTCGAATTACACGACAGGAGAAACCACGATGAGAAGAAAAATGCTGACCGCGCTCGCGCTGGCAGCCGCCACGCTGAGCCTCGGGGCGACGCTGACGGAAACCGCACGCGCTGCCGATGCCCCGGGCGTCGCGTTCGTCTACCTCGGCAACCCGGGCGACGCCGGCTGGACCTTCGCGCACGATCAGGGCTCGAAGGAAGCCGAGGCGAAATTCGGCAGCAAGATCAAGATTACGCGCGTGGAAAACGTACCCGAATCGGCTGACTCGGAACGCGTGTTCCGCGATCTGGCGAACAAGGGCAACAAGATCATCATCGGTTCGAGCTTCGGCTTCCAGGACTTTGAACTGAAGGTCGCGAAGGACTTCCCGGATACGGTGTTCCTGCACGCGACCGGCTACAAGAAGGCCCCGAACTTCGGCACGTATGACGTGCGGATGTACCAGGGCGCGTATCTGGCGGGGGTTGCCGCGGGCTACGTGACGAAGACCAACACGCTCGGCTTCGTGGCATCGGTACCGATTCCGGAAGTGGTGCGCAACATCAACGCCTACACGCTCGGCGCACGCTCGGTGAATCCGAAGATTCACACGAAGGTCATCTGGATCAACAGCTGGTTCGATCCGGGCAAGGAAAAGCAGGCGGCTGAAACGCTGATCGGGCAGGGCGCCGACGTGCTGCTGCAGAACACTGATTCGAGCGCGACGCTCGCAACGGCTTCGGAAAAGCACGTGCACGCGTTCGGCTGGGATTCGGACATGAAGAAGTTCGGTCCTGAAGCTCACCTGGGTTCGGTGGTGGCGCATTGGGGCGTGTACTACAACGCGGCGATCCAGCAGGTGCTGGACGGCAAGTGGAAGAACGACCCGGTGTGGTGGGGCATTCCGCAGAAGGCCGTCAACCTGGAAGACCTGAACACGGGCGCGATTCCGGCCAATGCGCAGAAGGATGTCGATGCGAAGCGCACCGAGCTCGCAGGCGGCAAGTGGGACGTGTTCACCGGCCCGATCAAGGATCAGGCGGGCAGCGTGAAGGTTCCGGCTGGCAAGACGCTGACCGATCCGGAACTGCAACGGATCAACTGGTACGTGGAAGGCGTGGACGGCTCGCTGCCGAAGTAACGCGTCACAGCGTCCTGCGATCTTCGCGAGACGCCAATGTTCGACCACGCGGCGGCCTTTTGAGGTCGCTGCTTTCAGGGGCTGTGTTCCGAATGGGCGCAGCCCTTTTTGTTGCGCGCGGCGTGCGCAATCGCAATCGCGCGGGCCGACGCGAACCTGGATGGGACGCGCTAATCGTCGATCCGCAGGCCGACCTTGAGCGTTACCTGCCAGTGGACGACTTTGTCGTCCTCGATCTGTCCGCGTGTCTCAGTGACCTGGAACCAGTGCAGGTTGCGCAGCGTCTTCCCTGCTTTTTCGATCGCAATGCGCACGGCGTCATCGCTCGATTGCGTCGATGATCCCGTCAGCTCGATCTGCTTGTAGACGTGGTCTTTCATGAGCCCTCCTTGGGTTGAAGAAAGTATAGGCAATGATGCGGCCATCGGCGGACCGCGAGCACGCTGGCGGTCAATCCGCACATAGCGTGCCCGGCCCGGCGCTCCGCGTTCCACGCCGCGCGCCGGGCGGTATCATCGCCCTGACTTCAAAACCCGACTCGTAAGGAACGACACCGTGGAAATCGGATTCTGTGGCCCCGGCCTGATGGGCGCGCCGATGATCAGGCATTTACTGCGCGCCGGACATGCGGTGCATGTCTGGAACCGCACGCGCGCGAAGTCAGAGGCATTGCAGGCGGACGGCGCACAGGTCGTCGATACGCCACGTGAGCTGGTCGGGCACGCCGAAGCGATCGTGCTGTGCCTCGCCGACGCGGCGGCGGTCGAAGCGGTCGTGTTCGGCGACCACGGCGTGCTGGCTCCGGCGGCACACGCAGAAGCGCGCGGCAAGCTGCGCTGGATCGTCGATCACTCGAGCATTCCACCTGGCGTGACGCGGCGGCTCGCAGAGCGCGCTGCAGCGGCTGGCGTGGGCTGGGTCGACGCACCCGTCTCCGGTGGCACAGTGGGCGCCGTAGCGGGCACGCTGGCCGTGATGGCGGGCGGAGAAGCCGCCGACGTCGAAGCCGTCACACCGCTGGTCAAGGCATACGCCGCGCGCGTGACGCATATGGGCGCGGCAGGCGCGGGCCAGACGACCAAGCTGTGCAACCAGGCGATCGTCACGTCGACCGTCGCTGCGATTGCCGAAGCCGTGACGCTCGCGGAGCGCAGCGGCATCGACGCGGCGCGTCTCACTGAAGCGCTCGCGGGCGGCTGGGCCGACTCCGTGCTGCTGCAAACCTTCGTGCCACGTATGACGCAGCCTGGCTTCGCTCCGCTGGGCGCGCTGAAGACGTTCCAGAAGGACGTCGATACCGTCGCGGCGACGGCTGTCGAAACAGGCACGCCGATGCCTGTGTCCGGCACCGTCCAGCAACTGCTGCGGCTCGCCGTTGCTGGAGGTCTTGCCGATGCCGATTTCACGGCATTTATCGACGTATTGCAGCCAGACCGCCGTCGCGCGTCAGGCGGGAGTGACGGAACAAACCGGGCCGGATCGTAACCGGGCCGGAAGGCGCGCTCCGCAGGTAATTTCCACGATAACCTGCTAAAATATTCGGTTTTTCGCCGATATATCATTCAAAGGACGCGCCGTGCTGTCTACCGCCAACATCACCATGCAATTCGGGCCTAAGCCCCTCTTCGAGAATATCTCGGTCAAATTCGGGGAAGGCAACCGCTATGGCCTGATCGGAGCGAACGGTTGCGGCAAGTCGACGTTCATGAAGATCCTCGGCAGCGACCTTGAACCGAGCGCGGGCAACGTGATGCTCGAACCAAACGTGCGCCTCGGCAAATTGCGCCAGGACCAGTTTGCGTACGAAGACGTGCGCGTGCTCGACGTCGTCATGATGGGCCACACCGAAATGTGGGCTGCGATGACCGAGCGCGACGCGATCTACGCGAACCCGGACGCCACCGACGACGACTACATGCATGCCGCCGAACTCGAAGCGAGGTTCGCCGAGTACGACGGCTATACGGCAGAAGCGCGCGCGGGCGAACTGCTGCTCGGCATCGGCATCGCGATTGCCGATCACAACGGCCCGATGAGCAACGTCGCGCCGGGCTGGAAGCTGCGTGTGCTGCTCGCGCAGGCGCTGTTCTCGAAGCCGGACGTGCTGCTGCTGGATGAACCGACCAACAACCTGGACATCAACTCGATCCGCTGGCTGGAAGACGTGCTCAACCAGTACAACTCGACGATGATCATCATCTCGCACGATCGACATTTCCTGAACCAGGTCTGTACGCACATGGCCGACATGGACTACGGCACGCTGAAGGTCTATCCGGGCAACTACGACGACTACATGCTCGCCAGCACGCAGGCGCGTGAGCGCCAGCAGGCGGCCAACGCGAAGGCGAAGGAACGCGTCGCGGATCTGCAGGACTTCGTGCGCCGCTTCTCGGCGAACAAGTCGAAGGCGCGTCAGGCCACGAGCCGCGCGAAGCAGATCGAGAAGATCAAGATCGAGGAATTCAAGCCGTCGTCGCGGCAGAATCCGTTTATCCGCTTCGAGTACGAGAAGAAGCTGCACAACATCGCGGTGGTTGCCGACACGATCACGAAGAAGTACGACCGCACGATCTTCCAGAACTTCAACCTGAGCGTGCAGCCGGGCGAGCGCATCGCGATCATCGGCGAGAACGGCGCGGGCAAGACAACGCTGCTGCGTTCGTTGCGCGGCAAGCTCGAACTCGATCACGGCACGGTGAAGTGGGCGGAAAACGCAAACATCGGTTACATGCCGCAGGACACATACGAAGAGTTTCCGGACGACATCACGCTGATGGACTGGATCGACAACTATCGTCAGGAAGGCGATGACGAGCAGTCGGTGCGTGGCACGCTCGGCCGTCTGCTGTTCAATGCGGACGACATCCGCAAGTCGGTGAAGGTGCTGTCGGGTGGTGAGAAAGGCCGCATGATCTGGGGCAAGCTGATGCTCGGCCGGCACAACGTCCTGCTGATGGACGAGCCGACCAACCACATGGACATGGAGTCGATCGAGTCGCTGCAGATCGCGCTCGAGAAGTATGAAGGCACGCTGATCTTCGTTTCGCACGACCGTGAATTCGTGAGCGGCCTCGCGAACCGGATCATCGAAGTGCGTACGAACGGCACGCTGAACGACTTCGGCGGTAATTACGAAGATTTCCTGTTGAGCCAGGGCGTGCAGTAATCACAACGCACACAGGTCCCAGCAGGTCCCGGTAGTGTCGAGAAAGCCCGCTTCATCCGAAGCGGGCTTTTTTCATGGGCGGGCACGGCAGCGTCCGACGAGCCCCCCGCGCGACAGTGTTGCAAAGCCATTGCTATTTGCATCGCCAGTGATCTGAATCAACAGAGCGCGTGCTCGACACGGCGCGCGCTCTTTCTGTTTGACCTCGCGCAATGCAAGGTTCGGCCCATTCGCGACTATGGACGTTTTACGTCGACGACGCGGGGCTCTCATGTTTCCATCGCATTCTTTTCCCCCACTCGTGATTCGCGGCCGTTCGCTGTTGCCGGTCGTGCAGGGCGGCATGGGCGTCGGCATCTCGGCGCACCGGCTCGCTGGCAGCGTCGCCCGTGAAGGCGCGTTAGGCACGATCGCGAGCATCGATCTGCGGCACCATCACGCGGATCTCGTCGAACAGTGCCGTGTCCATCCGGATCGCGAGACGCTCGAACGCGCGAACCTCACCGCGCTCGCACGCGAAATCAGGGCCGCGCGCCTGCTGAGCGAAGGGCGCGGCATGATCGCCGTCAACGTGATGAAAGCGGTCAACGCGCATGCCGACTACGTGCGTGTCGCGTGCGAAAACGGTGCGGACGCGATCGTCATGGGAGCAGGCTTGCCGCTGGATCTGCCGGACCTGACACACGCGTACGACGTCGCGCTTGTTCCAATCCTGTCGGACAGCCGTGGCGCGGCGCTCGTGCTCAAGAAATGGATGAAGAAGGGCCGTCTGCCGGATGCCATCGTGATCGAGCATCCCGCACATGCGGGCGGCCATCTCGGCGTCACGAATCTCGCGGACATGCACGACGGTCGCTTCGAATTTGCCCGCGTACTCGACGAAATGCAGGCGGTGTTCGCCTCGCTGGGTCTGAGCCGCGACGACGTGCCGCTGATCGTCGCGGGCGGCATCAATAGTCACGAGGCCGTGCGCGCGTGCCTCGCGGCGGGCGCGAATGGTGTGCAACTCGGCACGCCGTTCGCCGTGACCGAGGAGGGCGATGCGCATCCCGATTTCAAGCGCGTGCTGGCCGAAGCGACGCCGGAAGACATCGTCGAATTCGTCAGCGTGACGGGGCTTCCTGCGCGTGCCGTCAAAACGCCGTGGCTCACGCGCTATCTGCGGCACGAGGAGCGCATCCGCACGAAGATCGGTGCGCTCAAACACGCGTGTCCAACCGCGCTCGAGTGCCTGAGCGCGTGTGGCCTGCGTGACGGCATCGAAAAGTTCGGACACTTCTGTATCGACACGCGCCTTGCTGCCGCGCTGCGTGGCGACGTCACCAACGGCCTGTTCTTTCGCGGTCGCGAAGCGCTACCGTTTGGCAACGCGATCCGCAGCGTGCATGACCTGCTCGAACTGTTGCTCACAGGCGCGGCGCGACCGCCTGTCGCACGTCATGGTGCCTTCTCGCTTCGTTGACGCCCGTCAACGACGACTGGTCCTAAGGCCCTGGAAAATGTAGGGGCTTTATGACAACGAGGAAAGACAACATGAAGAAGCGATTCAACGGGGTAGGCGCGGTTGTATGCGCGCTGAGCATGTGCGTGGCGATGCAGGCTGTTGCAGCTGAGGCAACGTCCCAGGCAACGTCGGAAGGTGGCATTCACGCAGGTGACGTACTCGTGCGTCTGCGGGCCATCAGCATCCTGCCGCAGGTCGGCACGAACAATACGTTGTCGGCGCTGAATGTCGACGTCAACAACGCAACGGTGCCGGAGCTCGACTTCACTTACATGATTCGCGACAACATCGGCGTCGAGCTGATTCTGGGCACGTCGCGGCATCAACTGACGTCGAATCTCGGCGGGCTGGGTGGCGTGAACGTATTGCCGCCCACGCTGCTGCTGCAATACCACTTCAACCATCAGGGCACGGTGCGGCCGTATGTCGGTGCCGGGTTGAACTACACCTTGTTCTACAACAACGGCTTGAACGCAGGTGGCCAGCCGATCTCGATCAGCAACCATAGTTTCGGGCCGGCTTTGCAGGCGGGTGTCGATGTGCAGGTGGCGAAGAATCTGTTCATCAACGCCGACGTCAAGAAGATCTGGATGCGCACCGATGCATCGCTCGGCGGCACCTCACTGGGCACGCTGCATATCGATCCACTGGTGGTCGGTATCGGCGTTGGGATGAAGTTCTGACGCGCGTTGTGTTCGTGCGCGTGACAGTTGCCGGTTCCCGGGTATTCCAGCAATCGTCGCGCGCGTGAATTGCCTCGTCAGAGATGGTCGTTCTGGAATCGCATCGCGGTGCCTTCACGTTTGATGCGCTCCCAGACTGCGAGCTTTTCGTCGTCGCTCAGGAACACCCAGTTCGACACTTCGATGGCTGTGCGTCCGCAACCCTTGCAGATTTCGTCGAAGAGCGTCGAGCAGACGCCAATGCAGGGGCTGTCGGGAAGGTCGTGAAGATTTGAAGCCATGAAGTTGTCCGGGCGGAGAAGGTGAACGGAAACCGTCCGACATGTTAACCGATCCGGTAGATCCCCGATCCGGGTGATCCATCTGCGGATCCGGGGAATCTGCGGAATCCGGGGAATCTGGCGGGTCCGGCGAATCCGGTGAAACCGCCACGATCAGGGGAACCGCGTGCGGGTGTGTCAATCATCCGCACGCCACTCGCGCATCACCGCGCGATGTTGTATCCGATCCGCGCAACCCAGTGCTGGCGATTGGATGAGGCGCTTTGATACAGGGCCACGAGACAAAGGCGCACGAGCCATTTCGCCAGGCAGGCCAGGCGAAGTGTGATTGCATTGTAAGAGGCGGCTTAAAAAACGGTCGAGACAGGTTGAAGGCGCGCAGCAGGACGTCATTCCGCCAGCACCAGTTGCCACAGCAACGCGCCATTGAGCGTCAGGATCCCCGCGGCCGAAAGCCACGACAGCACGAGCGCCATGCCGTGCACGCGCCAGCTTCCCATCAGGGGCCGGCTCGACGCGAAGCTGATCAACGGCACGACCGCGAGTGGCAGTTGCAGGCTCAGCACCACCTGGCTTGCCACAAGTAACTGGTTCGAGCCGTGCTGGCCGAACATCGTGACGGCCAGCAGCGCCGGGCCCATCGCCAGCGAGCGCGTCAGCAGCGCGCGTTGCCAGCGCGGCAGGCGCAGTTCCAGGAAACCTTCCATGACCGCCTGGCCCGCGAGTGTGCCGGTTACGGTCGCACTCAACCCGCATGCGAGCAGCGCCGCCGCGAAGAGAATCGCCGCCCAGTGCGTGCCGACGATCGGCGCAATCAGCCGATGCGCGTCGGCGAGATCCGTCACGTCGCGATGGCCGCTGGCGTGGAAAACCGCCGCAGCGACAATCAGGAGCGCCGCGTTGATGACGAACGCGAACGACAGCGAGCCGAAGGTGTCGTAGTTGACGCCGCGTAACGCGTTCGCGATACCGGCGTCGTCGCCATCGGGCGCGTGGGTTTTGACGAGCGCCGAGTGCAGATACAGGTTGTGCGGCATCACCGTCGCGCCGAGGATGCCCGCCGCGAGCCACACCATGCCCGCGTTGCGCAGCAGGTCGGCATCCGGCACGACGCCGGCGAGCGCCGCGTGCCAGTCGGGCCGCGCGAGCGCCAGCTCGACGACGAAGCACAGCCCGACGAACATGATCAGCGCGACGACGCTCGCTTCGAGTGTGCGTCGTCCGCGGTGCTGGAGTGCGAGCATCGCGAAGGTGCCGACCGCCGAGAGCAGCACGCCGACCGTCAGCGACACGCCGAGCAGCAGTTGCAACGCAACCGCGCTGCCGACGACTTCCGCGACATCGCAGGCGATAATCGCGACTTCGCTCGTGAGCCACAGGAAGCGCGTGACGCGTCGGCTGAAGCGCTCGCGACACACCTGCGCAAGGTCGCGTCCCGTCACGACGCCCAGCCGCGACGACACCCACTGCAGCAGCATCCCCATCAGGCTCGACAGCAGCACGACGCTGAGCAGCCGGTAGCCGAAGCTCGCGCCGCCCGCCAGCGCCGTCGCCCAGTTGCCGGGATCCATATAGCCGACGGCGATCAGCGCGCCAGGGCCGACAAACGAAGACCAGTGTGTGGGCCGTCGAGGCGCGAGCCGTCCCGGGCCGCTGGCGGGAGCGCGCCGGCGGCGTCGGAGGCGACGCGTCGCGAACGGGTTTGTATTCATCGCGTTCTCTGGCAAACCGGCGCAAGGGGCAAACGAGGACAGATAAGGGGCATACAAAGCGCAGGCACGTGCCTGCTTCCGGACCGTGATTCGCTCAGAAGCTGACGGGCATCGTGACGAGCGACCCGGCGAGAAGCCGGTATCGCCGCCCCAGCGCGTGCGAAGTCGTGCCGTAACCTTACCTGTCAATCACCTTGCGCACGAAAGCATGCGCTACGGTGAGTCCATCAGCGGTAATGTTCTGAAAGCAGGACCTTTGGTAAAAACATAGGCGATGGGGTTTTTTTCGGGTGGACACGCGCCGATAACCCGATAAAATTGCGCCCAATTTTGCAATGCTGGCATCGCCCTCGTGAAGGCCGGCGCCAGCGCCGGGCCGGCCTTCTGGCTGTACCCTTTGCGCGACAGCACGCCATTTTTTTTGGAGCGTGCAGTATTTAGTGGTAGTTTTCGGGTTTTTCAGGGGTGCCGTGCGCGAAGCGCTGCGGTGTGAGCGGGGCAATGGCCGGGCAGAGCCGGCCAGGATCGGAGAACGGGATGAATAAACAGGTAATGGGCCGGCTGGCGGCGCTTGTGCTGTGCGCGGCCCCGTGGGTTACGGCCGCAGCAAAAGATACGCAGTTGAATGTGTATAACTGGTCGGATTACATTGCCAAGGACACGATCCCGAACTTCACGAAGCAGACCGGCGTCAAGGTCAAGTACGACAACTACGACAGCGACGACACCCTTCAGGCCAAGCTCCTCACGGGCAATTCGGGCTATGACATCGTCGTGCCGACCAGCAACTACGCTGGCAAGCAGATCGCAGCAGGCATTTTCGCGCCGCTCGACAAATCGAAACTCCCCAATCTCAAGTATCTCGACCCGACGCTGATGGCGCTCGTCGCCGGCGCGGATCCGGGCAACAAGTACGCGGTGCCCTGGGCATACGGCACGACCGGCCTCGGCTACAACGTGACGAAGGTCCAGCAGATCCTCGGCAAGAATGTGCCGCTCGACAACTGGGACGTGCTCTTCAAGCCGGAAAACATTTCGAAGCTGAAAGCCTGCGGCGTGTCGGTGCTCGACGCACCCGACCAGATGTTCGCCGCCGCGCTGCATTACATCGGCAAGGATCCGATGAGCACGAATCCGGACGACTACCGCGCCGCGCTCGCGATGATGAAGAAGATCCGTCCGTACATCACGCAGTTCAACTCGTCGGGTTACATCAACGACCTGGTGGGCGGCGACGTGTGCTTCGCATACGGCTGGTCCGGCGACGTGGTGATCGCGAAGCATCGGGCGGTCGAAGCGAAGAAGGCCTACAAGATCGAGTATTACATTCCGAAGGGCGGCGCTCCGGTCTGGTTCGACGTGATGGCGATTCCGAAGGATGCGAAGAACATGGAAGCCGCGCTCGAGTGGATCAACTACATCGAGACGCCGCAGGTCCACGCGGCGATCACGAACGAGGTCTACTATCCGAGCGCGAACCTCGAGGCGCGCAAGTACGTGGATAAGGACGTTGCGAACGATCCGGCCGTGTATCCGCCGGCAGACGTCATCAAGACCCTGTTCCTGCTCAAACCGTTGCCGCCGGAAGTGCAACGACTGCAGACGCGGCTGTGGACCGAGTTCAAGTCCGGCCGCTGATGCCTCGCAGACACACGTAATCGTGCATCATCATGAAGCCCCCGGTATCCACCGGGGGCTTTGTTCGTCAAACGCAGGAGCGAAGCAGCAGATCATGAGTAGTGACCAGTCGGGCGTGCTGGCAGGGGCCGGCACGCTGCCCCCGGGCAATTCCTTCGTCGCGGACGAAGCAGCGGAAAACTTCGTGCAGATCGTCGGCGTCGTCAAGAAGTTCGGCGAAACAGTCGCAGTCAAGGGCGTGGATCTGTCCGTCAAAAAGGGCGAGCTGTTTGCGTTGCTGGGCAGTTCCGGCTGCGGAAAGTCGACGCTGCTGCGCATGCTTGCGGGCCTCGAAACGGTCACGTCGGGCCGGATCCTGATCGACGGCGAAGACCTCGCGCAGATGCCGCCGTATCGCCGGCCGGTGAACATGATGTTTCAGTCGTATGCGCTTTTTCCGCATATGACCGTCGAATCCAACGTCGCGTTCGGTCTCAAGCAGGAAGGCGTGCCGAAGGCCGAACTGCGCGACCGCGTGCAGACCGCGCTCGAACTCGTGCAGATGGGCCGCTTTGCGAAGCGCAAGCCGCATCAGCTGTCGGGCGGCCAGCAGCAGCGTGCGGCGCTCGCGCGCAGTCTCGTCAAACGGCCGAAGCTGTTGCTACTCGACGAGCCGATGTCGGCGCTCGACAAGCAGATCCGTCAGCGCACGCAGATCGAACTCGTCAACATTCTCGATACCGTGGGTGTGACCTGCATCATGGTGACCCACGATCAGGAAGAGGCGATGACGATGGCGGGGCGTCTCGCCGTGATGAGCGAAGGCGAGATCGTGCAGCTCGGCACGCCGCACGAAGTCTACGAATATCCGAACAGCCGGTTCTCGGCGGAATTCATCGGTTCGACGAATCTGTTCGATGGCAATGTCGTCGAGGACGAACCGGATCACGTGTTCATCGAAACGTCGGACCTGCCGTGCCGCCTCTATGTGAATCACGGCATCACCGGGCCGCTCGGCATGCCCGTGACGATTTCCGTGCGGCCCGAGCGCATCGCGCTCACGCGCAAGCCGCCTGAAGGCGCGTACAACTGGGGCAAGGGCGTCATCACGAATATCGCGTACATGGGCGGCTATTCGCTGTACCACGTGAAGCTTGACGCCGGTAAGACGGTGATCGCGAATGTGTCGAGTCTCGCGCTCTCCGAGATCGAAACACCGACATGGGGCGACGAAATCTACGTGCGCTGGAGTGCATCGGCCGGTGTGGTGCTGACGTCATGAAACGGTCGATGAATTCGTTCGCATCGTGGCCCGTGAGGCGTTTTGGCCTGACTGGGCGCACGGCGGTCGTGGCGGGGCCGTTCGTCTGGCTGGTGCTGTTTTTCCTGGTGCCGTTCGTGCTGGTGGTGAAGATCAGTTTTGCCGATCTTCAGCTGGGTATTCCGCCGTACACGGAACTGACGTCGTTCAAGGACGGCGTGGTTCACATCGCGCTCGACGTGTCGCATTACGCGTTTCTCGTCACTGATAGCCTGTACTTCGCGACCTACGTGAATTCGGTGGTGGTGGCGGCGATTTCGACGCTGCTGTGCCTGCTGCTCGGTTATCCGATGGCGTATTACATTGCGCGTTCGAATCCATCGACGCGCAACATCCTGATGATGGCGGTGATGCTGCCTTTCTGGACATCGTTTCTGATTCGCGTGTACGCGTGGATCGGGATTCTGAAGAACAATGGCCTGCTCAATAACTTCCTGACGTCGATTGGCGTGATTCATGCGCCGATCGAGTTGTATCACACGAATACGGCTGTCTATATCGGCATGGTGTATTCGTATCTACCGTTTCTCGTGATGCCGCTGTATGCGCACCTGGTGAAGATGGATCTGACGCTGCTGGAAGCCGCCTACGATCTCGGCGCGAAACCGTGGAAGGCGTTTGTGCAGATTACGCTGCCGCTGTCGAAGAACGGGATTATCGCGGGCTGTCTGCTGGTGTTCATTCCGGCGGTGGGTGAGTACGTGATTCCGGAACTGCTGGGTGGCGCGAATACGCTGATGATTGGTCGCGTGATGTGGAATGAGTTCTTCGATAACGCTGACTGGCCGATGGCGTCCGCGGTGACGTGCGCGATGGTATTGCTGCTGCTGGTGCCGATGGCGTTCTTTCAGTATGCGCAGGCGAAAGAGCTGGAGGAAAAGCGCTGATGAAGCCGAATCGAATTCTGCAGATCGTTGCGCTTGGCATCGGTTTTCTGTTTCTGTATGTGCCGATTGTGAGTCTGGTGGTGTACTCGTTCAACGAGTCGCAACTGGTGACGGTCTGGACGAAGTTTTCTGTGCGCTGGTACCAGGCGTTACTGGATGATGACGAGCTGATCGCGGCCGCGTGGCTGTCGTTGAAAATCGGGTTGCTGACTGCGTTTGCTTCGGTGTTCATCGGCACGTGGGCCGGGTTTGTGCTCGCGCGGATGGGGCGGTTTCGCGGGTTCACGCTGTACACCGGGATGATCAATGCGCCGCTCGTGATTCCTGAAGTCATTCAGGGGATTTCGCTGCTGCTGCTCTTCATCGAAATGGGCAAGTGGCTGGGATGGCCTGCCGGCCGCGGGATTTTCACGATCTGGATCGGGCACGTGATGCTGTGCATTTCCTATGTCGCGATTATTGTGCAGTCGCGTGTTCGGGATCTGAATCCTTCGCTTGAAGAGGCCGCGCTGGATCTGGGGGCTACGCCGTTTCGGGTTTTCTTTGCTATTACGTTGCCGTTGATTTCCCAGGCTCTGGTTGCCGGGTGGCTGCTGTCGTTTACGCTTTCTATCGATGATCTTGTGTTGTCGGCGTTTCTTTCTGGGCCCGGGTCTACTACGCTGCCGCTTGTCGTTTTCTCGCGCGTGCGGCTTGGGTTGAATCCTGAGATGAATGCTCTAGCTACGTTGTTTATTTCGGTTGTCACCGTTGGGGTTATTGTTGCTAATCAGTTTATGCAACAGGCAGAGAAGAGGCGACTCGCTTTGGCGGTCTAAAGGTTTTTTGGTTTTCTCTGTTTGGGGTTTTTTGGTTTTTCTGGTCTGGTTTTTTGGCCTTTCCTTGTGGTCATGTCGGTCTATTGGGGGCCTGTCATAAATTTTGTGTGTAAGGCATAACATGTAGCTCAAGGAGCATGTATGCCACGCAAACCCAAGACGAGCCCCGAGGCCCAGACAGC
>NZ_JBNDMO010000021.1:0-118023 GCF_050436625.1 Paraburkholderia sp. GAS334 | reverse complement strand
GCCCATACTGGCTTCCCGCGTCCCCGCGCCTTCTTCCGAAAGCGCGAAAGATCGAGATTCTAGCCACCTCCCCCACGCCTTGCAAGCACTATTTTGATAAGCCCATTCAACGGTGCTTGAACACCGGTTTGCGTTTCTCAACGAATGCGGCCATCCCCTCTTTTTGATCCTCAGTTGCAAACAAGGAATGGAACAGGCGTCGCTCGAAATTCACACCCTCGGCAAGGGTGGTTTCGTAAGCACGATTCACGGATTCCTTCACCATCATCACCGCTGGCAACGGGAACTCCGCGATCGTGGCTGCTGCTGCAACCGCCTCGTCGAGCAATGACGCAGCGGGAATGACACGCGATACGAGCCCTGCTCGCTCAGCTTCATCTGCATCCATGAACCGCGCTGTCAGACACATGTCCATCGCTTTCGCTTTCGACACTGCGCGAGGCAGGCGTTGCGTACCGCCGGCACCCGGCATGACGCCGAGTTTGATCTCCGGCTGGCCAAACTTTGCGGTGTCGGCAGCGAAGATGATGTCGCACATCATCGCCAGTTCGCAGCCGCCGCCAAGCGCGAAGCCAGCGACCGCAGCAATGATCGGCTTGCGGACAGTGCGTACGGTCTCCCAGTTACGGGTGATGTAGTCGCCCTTGTACACATCCATATAGGTGTACGTGGCCATCATCCCGATATCGGCGCCTGCGGCGAACGCCTTCTCGCTCCCCGTCACAACGATTGCGCCAATTCCGTCGTCGGCATCAAAAACCTTCAGTGCTGCGCCAAGTTCATCCATCAACGCGTCGTTCAAGGCGTTCAGCGCCTTCGGACGGTTCAACGTCACCAGTCCAACCCGGCCGCGGGTCTCCACCAGAATGTTTTCGTAAGCCATGCTTCCTCCTTGTTTTGAATGAAAAGCAAAAACGCTTCGCGTGACTGTCCCAATAATGCTACCATTCGCCAACCAACCGGTCGGTCAATTATTCGACAAAAGCTCCCTCTAACGTTCAGCATCCCTTCCGCCATGACACATCCGCTATTCACGAAGCACGAAGACACGCTGCAGAAGGCGCTCGCCGCCATTGAGACACGCGGCTACTGGAGCCCCTTCGCCGAAATGCCCAGTCCGAAAGTGTACGGTGAAACAGCGAACGCGGATGGCGAAGCCGCGTTCAAGTCTCACCTGAACAAGACGTTCGAGCTGGATCAACCGGCCACACAGGAAACTGTCGGCGCCGAAATCTCGCCGTTCGGCTTCCCACTCGGCATTCGCTATTCGAAGGCAGACCCCACCACGTTGATCGACGCTGCGGCCACGGCCCAGCGCGACTGGCGCACTGCCGGGCCCGAGGCTTGGGTCGGCGTGTGCCTGGAAATTCTGTCGCGGGTGAATCGCGCCAGTTTCGAGATCGGCTACGCCGTCATGCACACGACCGGCCAGGCCTTCATGATGGCCTTCCAGGCGGGCGGCCCCCATGCGCAGGATCGTGCGCTGGAGGCCGTTGTTTATGCATGGGATCAGCTGCGCCGGATTCCAGCCGATGCGCACTGGGAAAAGCCGCAAGGCAAAAATCCGCCACTGGCGATGCACAAGCGCTATACCGTCGTGCCGCGCGGCACTGGCCTCGTGCTCGGCTGCTGCACTTTCCCGACGTGGAACGGCTATCCCGGCCTCTTTGCCGACCTGGCAACTGGCAACACGGTCATCGTCAAACCGCATCCGGGCGCGATCCTGCCGCTTGCGATCACCGTGCGCATCGCGCGCGACGTGCTGCGGGAAGCCGGCTTCGATCCGAACGTGGTGACACTGCTTGCGACCGATCCTGACGATGGAGCGCTCGTGCAGGAGCTCGCCCAGCGGCCAGAAATCAAGCTGATCGACTTCACCGGCAGTTCGCAAAACGGTACGTGGCTCGAACGAAACGCACACCAGGCGCAAGTGTTCACTGAAAAGGCCGGCGTCAACCAGATCGTTATCGATTCCGTCGATGACCTCAAGCTGGCCGCCCGGAATATTGCCTTTTCGCTCGCGCTGTACTCCGGCCAGATGTGTACGGCGCCGCAAAACATCTACGTGCCGCGGGACGGCATTCGCACCGCCGAAGGTCAGATGAGCTTCGACGCTGTCGCCGAGGCCCTTGCCGGCGCGGTGCAGAAGCTCGTGGCCGACCCGGCCCGCGCGGTCGAACTGCTCGGCGCGATTCAAAACGATGGCGTTACGCAACGCATCGATGAAGCGCGAAAACTTGGCCGCGTGCTCGTCGACAGCCAGTCGCTCGAACATCCGGCCTTTGCCGGCGCGCGCGTCCGCACGCCGCTCCTGTTGCAACTCGATGCTGCCAGCGATGCTGCGCTGTTCACCCGTGAATGGTTCGGCCCGATCTCGTTCGTCATTGCGACCGACTCGACCGCGCAATCGCTCGATCTCGCTGGCGCGATCGCCGCTGGGCATGGCGCGCTCACTCTGTCCGTGTACAGCGTTGACGACGCGGTCCTCGAAGCCGCTCACGAAGCATCGATCCGTGGCGGCGTAGCCCTGTCGATCAACCTGACGGGCGGTGTATTCGTGAACCAGTCAGCGGCATTCTCGGACTTTCACGGTACGGGCGCCAATCCCGCAGCCAACGCCGCACTTGCGGACGCCGCGTTTGTCGCAAATCGATTCCGCGTAATCCAGAGTCGAGTTCATGTTGAACCGAAGGCGGTTCCAACGTAAGCCGGCCGAACGGCATATGCCATCCGGCCGACTGGAGCCCTGCCCTACGCCCCACTAATATGAGTCGACGGACCGGTGTGCAACGCCGGCCATCACTCTCTGGAACCCGACATGACAGACGCCTTTATCTGCGACGCGATTCGTACCCCGTTCGGCCGCTACGGCGGCGTCCTGAAAGACGTCCGCGCGGACGACCTCGGTGCCGTGCCCATCAAGGCGTTGATCGAGCGCAATCCGGGCGTCGACTGGCACGCGCTCGACGACGTCATTTACGGCTGCGCCAACCAGGCCGGCGAAGACAACCGCAATGTCGCGCGCATGTCGGCGCTGCTTGCCGGCTTGCCTGTCGACGCGCCCGGCGCAACGCTGAACCGGCTCTGCGGCTCAGGCATGGACGCGGTCGGCTCAGCAGCGCGTGCGATCAAGGCGGGCGAGGCACATCTGATGATCGCCGGAGGCGTCGAAAGCATGACGCGCGCTCCGTTCGTCATGGGCAAAGCGACCAGCGCGTTCGCACGTCAGGCCGCGATCCACGACACGACGATCGGCTGGCGCTTCGTCAACGCGCAGATGAAGCGCGACTTCGGCGTCGATTCCATGCCGGAGACCGCGGAGAACGTTGCCGACCAGTTCGGCATCAATCGCGCTGACCAGGATGCGTTCGCCTTGAGCAGCCAGCAAAAGGCGGCACGCGCCCAGCGTGACGGCACGCTGGCGCAGGAAATCGTCGCGGTCGAAATCGCGCAGAAAAAAGGTGATGCGATTCGTGTGAGCGTCGACGAGCATCCGCGCGAAACATCGCTCGAAGCACTCGGTAAGCTGAAAGGCGTCGTGCGCGCCGAAGGCACGGTCACCGCGGGCAACGCGTCAGGCGTCAACGACGGCGCCTGCGCAGTCCTGCTGGCGAGCAAGGAAGCTTCGGAGAAGTACCGTCTGCGCAGGCGTGCACGCGTCATCGGCATGGCGACAGCCGGCGTGGAACCGCGCATCATGGGCATCGGGCCCGCGCCAGCTACCCAGAAACTCTTGAAGCAGATTGACATGACGCTCGAACAGTTCGACGTCATCGAATTGAACGAAGCATTCGCGTCGCAGGGCCTCGCCGTACTCCGTGCACTCGGTCTGCGTGACGACGACCCGCGTGTTAATCCGAACGGCGGCGCAATCGCGCTCGGTCACCCGCTCGGCGCGTCGGGCGCGCGACTCATCACAACCGCGCTTCATCAACTGGAACGCACGAACGGGCATTTTGCCCTGTGCACGATGTGTATCGGCGTGGGACAAGGTATTGCACTCGCCATTGAGCGTGTCTGAAGAAGCAACCTTTTGCACCTGCAGGCCATGGAGACAAAGAGGAGACAACCGATGTCCTATGAAGCGATCCGCGTCGAGCTTGACGCCCCGTCCCGCGTCGCAACGGTGACGCTGAATCGCCCCGACAAGCTCAACAGCTTCACGCGGGCGATGCATAAAGAACTGAGTTCGGCGCTCGATGAAGTCGAAGCAGCGGGCGCACGTGCCCTCGTATTGACCGGCGCAGGCCGTGGGTTCTGTGCCGGCCAGGATCTGGCCGACCTCGATTTCACGCCTGGCGCAATGACAGACCTCGGCGGCTTGATCGACGAGCATTTCAATCCGCTGATCCGGCGACTCCAGGCGTTGCCGTTGCCGGTCATCGCGGCTGTCAATGGTACCGCTGCCGGTGCGGGTGCGAATCTCGCGCTGGCCTGCGATCTTGTCATCGCGGCCCGCTCGGCGAGCTTTATTCAGGCGTTTGTGAAAATTGGCCTCGTCCCGGATTCCGGTGGCACGTGGTTTCTACCGCAGCGCGTCGGGATGGCGCGCGCGCTCGGGCTCGCCATAACGGGCGACAAGCTCTCCGCCGAAAAGGCCGAAAGCTGGGGCCTTATCTGGCAGGTCGTCAACGACGCCGATCTCAAGGACGCTGCGGGGAAGCTGGCCACGCAACTTGCGCAGCAGCCGACCCGTGCCATCGCCGCAATCAAGCGCGCAATGCGCGAGGGCGCCACGCAAACGCTGGACGCACAGCTCGACCTCGAACGCGATCTGCAAAGCAAACTCGGCGCATCGCATGATTACGAGGAAGGCGTACGCGCCTTCATGGAAAAACGCGCAGCACGTTTTGAGGGCCGCTGACATGTCCACCCAGCCACAGCACGACGCCGCAACGACGCCTGACGAACTTGCCCGGGCCACCGCTGACGCCATGTACGAAGCCGACGCCTGCAGCCAGGCACTGGGTCTCGAACTTCTCGACGTGCACCCCGGATATGCCCGCATGCGTATGAGCGTCCGTCCCGACTTCCTTAACGGCCATCAGATCTGCCATGGCGGCCTGATCTTCACCCTGGCCGATTCGACGTTCGCCTTTGCGTGTAACTCATACAACATCAACACGGTGGCATCGGGCTGCTCGATCGAGTTTCTGCGTCCGGCATATGGCGACGACGAACTCACCGCCGAGGCGATCGAACAGACGTTGAGCGGACGCAACGGCATCTACGACATCCGTGTGACGAATCGCGCCGGTGAAACAGTTGCCATGTTTCGTGGCAAGTCCGCGCAGATACGCGGCACGGTGATCCCTACCGACCACTGAATACTCGCGCTGAACCCTCACGGCGACGTTCCGTTGTCCGCCCCGCGCAGCACATCTATTCTGAAAAGTAGCAAAGGAGACATCCGCATGACGACCTCTTTACCGCTCGACCCGATCGAAACGGCGAGCCGCGACGAACTCGCCGCCCTCCAGCTCGAACGACTGAAATGGTCGCTCACGCATGCCTACGAAAACTCGCCGGTTTATCGGCGCAAGTTCGACGACGCGGGCGTCCATCCGTCTGAGGTGAAGACATTGGCGGATCTGTCACGCTTTCCGTTCACCACCAAGAAGGATCTGCGCGACAGCTACCCCTTCGGCATGTTCGCCGTACCGCAGGAACAGATCTCGCGTATTCACGCTTCGTCGGGTACGACCGGCAAGCCGACCGTCGTCGGCTACACCGCGCGCGACATCGACACGTGGGCCAACCTCGTGGCACGTTCGATCCGCGCGGCGGGCGCGCGGCGCGGCGACAAGGTGCACATCAGCTACGGCTACGGGCTGTTCACCGGTGGACTCGGCGCGCACTACGGCGCCGAGCGCGCCGGCCTCACCGTGATTCCGTTCGGCGGCGGACAGACGGAGAAGCAGGTGCAACTGATCCAGGATTTCCGGCCGGACATCATCATGGTGACGCCCAGCTACATGCTGTCGATCGCGGATGAACTCGAACGGCAAGGGGTCGATCCGGCGCACTGCTCGCTGCGGATCGGCATCTTCGGCGCGGAGCCGTGGACGAACGACATGCGTCACGCGATCGAGCAGCGTATGGGCATCGACGCGGTCGATATCTACGGATTGTCCGAAGTGATGGGCCCGGGCGTTGCGTCGGAGTGCGCGGAGACGAAGGACGGTCCGACGATCTGGGAAGATCACTTCTATCCTGAGATCATCGATCCGGAAACCGGTGAAGTGCTGCCGGAAGGCGAATTCGGCGAACTCGTCTTCACGTCGCTCACTAAAGAAGCGCTGCCGATCA
Organism: Paraburkholderia sp. GAS334; assembly: GCF_050436625.1. Taxonomy (NCBI): domain Bacteria; kingdom Pseudomonadati; phylum Pseudomonadota; class Betaproteobacteria; order Burkholderiales; family Burkholderiaceae; genus Paraburkholderia; species Paraburkholderia sp. GAS334. The sequence continues at coordinate 111,714 of NZ_JBNDMO010000021.1, read as the reverse complement.
TCCGTTACCGGACGCGTGACCTTACGCGTCTGTTGCCCGGCACCGCCCGCACGATGCGTCGTATGGAGAAGATCACCGGCCGCTCGGACGACATGATGATCGTGCGTGGCGTCAACGTCTTCCCGACGCAGATTGAAGAACTGCTGCTGAAGCAGCATGCGCTTGCGCCGCACTATCAGATCATCCTCACGAAGGAAGGCCCGCTCGACGTACTGACATTGAATGTCGAACCATGTCCCGAGATGGCGCCGGATACGGGCGCGCTCAATACCGCGAAGCAGGCGCTCGCTTATGACATCAAGGCGTTGATCGGGGTGAGCGCGGTCGTGAATGTTCTGGCTGTCAACGGCATCGAACGTTCGGTCGGCAAGGCAAGGCGCGTCGTCGACAAGCGGCGTTCCGGCGGCTGAAGAGTCGACGATCGGGATACCCGTGAACACGCAGGAGCGGTTCAGATCCCAGCCATCATGAAGAAGCGATTCGCAGCGCGGCACGCAGCGAATCGCGATGCAATCGTGCGGTGAACGCCCTCCGTCAATCGAGGCATCCGGCGCGTCGAGCGCTCCGCCGGCGGTTCACGAATTCGGCAATAACAGCCACATACGTCCGGCCTGCTTCATCTTGCCGGCGAGATCCCCGGCGTCATCGCCGAGGCCCCAGAAGTAGTCAGCTCGCACACCGCCCTTGATCGCCGAACCGGTGTCCTGTGCAAAAACCAGACGGTTCATCGGCGAGTTGGTCAATGGACGGGTCGTCTGCAAAAAGACCGGCGTGCCGAGCGGAATCGAAGACGGATCGACGGCGATCGAACGTTCCGGCGTCAACGGCACGCCCAGCGCGCCAATCGGGCCATCGGCGCCACCCTGCGGAGCCGCTTCACCGGAAGGCATCTCGCGGAAGAACACAAATCGCGGATTCGTATCGAGCAACGCATCGACCTTCGTCGGATTCGAACGCGCCCACGCCTTGATACCCTGCATCGTCGCCTGCGCGGGCGTGAGCTCGCCACGATCCAGCAGCGAGCGTCCGATCGACTTGTAGGGCTGATTGTTTGTTCCGCCAAAGCCGACACGCATCACGCTGCCGTCTTCCATCACGATCCGTCCAGACCCTTGCACCTGAAGGAAAAACGCTTCGATCGGATCGTCGACCCACACGAGTTCGTTGCCGGTCAGAACGCCCGCGCGCTCGAGCTGCGCGCGTGCCGGCAAAGGCGCGCCGGCGCGATAGCCAGCCGGCCAGCGATACAGCGCCGTCTGGTACACGCCGTGTCGCACACGCGAACCGCGCAGCAAAGGTTCGTAATAGCCCGTCACAAGGCCGTCGAGCGTCCCGTCGGTATTTGCGAACTGGAAGGGGGTGAAATACGTTTCGAAGAATGTCCGTGCACTGGCGACATCGAGATCGTCGAGTTCCGCCGCCGCGGCACACGCCCGCTGCCAGTTCGGCTGACGTGCAAGCCTCGCGCAGTTCTGCCGCAACGCCGCTGCAGCACCAATCAGCGAATCGTCCTGCCAGCCGGGCACCTGCTGCCATGCGACAGGCGTGAGCCGTGTCGAAGCGATCTGGCCGGGAATGATTGCGGCGCCCGTTGGCGGCGTGGCCGCCGATCTCACCGATCCACCTCCACCACACGCAGCCAGCATCACCGTTACCGCCACCCCACTCGCCCAACCAGCGGCCGTCCGGACAATACGCATACAATGTTCGTTCTTGATGGAAACCGCCATGTCTGAACTGTTCGACGAATACCCGATGCTTATATTTGCGCTGGAGTCGCTTCTGGCGCTGTTCCTGCTGATTTTCATCGTTGTCTGGACGGCGTCCGGCAAGAAGAAGCAGACGCAGAAGGCCTCGGGCAAAAAGAGTGACAACCAGCAGTCGCAGCCGTAACCCTTCCGGCTGGAAACAAGGCTCTACGCCGGCTCAATGCAGCGTGCGCGGCATGCGCAGCATGAACTCTGGTACCGTCGCCTCGAAGCGCTCGCCGTCTTCCGCGACGCAGAAATACTCCCCGCGCATCGTACCGACGGGCGTTGCGATCAACGCCCAGCTCGTATATTCGAACTGCTCGCCCGGCTTCAGCAACGGCTGGTGGCCGACCACGCCCAGGCCCTTCACTTCCTGAACGTGATCTTCGCTGTCGGTGATGACCCAGTGACGGGAGATCAGTTGGGCCGGCACCTGGCCGCTGTTGCGGATGGTCAGCGTGTACGCGAACGCATACTTGCGCCGCTCGGGATCCGATTCGTCGGGCAGATACGCGACCTGCGCCGACACGCTGAATTCGTACTGGCTCATCCTGATTCCGGTGTGAATAACATCTGCGGGAAACCCAGACATCAATGGTTTCCGGCCTGTCGGCGGGAAGCGGCTCTGGTTTCGCATTCTGCTTGATGCAGCGGACGCCCGCAACCTGCTATCCCATCCGGACAGGGGTTTCTCCGCGCGCAAACCGGTAAAATAGCGACTTTCGACCCGCCACTCCTCACGCCATGACGCAATTCAGAATCGCTCCCAGCATCCTGTCCGCCGACTTCTCGCGGCTCGGCGAGGAAGTCCGCAACGTCGTTGCCGCTGGCGCCGACTGGATTCACTTCGACGTGATGGACAACCACTACGTGCCGAATCTGACCATCGGGCCGCTCGTCTGCGAGGCGATCCGCCCGCACGTGCAGGTGCCGATCGACGTGCATCTGATGGTGCGTCCGGTTGACCGTATCGTGCCCGACTTCGCAAAAGCCGGCGCCAACGTGATCAGCTTCCATCCAGAAGGCTCGGATCACATTGACCGCACGCTGTCCCTGATCCGCGATCATGGCTGCAAGGCCGGCCTCGTGTTCAATCCGGCCACTTCGCTCAGCTATCTCGACCACGTGATGGACAAGCTCGATCTCGTGCTGATCATGTCGGTAAACCCTGGTTTCGGCGGGCAATCGTTTATTCCTGAAGCGCTGAACAAGCTGCGCGAGGCGCGCGCGCGAATCGATGCTTACAAGGAAAAAACCGGCCGCGAGATCCATCTCGAGGTGGACGGCGGCGTTAAGGTCGACAACATCGCTGAAATCGCAGCTGCAGGCGCGGACACGTTCGTGGCGGGTTCGGCGATTTTCGGCAAGCCGGACTACAAGGCGGTCATCGACCAGATGCGCAGCGCGCTCGCCCACGTCGAGCACTAGGCGCGCACCGAGCGCGCAACAAACGAGCGACAAGCACGTACCCAGCGAGCCCTGAACATGACCGTGACGCCCTCATCCCCCGCACCGGCATTCACCGGCCCTCGCATCGAGGCCGCAATCATCGACCTCGACGGCACGATGGTCGATACTGCCGACGATTTCACCGCCGGCCTGAACGGCATGCTCGCGCAGCTCGATGCGGCGGAAACATCGCGCGAGGAAGTCGTCGACTACGTCGGCAAGGGTTCGGAGCATCTGATCCGCAGCGTGCTCGCGCCACGCTTCGAGGCGGAACACGCGCAGGACCGCTTCGACGAGGCGCTCGCGATCTACCAGGAAGAGTACGCGCGAATCAACGGCACGCACACGCGGCTATATCCGGACGTCGAAGCGGGTTTGAAAGCGATGCACGACGCCGGCCTGAAGCTCGCGTGCGTAACGAACAAGCCGCGCCGGTTTGCCGTGCAACTGCTCACGCAATATGGCCTGATCGGCTATTTCAGCGTGGTGATCGGCGGCGATACGCTGTCGAAAAAGAAGCCCGACCCACTGCCGATGCTCACCGCCTGCGCTGAAATGCAGGTCGCCCCGGCAGCGACGGTTGCGATTGGCGACTCCGAGAATGATGCGATGGCCGGCCGTGCGGCCGGTCTGGCCACGCTGACTGTCCCGTATGGCTACAACCATGGCCAGTCTGTACAAACAATAAAATCGGATGGTATAGTTGCTTCGCTGCTCGATGCCGCCAAGGCAATCGCAGCGCACCAATCACCGACTTTATAAGTCCCTCATCCTCATGTTTCTGAATAAAAAACGGAGTCTGATTAGCATCGACCGGGGAGCCTGGCCCTGGCGTCGCTGGTCGCGCTGACCTCGCCTGAGGTACGCTGAAGCTCGTCTTCGGCACCGTTTTTTACTTCGCTGCGCTTTTCGCGCGCTTCCCGAGTTTTACGCCAGTAACCGCTGCATCGTTTCATCTGGCCTTCGTGTATCCATCGGGGTACCGTTGCGTCATGCGGCCTTGCACGCGTCATCGGGACAGCACGCACCGGTCGGTTCTCCCTGTCGAATGACATAGACCGCCTGACCGGCAGCGCAACGCCCCCGTCTTATCCGAAGCACACGCACGTTGTGCCGGACGCACGAACAGGATCGGAACATGACCGAACTCGAATTTCAGTCCCTCGCGAACGAGGGCTTCAATCGCATCCCGATGATCGCCGAGGCGCTTGCCGATCTCGAAACCCCGCTCTCGCTGTATCTCAAGCTCGCGCAGTCCGAGCGCAGCGGCGCCAACTCGTTCCTGCTGGAATCGGTAGTGGGTGGCGAACGGTTCGGGCGGTACTCGTTCATCGGCCTGCCGGCCCGCACGCTCATACGCACCCGCAACGGCGTGTCCGAAGTGGTGAAAGACGGCAAGGTCGTCGAGACGCACGAAGGCGATCCACTCGCGTTCATCCAGCAGTTCCAGGCGCGGTTCAAAGTTGCGCAACGTCCCGGCCTGCCACGGTTCAGCGGCGGTCTCGCGGGCTACTTCGGCTATGACGCGGTGCGCTACATCGAGAAAAAGCTCGCGCACACCGCGCCGCCCGACGATCTCGGTCTGCCCGACATCCAGTTGCTACTGACCGAAGAAGTCGCGGTGATCGATAACCTCGCCGGCAAGCTGTATCTCGTGGTCTACGCCGACCCGGCCGTGCCCGAGGCGTACACGAAAGCGAAGCAGCGTCTGCGCGAACTGCGTCAGCGTCTGCGCACGACCGTTCAGCCGCCGGTTACGTCGGCAAGCATGCGCACCGAGATTTATCGCGAATTCGCGAAAGACGATTACCTCGCCGCTGTGCGCAAGGCGAAGGAATATGTCGCTGCGGGCGAATTGATGCAGGTTCAGGTGGGGCAGCGCCTGACGAAACCGTATCGTGACAACCCGCTCTCGCTGTATCGCGCGCTGCGCTCGCTGAATCCGTCGCCGTATATGTACTACTACAACTTCGGCGAGTTTCATGTGGTCGGCGCGTCGCCGGAAATTCTGGTGCGTCAGGAAAGGCGCGGCGAGGACCGGATCGTCACGATCCGTCCGCTCGCGGGCACGCGTCCGCGTGGCAACACGCCGGAGCGTGACGCCGAACTCGCCACCGAACTGCTGAACGACCCGAAGGAAATCGCCGAACACGTGATGCTGATCGACCTGGCGCGTAACGACGTCGGCCGTATTGCGCAGATCGGATCGGTCGTCGTGACCGACAAGATGATCATCGAAAAGTACTCGCACGTGCAGCACATCGTGAGTTCGGTCGAAGGCAAGCTGAAACCCGGCGTGACCAATTTCGACGTGCTGCGCGCGACATTCCCGGCCGGTACGCTGTCGGGCGCGCCAAAGGTTCGCGCGATGGAACTGATCGACGAACTTGAACCGGTGAAGCGCGGCCTGTACGGTGGCGCGGTCGGTTACCTGTCGTTCACCGGCGAAATGGATCTGGCGATCACGATCCGCACGGGTGTGATCCACAGCGGCAATCTGTATGTGCAGGCGGCCGCGGGCATCGTCGCGGATTCGGTGCCGGAATCCGAATGGCAAGAGACCGAAAACAAGGCGCGCGCGGTGCTGCGTGCGGCGGAGCAGGTGCAGGACGGCCTCGATAGCGACTTTTGACCGGAGACAGACCATGCTGCTGATGATCGACAACTACGACTCGTTCACCTATAACCTGGTCCAGTACTTCGGCGAACTCGGCGAAGACGTACGGACCTTCCGCAACGACGAAATCACGCTCGACGAAATCGCGAAGCTCAATCCCGAGCGCATCTGCCTTTCGCCGGGGCCGAGCAATCCGCAACACGCGGGCATCACGCTCGACGTGCTGCGCAGATTCTCCGGCGAGATCCCGATTCTCGGCGTGTGCCTTGGCCACCAGGCGATCGGCGAAGCATTCGGCGGTCGCGTCGTGCGCGCGCAGACGATCATGCACGGCAAGGTGAGCCAGATCGAAACCGACTGCAAAGGCGTGTTCGCCGACCTGCCGAAGCATTTCACCGTCACGCGCTACCACTCACTCGCAATCGAACGCGAATCGCTGCCAGACTGTCTCGAAGTGTCCGCGTGGACCGACGACGGCGAAATCATGGGCGTGCGTCATAAAACGCTCGACGTCGAAGGTGTGCAGTTTCACCCGGAATCGATCCTGTCCGAACACGGCCACGCGCTGCTCGAAAACTTCGTGAAGCAGTCGAAACTCGCCGCCGCGTCGCACCGCAACGCCTGAAGAAAGAGGAAAGAACATGTCGATTACTCCGCAGGAAGCGTTGCAGCGCACGATCGAGCATCGCGAGATTTTTCACGACGAGATGCTGCACCTGATGCGCCTCATCATGCGCGGCGAACTCTCGCCGGTGATGTCGGCGGCGATCATTACGGGCTTGCGCGTCAAAAAAGAGACGATCGGCGAAATCGCGGCTGCCGCGACCGTGATGCGCGAATTCGCCCGGCACGTCGAAGTGCAGGACAACTCGAATTTCGTCGATATCGTGGGCACGGGCGGCGATGGCTCGCACACGTTCAACATTTCCACGGCGACGATGTTCGTCACGGCCGCGGCTGGCGCAAAGGTCGCGAAGCACGGCAATCGCGGCGTGTCGAGCAAGTCGGGCAGCGCGGACGTGCTCGAGGCGCTCGGCGTCAATATCGATCTGCAGCCAGAACAGGTGGCGGCATCGATTGCTGAAACCGGCATGGGTTTCATGTTCGCGCCGAACCATCATCCGGCGATGAAAAACATCGCGCCGGTGCGCCGCGAACTCGGCGTGCGCACGATTTTCAACATCCTCGGACCGCTGACCAACCCGGCTGGCGCCCCGAACCAGCTGATGGGCGTGTTTCACCAGGATCTGGTCGGCATTCAGGTGCGCGTGATGCAACGGCTCGGCGCGAAGCACGTGCTGGTCGTGTACGGCATGGATGGCATGGACGAAGTTTCACTGGGCGCGGCCACGACGGTTGGCGAACTGCGCGACGGTCAGGTTCACGAATACGAGATTCACCCGGAAGACTTCGGCATGCAGATGGTGTCGAACCGGACACTGAAAGTGAACGACGCCGCCGAATCGAAAGTCATGCTGCTCGAAGCGCTCGACAACAAACAGGGCGTCGCACGCGAGATCGTCGTGTTGAACGCGGGCACCGCGCTGTATGCGGCAAATGTCGTGGCATCTATCGCCGATGGCATTCAGGTGGCACGCGAGACGATCGCGAGCGGCCGCGCGCGGGCGAAGGTCGACGAACTGATCCGCTTCACGCAGCAATTCAAGAAATAACTTCTGCATCGAGATACCTATGAGCGACATTCTGGAACGCATCATCGCGGTCAAGCGCGACGAAGTCCGCGCCGCGAAAATGAGCGCACCGCTCGAAGAACTGCGCCTCGAAGCGTCGGCGCGCGACAAACGCGATTTCGTCGGCGCGTTGCGCGCGAAGCACGAGGCCGGTCTCGCAGCAGTGATCGCCGAGGTGAAAAAAGCCAGTCCGTCGAAAGGCATATTGCGCGAACACTTCGTGCCGGCCGACATCGCGCGCTCGTACGAGAGCCACGGCGCGGCGTGTCTTTCAGTGCTGACCGACGTCCAGTTCTTCCAGGGCAGCGGGACTTATCTGGAAGAAGCGCGCGCCGCCTGCAACCTGCCGGTGCTGCGCAAGGACTTCATCATCGATCCGTACCAGATCGTCGAAGCCCGCGCGATGGGCGCCGACGCGATCCTGCTGATCGCCGCCGTGCTCGAAACGCCGCAGATGCAGGATCTGGAAGCGTTCGCGCATTCGCTGGGGCTCGCGGTGCTCGTCGAAGTGCATGACAGCGACGAGTTGATGGAAGCGCTCACGTTGAAGACGCCCCTGATCGGCATCAACAACCGCAATCTGCGCACGTTCGAAACGTCGATCGACACGACGATCGGCATGCTCGAATCGATTCCCGACGATCGTATCGTCGTGACTGAATCGGGCATTCTGTCGCGCGTCGACGTCAAGCGGCTGCGGGCGATGGACGTGCATACGTTCCTCGTCGGCGAGGCGTTCATGCGCGCTGAGCAACCGGGCGTGGAACTGGCGCGGATGTTTTTCTGAGCTGGCCGAATGGGTCTGGCTGGATGAGCTGACTGAGTCTGGCTGGGCAAGAGTGGCTGGGGGAGTAGCTGAACGAGTCTGGCGGGGGAAGTCTGGCTGAACGAGCTTTTCTTTACGAGCGCGGCTCGACTCGTCCGTCCCGGCGGCTTCGGCAAAACTGCCCCACCAGGACGGCTTCCGCGAAACAGTTTCCGGTTGGACGAGCCGGACCGAACGAGGCACGAGATGGGTATCGAGAGTGAAATCAAGCTGGCGCTGCCGGTCGATCAGTTTGACGCGGCGACGCAGTTTTTCGTCGCACGCGCGGGTGAAGCCGGGCACCCCGTCACGCTCGAGAACATTTACTTTGATACACCCGAGCTGACGCTCGCGCGGTCCAAAAGCGCGCTACGGCTGAGACGCACGCCTGACGGCTGGCTGCAGACGTTCAAAACGGCCGTTGCCGCGAAAGCCGGATTGCATAGTCGTCACGAATGGGAAATGCCCGTCGCGGGCGAAGCGCTCGAAATCGACGCATTGCTGCGCGCATGCGACTCGCCGGATGTCGCGGCGGCATTGCGCAAAGCTGCGCCTGAATTGGCCGAACTGTTTCGCACGAACTTCACGCGCACCGTGTGGCATGTGCAGCAGGACGGCGCAGAGGTTGAAGCGGCGATCGACCAGGGCGAAGTCATTGCCCATGTAAATGGTGAAACGCGCCGCGCGCCCATTTCCGAGGTCGAGCTGGAATTGAAGGACGGTGACGAAGCGGCACTGCATGCGCTGGCAAAAGAGTTGACGTCGAAAGTCCCCGGCCTCACGCCGGACGACATCAGCAAGGCGCAGCGCGGCTACAGGCTGCGCGAGCGATGAATGGCAAGCGGTGATCGATGCCACGCGCTGAACCACTGCATCGCCGAACCGCGCACTCGCATTGGCACGCTGCAGTTCGCGTGAGCACCGAATCGTCAAGCGTGTGTCTCTGCTGGCGCCCACCTTCACCGCTCACCGTCGTCCGAGCCAACCGACCACCAATAGCCCGGCCGAACCACACCAGCCGCCTTGAGCTGCGTCCCGTTTGCTGCGACACTTCCCCGCCATGACCTCTGCCACCCGCTCCCGTTCTTCTTCGTCGCAGGCTTCGCTTTTCGGCGACGCGCCTGCTGATCAAGCTCCATCGTCAGCACAACCCGCTTCGACGACGACAACGACCACGCTCGAAGCCCAGTTCGACGCGTTGCCGCCCGCGTGGCGCAAACACCTGAAGCCGTTCATCGATAGCGACGCCTACGCGCCTTTATGCGCTTTTGTCGACGCTGAGCGCGCCGCCGGCAAAACTGTCTATCCCGCTGACGTCTTCCGCGCGCTCCGGCTGACGGGCCCCGACGACGTGAAGGTCGTCATCCTCGGTCAGGATCCGTATCACGGCGAAGATCGCGGCACGCCGCAGGCGCACGGACTCGCGTTTTCGGTGCCGCCGGCGGTGCGTCCGCCGCCGTCGCTGCGCAATATCTTCAAGGAAATCGCTGCAAACTTCGGCTACGAGGCGCCGCGTCACGGCTGTCTCGACACGTGGGCGCGACAGGGCGTCCTGCTGTTGAATACGGTACTGACCGTCGAGCGCGATTCGGCCGCGAGCCATGCAAAGCGCGGCTGGGAAAAATGCACCGACACGCTGATTCACGAACTCGCGATGCGCCATGAAGGGCTCGTGTTCATGCTGTGGGGTGCGCATGCGCAGACCAAGCGCGCGCTGCTCGGTGGCCGGTCGCATTACGTGCTCGAAGCACCGCATCCGTCGCCGCTGTCGGCGCATCGCGGTTTTCTCGGTTGCCGGCATTTCGCGCTGGCTAACGAATATCTTGAACAGCATGACCGTCTGCCGATCGACTGGCGTCTGCCCGAGGAAGCGCAAACGCTGGCGTAACGCGACGTGAAGCGTCGCCATTCGCGCACCGCGCAACGACCCTACGTAACGCAACACCCCGAGAAGCGCGGCAGAAAAAAACGCCACGGAGTTCACCCCGTGGCGTTTTTTCATTCCTGCGAGACCGGGGCGTCAGCCCCCGTCCCGCCGAAAAAGCAGCTTACGCAGCCGCGATAGCTTCGCGAGCGCCCGCGAGTGCGGCGTTAGCGACTTCCGGACCCATGTTCAGGCCTTCGGCGTAGATGAAGTTCACGTCGGTCATGCCGAGGAAGCCGAGGAACATCTTCAGGTACGGCGTCTGGCTGTCGCCCGGCGTGCCGAGGTACTTGCCGCCGCGTGCCGACACGACGTGCACTTTCTTGCCCGTCACGAGGCCTTCCGGACCCGTTGCGCCGTACTTGAACGTGATGCCAGCGCGGGCGATGAAGTCGAAGTACGTCTTCAGTTGCGACGACACGCCGAAGTTGTACAGCGGCGCAGCGATCACGACGATGTCGGCAGCTTGCAGTTCGGCGATCAGCGCTTCGCTGCGTGCAGCGATAGCGTTCTGTTCCGGCGTGCGTTGTTCAGCCGGCGTGAAGAATGCGCCGAGGATCGTGTCATCCAGGTGGGGCAGCGGCTCAGCCTGCAGGTTACGGACGACGACTTGCGCGCCCGGGTTCGACTGTTGCAGCTTTGCGGTCAGTTCGTTGGCAAGCAGCGTCGAATTCGCGCCTTGCGAGCGGGCTGCCGAGTTGATTTGCAGAATCGTGGTCATGGTTGACTCCAGTTGGGGCGCGCAGTGTTGCGCGAGTGGAGCCATTGTGGTTTTTTACCCGCCGCGGAAAAAGTACCGCGCGGGCGACGGATTGTTGCATGAGTAGAACAATCCGCCGCCTCCAACCCGAGATTTGGCCGCTTTCGCCACCTTTCAGCGCGCTGACGGCGCCCCGCCGCCGTCAGGACGGCGTCATTTCCCGAGCCAGCGCTCACGCCAGTTCCGCGGCGCGACGCGCTTGTCGGTGACCGAAAGCTTGTAGCGCGCGACATCGGGCGCGTCCAGCTTGAGCTGCGTAGAGCGCAGTTCGTCGCGACGGAACGCATGCACTTCCACCTTCGCGCCCGGCACGTAGCGCGACAGCAGCGTGTCGAGGTTCGAACCCGTGACGCGCAGGCCATCGATTGCGATCAGCACGTCGCCGGCCGACAAACCGGCCTTTTGCGCCGCACTGCCGTCGTGCACCGTCGCGAGCGTACAATCCGCGCCGCCGCGCACGCGCACGCCGAGCGACGGCTTGCCGCTCTTCTCCGTCTCCGGCGCGATGCCGATGCCGAACGGCGCGAGCAACGGTTCAAGCGGCAGATCGCGCGTGCCGTACACGCCGTGTTCGAACAGATGGGCGAGCCTGGCGCCGGTCGCTTCGGCGAAGAGCGCTTCAATGTCCGCCTCCGACACGCCGACCGGCTTGCCGCGATAGAAATCGCGACCAAAGCGTTGCCACAAGAGACGCATCACATCGTCGAGCGATTTGCGGTTGCTGGTCTGCGCGCGAATTGTCAGATCAAGGCACAGCGCGACGAGCGAACCCTTCGTGTAGTAGCTGACGATCGCGTTCGGCGCGTTTTCGTCCTGCCGGTAGTACTTCACCCACGCATCGAACGAGCTTTCCGCGACCGACTGCTTCAGACGCCCGCTGCCGCGCTGCACGCCACCGACCACCTTGCCGAGCAGACCGAGATATTCGTCGGGTGAAATCAGCCCGCTGCGCACGAGGATCAAATCGTCGTAGTACGACGTAAAGCCCTCGAAGAGCCACAGCAGCGACGTGTAGTTTTCGCGCGTCAGGTCGTACGGCGCGAACGCGGCCGGCTTGATGCGCTTCACGTTCCAAGTATGGAAATATTCGTGGCTGCACAGGCCGAGATACGTCCGGTAGCCCTCGGTCGTTTCCGGACGGCCCGTCACCGGAAGATCGGTGCGGTTGCAGATCAGCGCCGTCGACGCCCGATGCTCGAGGCCACCGTAACCGTCGCTGACCACCTGCGTCATGAAGACGTAGCGCTCCAGCGGCGCCTTCTTCGACTTCGGCTCGAAGAGCGCGATCTGCGCTTCGCAGATGCGTTTCAGGTCAGCGGCGAGACGATCCATATCGACGGCAATCGTGCGGCCCGCGATCACGATATCGTGCGGCACGCCATGCGCCTTGAACGTCGTTAGCGCGAATTCGCCAAGCGTCACCGGATGGTCGATCAGTTCGTCGTAGTTGAGCGCGCGATACTCGCCGAAACCGTAGCGCTTCGTGCCGCGCGCTTCGGGCAACGCCGTCGCGACGCGCCAATGGCGATGCGACTCGCCCGCCGGTTTCTGGATATCGACCACACACTGCGCTTCCTCATGCCCGAGTGCCGACAGAAACACGCTCGTGCCGTTGAAGAAGCCGATCGTATCGTCCAGATGCGCCGCGCGCACCGACATGTCCCACGCATACACCTCGTAGCGGAGCGTCAGCTCACCTTTGACGGGCGCGACCTGCCACGTATGCTTGTCGGTTTTCTCGACGCGCACCTTGCGGCCCGCGTCGTTGAACGCACGCAGCGTCACGATATTGCGCGCGAACTCGCGGACCATGTAGCTGCCCGGAATCCACACCGGCAGCATGAAGTGCTGCCCGGCCGGATCGGGATCGGCAACGGTGACGCTCACTTCGAACAGATGGGCGGCGGGTTGCTTAGGGACGATGGTGTAGCGGATCGGCTTCATCGGCGGGACATCCAGGCAGTGAGCGGGGCGTTAAAACGGCAGGAGGCGCACGACGCGCCTCCTGTCCGACAAATGCGATGCGGTTAGCGGACTGCGGACAGTTCCTTGTCCAGCCGGTCCGCCGGCACGGCGCCCGGCAGACGGCGGCCGTCGGCGAGGAACACCGTCGGCGTGCCGTTGACGTTCATCTGCTGGCCGAGCGCCAGGTTTTGATCGATGGCCGTGGTGTCGCAGCTTGCGGCCGCGGTCGGCGCGCGATGCTCAAGCATCCACGATTCCCACGCCTTTGCGCGATCGGTCGAGCACCAGATCGACTTCGATTTCGACGTCGAATCCGGTGAGAGCACCGGATACAGGAACGTGTAGACCGTCACGTTATCGATCGACTTCAAGGTGGTTTCGAGCTGCTTGCAGTATGGGCAGTTCGGATCGGAAAACACCGCGATCCTGCGCGCGCCGTTGCCTTTCACGACCTTCACTGCGTTGCCAAACGGCAGGTTCGCGAAGTCGATCTTGCTGGTTTCGGCGAGGCGTGCCTCGGTGATATTCGTACGCGTCTTCGCTTCGACGATGTCGCCGAGCACGAGATAGTCGCCGGTTGCATCGCTGTAGACGATCTGTGTGCCGAGGTTCACTTCGTACAGGCCGGCGATCGGCGACTTCGAAATGCTCTTGATGGTCGCGTCACCGAGGCGGGACTCCAGCGCGGCCTTCAGCTTGTCGGTGGTCTGGTCGGCCTGCGCGGAGCAGCCGAGTGCGGCGGCGGCAACGGCCAGTGCCAGCGTCGCGATGCGGATACGTTTTTGCATGTTCGATTCCTGAGTCGGTTGCACGCGCGGTTGCGTGCCTTTCGTGTGTGCTGTGGAAACCAGAGTGGGCGGGCGGCAGCCTTTAGCCCAGCGCCGCTGAAACAAGCCAGCGCTTGAGCAACGGCTGCGCGCCGACAAACGCCATGCCGGTATTGCGCACCGCGCGGGCCACCGTGCCCGGTACGGAAAACAGTTTCTGCAGACCGTCGGTCGCGATCATCAGCGCGCGGATGTCCTCGCGGCGCGCCCGTTCGTAGCGACGCAGCAGCACCGTGTCGCCGAGATCGCGAAACGCTTCCTTCTTCGCGATCACGTCGGCAAGGGCGGCGACGTCGCGCAATCCGAGATTCATGCCCTGCCCTGCGAGCGGATGTATCACATGCGCCGCATCGCCGACCAGCGCGACACGGGGCGCGATCAGACGATCCACCGTTTGCAGCGCGAGCGGGAAACCCTGCGCCGGCGTCACGCACTCGAGCGGCCCGAGCAGGCTTTGCGTCACGCGCTCGACTTCGGCAGCAAGCTGCGCAGGCGCCAGTTCCAGCAGTTCGTGCGCGTGTTCCGTCTGTGCCGACCAGACGAGCGACACATGACCATCCGGCAGCGGCAGCAGCGCGACGATTTCGCCGTCCTTGAACCATTGGTACGCGGTGTCACCGTGCGGCCGACCGGCCTTGAAATTCGCGACGACGCCTGTCTGTTTGTAGTCGCGTCGATCGACTTTCGAGCCGATCTGCGCGCGGACCCACGAGTGCGCACCGTCCGCGCCGACCACCAGATCCGCCTCCAGCACGCCGCCATTCGCGAGCCCGATCGACGCGGCATCGGCCTTCACGTCGAGACTTTGGGCGCGCGAGTCGATCCACGTCAGGTTGGGCTGGAAGCGCAGCGCGGCGTCGAGCGCGCGCTCGATCAGCGACGATTCGGCGATCCACGCCAGTTGCGACACGGAAGCCTGGAAGGCGGAGAAATGGAGCTCGGCGGCTGCGTCGCCGAAGACGCGCATGTCGTAGACCGGCGCGAGACGCGGCAGATCGAGCGCCTGCCAGACGCGCAGACGCTCCAGCAAAGTCTGCGAACTCGCAGAAAGCGCGTATACACGCGCATCGAAAGCGGCCCCGGCGGGGAGCGACGCGCACGTCTGCGCGAGTAGCGCGACGCGCCTGCCGCCTTGCGTCAGCGCGAGCGCCGCGGTCTTGCCGACAAGCCCGCCGCCGATCACGGCAACGTCGAAGGTCTGGTGGTGAACAGTCATCCGCGCATTATAGCCGCGGGTGTTCGTGGGGACGGATGCGGCGCGTGCGGCATTTGCGCTGGTTTCCTGACCTGGGTCTGCTATCGGGTTCCGGCGGCCAGATTCGCGCTGACAAGGCATGCGCAGCGGCACCCGCACAGACAAGGGTTACAATTGCGGTTTTCGGTGACGGCCGTCACCGGCACAAGACGTTTCGCTTACGCCGCGATGTCTGGCGCAGTCCCGTTTGCGGACTTCCGCCGGCACGCGAAGCCGCTACCAGGCTGTCCTTCCGCCCAACGGCCGCGCCGTAACGCACGTCATCACCTGATTTTTAGAGAACCCTCATGAGCCTCCAATGCGGCATCGTCGGCCTGCCTAACGTCGGCAAGTCCACCCTGTTCAACGCGCTGACCAAGGCGGGCATCGCCGCCGAAAACTATCCGTTCTGCACCATCGAGCCGAACGTCGGCATCGTCGAAGTGCCGGACGCGCGGCTTCACGCGCTGGC
Organism: Paraburkholderia sp. GAS334; assembly: GCF_050436625.1. Taxonomy (NCBI): domain Bacteria; kingdom Pseudomonadati; phylum Pseudomonadota; class Betaproteobacteria; order Burkholderiales; family Burkholderiaceae; genus Paraburkholderia; species Paraburkholderia sp. GAS334. The sequence continues at coordinate 96,219 of NZ_JBNDMO010000021.1, read as the reverse complement.
TGAGATCGTCAAGCCGGAGCGGATCCTGCCGGCGGTCGTGGAATTCGTCGACATCGCGGGCCTCGTGGCTGGCGCGAGCAAGGGCGAAGGGCTCGGCAACCAGTTCCTCGCGAACATCCGCGAAACGGACGCGATCACGCACGTCGTGCGCTGCTTCGAAGATGAGAACGTGATTCACGTCGCGGGCAAGGTCGATCCGCTGTCGGATATCGAAGTCATCAACACCGAACTGGCGCTCGCCGACCTCGCGACGGTCGAGAAATCGCTGACGCGTTATTCGAAGGCCGCGAAGTCCGGCAACGACAAGGAAGCGGGCAAACTCGCGGCAGTGCTGGAAAAGGTCCGCGCGCAGCTCGACCAGGCGAAGCCGGTGCGTGCGCTGGATCTGTCGGACGAAGAAGAGGCGCTGCTGAAGCCGTTCTGCCTGATCACCGCGAAGCCGACGATGTACGTCGCCAACGTGAAAGACGACGGTTTCGCGAACAACCCGTACCTCGATGCGGTGAAGAAGTTTGCCGAAGCGGAAGGCGCGCCGGTCGTCGCGGTGTGCGCGGCGATCGAAGCGGAAATCGCCGATCTCGACGACGAAGACAAGTCAGTGTTCCTCGCCGACATGGGCATGGACGAGCCTGGCCTGAACCGCGTGATCCGCGCCGCTTTCAAGCTGCTCGGCCTGCAGACGTACTTCACGGCGGGCGTGAAGGAAGTGCGCGCGTGGACGATCCATATCGGCGACACGGCACCGCGGGCGGCTGGCGTGATTCACACCGACTTCGAACGCGGTTTTATTCGTGCGCAGACGATCGGCTTCAATGACTTCGTAACCTACAAGGGCGAACAGGGCGCGAAGGAAGCCGGCAAGATGCGGGCGGAAGGCAAGGAATATGTTGTCCATGACGGTGACGTCATGAACTTTCTGTTCAACGTCTAACCCCACCCGACGATCCAGCGCGATCCACATCACACCAAAAATCCCCGCCAAACCCAATACTGGCGGGGATTTTCATTCCACCACCATCCATACACCGCCAGCCCCTGCCAGCCCAAAACCGTACAAGAACCGGTGTAAGATACGGAGCATGCAACCCAAACCGTATACGGTTCTGTCATGCCCAAGCTAAACGACACCCAATGCCGCAACGCCAAGCCGGTGACCAATGGCGACGGCACAATCCAGCCGACCCGCCTTATTGATGGCAACGGCCTTGTGCTTGAGGTCAAGGCCAAGGGCGCAGGCGTCTGGCGCTACCGATTCGAGCTTGGCGGGAAGCCCGGCATCTACACGCTGGGCAACTACCCGGCTATCAGCCTGTCTGACGCCCGAAAGGAACGCGAGCGCCTGCGCGAATTGGTAAAGCAGGGCATCAACCCTGTACATGATCGCCGCATCACCCGAGCCAAGCGCATTCAGCAGGGAGCCATGACTTTTGAGGCTATCGCCAATGAATGGCTCGGGGCCAAGGACTGGCAAGACGACACAAAAGCGCGTAGGCGCGATATGTTCAAACGCGTGGTATTCCCAACACTCGGGAAATTGCCAGTGAACGCGATCACGCCCGCCATCGTCTTGGAGGTGCTTCAAAAAGCCCACACGTCCAACGGGCCTAGCGTTGCAGCCGAAGCCAAGCGTTCCATTTCAGGCGTATTCGAACTTGCCGTAGCAACGCTCCGCGCCGACTCTGACCCCTCCTATCCGATCCGCAAAGCGCTTCCGAAAAATAAAACTCAGCACAAACGCCCGCTTACCACAGACGAAATTGGGCGACTGATGCGGGATCTAGCTGGATACGAAGGCAATTTCCAGACAGTCAACGCCTTCCGGCTGATGTGGCTCACGCTATGTCGTCCCAGCGAAGCCATTGAGGCTGAATGGTCCGAATTCGATTTGGATGCCGCTGTGTGGCGCATTCCGGCAGCACGTATGAAAAAACGTCGCGAACATACGGTGCCGCTACCGAGCCAAGCCGTCGAAGTTATGCGCGCAATGCAAAGCGTAACCGGAAAGGGACGTTTTGCCTTTCCCAATCGCGATGATCGGAATAGGCCCATGACCGCAGCAGCTTTTCGACAGGCACTCAAAACGCTTGGATGGGCTGGCGAGTACAGCCCGCACGCAACGCGCACGACCGGCAGCACACGCTTGAACGAAATGAATTACTCATCCGACTGGATCGAGCGGCAACTCGCACATGCGGAATCAAACGCGGTCAGGCGCGCGTACAACCACGCCGAATATCTCGAAGGCCGCGCAAAAATGATGCAGGAATGGGCCGATCTACTTGATGCCCTTCGCGACGGCGCGAAAATCATTCCCGGAAAATTTGGTAACGCAGCGTAGATGCTATTTGAGACAAGGATTGCCAAATGCCAAGCGTAAAACATTCAAAACTGCAAAGAGATAGCGCAAACGGGAACGGTAAAAATCCCGATGCGGCGTCAAAAAATGCACTTGAATGCAAAGCCTTCCCGGACGGAATGGATCTCAATGACTATCAGGGTTACGAGAGATGGTCTAATCGGCAGTGGGCATGGGAATTTTTGCGCCGCAATGAAAAATTCCGTACTGCGTGCATCGACCTAGGCAGGATTGCCGTCGAATCTGACGAATACAAGAAAAAGTCACGCAGCATCGCAAAAAATTTCAAACTAAGGCATTTTGTTCACTATACGACACCGTTCAAAGATGGCAAAGACGGTCCGTGGTTCAATCCAACGCGCATCTGGTCGAAAATTCCCAGCGGTGCCTCGTCACGCACAGTCAACGTTCAAATCCGGAAAGGTCAGGTTGTCGTTCGATTCGACCTGCTTCCCGCTCTTGAAGATGAGCGGATAATCAAAGCACAAATTCATTATGCGGAACTCGCGCTCGAAGCCCAGCTGGCGAAATTGCTGGAATCCGATCAAGCGAAACGATCCGGTCGAAGAGACGCGGAAGAAACACCCGAGGAGCGGCTTGCGTGGCTGAGAACGCTGGACGCGAAATTCTGTAACGTGCCGCACTCGAAAATATACGAGCAAGTCTACCCCGAGCATTGTCAAAATACCGTCGAAGAGGGCGTTGACAAGAGGGAGTGGCCAATCCGTTTAAAGAGCCTCGCGCGAAAAGCCCATGAACTTGCTGACGGACGCTATCTCGGACTCGCCTTACCCAAAACGCAAACTCGCTCCCGGTCAAAATCCTCGCGTACCGCAAAGTAGAACAAGGTACGTACAAGCGCATCTCTTGCACGTACAGAGTACGTACAAGATACACCGTACCAGGCCATGCCACGCCCCCTCAGCCCCATGACATAGTCCATCCACGCCGTTCTTAACACGGCAACTTTGACGGATGGATCTATGATTTTAAACACGCAACACGTTCACGCGACAGACGCCGACGACTACCAACAAGACGCACGTCAAAATGTCCGGGTATTGAAACGCCCTGCCGTTGAGCAAGTCACGGGCATTTCCCGCTCGCTCATATATGAGCTTGTGAAAGCCGGAACATTCCCACGCCCCGTCAAATTGACGCCAAACAGGGTGGGCTGGCTCGAACATGAGGTTTTTGCTTGGGTTCAAGCAAGAGCAGCACGTCGACAAGCGGCGTAAGCAACATCTCCCATACAGGGGCTCACCGGACAAATTGACCGTGCCACGTGCTCAACAGTAGCGTGCCTTGCCCCCTGTAATACCTACCATGTATACCCAATATGACCTATACATACTATGGTTAGTCACATGAATAGTAGTGCAGATAAAATACTTCCCGAAAAATTTCAGGTTAATGTGGATACAGTACGCTTTTCGATTAAAGGCGTGCAGGTGGAAGTAGAGGGCGTAACACGAATGCTTGTCGCTGACTCAGACGGTGCATACATAAAAACGGTTACCAATCGAAAGCGCATCCCGGGCAAGTACGGACGTCATGCCTTGTGTATTCGCGTGGCATCGCGCTCCGAAAAAGATAAAGAACTCCTCGTTGAAGGGTCGCCATTCGCGAATCACTATGGCCAGAATGTCTGGTCACGTGCGAGCGTCAAATTGGCCTGCACCTCAACCGTGCAGCGACTCATTCGTGAGCTGAATATCAGCGCTACGCCCGATACCGTGGCAGCGTGGAACAGCGGAGAGATTGAGCTTCACCGTGTCGACCTTGCCGTCAACTTCCGCCTCGATTCCAAGCAACAGGTTGATGAGGTGCTCACGCAATTGAAACGCCAATTGATTGCCACCCGCTTACAGTGCAGCATTCACGCCCGCTACGCAGCATTGTGCCCTCGCAATAGCAAGCAGTACCGCATTGCAGCCTATGACAAGGGCGCGCAATTGGCGTTGAAAAGCTCAGGCGATCATGATAACGACTCGTTCCGACGCCTTGTTGCCGAGTGCGAGTCGATATTGAGGATAGAGGTTCGGCTGCTCCGGCCAGAGCTTCAGAAACTGGGGTTGACTCTCGCCCGCGATTGGAAGCCCGAAACAAGTCGCGACGTTTTCCGGCAATATTTCGCCCGATTGCCTCTGCACGATGTTAGTTTCGGCCCGTTGTCTAGCGCCGACTTCGATGATACCGCGGAGCGAATGCGCCCAATACTTGCACTTCACAAGTTCGGCGCGGATTGGAAGCAGATCTATTCGGAACGAACACGAACTCGCCACAGGGCGTATTTCAAGGAGCGCGGCATCAACCTCGACTGCCCGAATGTCCCCGGGCCACCGATTTCTCTTGCCGACGTGTTGTCCACAGCGGGAATCATTGCGAAAACGCCGCAGTGGTTGATTGAGGCTGGAATGGCACCTCAACTAAAGCGGAAGCAACATCACCAAGTAGCGACCGTCACGCACCCCAGCCCCGCAGTTATCCCGAGCAAGCTTTCCAGCGAACGCAAGGGAACTCGGCTTACACTCATCCGACGCGCGCCCATACGTGCAGATCAACTCGACCGACGCGAACCGCCTGCATAGAGGAACGCAACGGGCACGCTGAAGACTACCGCCAGCCTCCCCAAAACGGCTGGCGGTAGTTCCGATGACTGGGAGGCCTTCAACGAGCGGGACGGGCAAGGAACGGGGCCAGCGCTCGAAGAGCACATGCAAACTTAACGGCCACGCAACCGCGCTTCCAACATCGCCATGAGTTGCGCACCAGTCAAACCAAGCGGCTTGGCAACGGCCATAAACGTAGCAATGGACGGTAACCGCTGACCTCGCTCCAGCATGGAGATAAACGTGCGGTCAAGGCCAGCCTCAAAGGCGAACACCTCCTGCGACATGCCGCACTCTACCCTCAGAGTGCGAAGCACATTCCCAAATACCTCCTCCAATTCGCCTTTTGGTGCAGCTCCCATAGACGGAAGATGCAGCGATACGTAGACTATGGTCTACGGACAGTTGTCTACATATCTGTTATTGGCCAAAGATAACAAGCCCTTTCTGAGGCACAATCCAAATCTGATGCAACAACAAAAACGGGGAAAAAATGAAGTTGCTTGGAAATATCGTTTGGTTTACCGGCGCTCTAGCCCTACTCACATCAACCAACATCTACGCTGAAAACTCCACAACTACAAGTAGTGACGATTTCGGAAAATTAAGTTACTCCGAATTACTGCCAATTGCAGAACACGGAGACCCCAAAGCTCAAAATGAACTCGGCAGACGGTTCAGTCTAGGGAAAGGCGGCGTTTCACAAGATCAGAAGCAAGCGCTGATTTGGTTCAGTAAATCAGCCAATCAAAATAACGCCTACGGGCAAAATATGGTTGGCCTCCTTTATTTAAATGGAGTCAGCGTCACAAAAGATTATCAAAAAGCATTGGATTGGTTCCGGAAATCTGCCGACCAAGGATACGCCGAAGGCGAAGCCAACTATGCCCTGATGTTCCAGAATGGCTACGGAGTTGCGCGCGACTATAAAATCTCCCAAGACTGGTATCGAAAAGCCGCAGAGAAAAACATTGCGCGAGCCGAATTCAATCTAGGAGCTATTTACTTTAACGGTCTCGGTGTACCTCAAGATTATAAGCAGGCGCTGAACTGGTTTAGTAAGGCAGCAAACCAAGGCCACGCCAATGCCGAATACGCCCTGGGCCAAATGTATGCCGAAGGTACGGGAACTGCCCGAGATTACAAAGCGGCCCGGGAATTGCTGACCAAAGCGGCAGACCAAGGAAACCCAAGCGCTCAATCCTATCTTGGCTGGATGTATTATCAAGGCGCAGGAGTGGCGAAAGACTACAAAAAATCTATAGATTTTTATAGCAAAGCGGCAGCGCAAGGCGATACCGACGCTCAACGCAATCTGGAAATGGTGAAAAAAGAACTTTACGACAACGTCGATAAAGAAATGGCAATCATGGACGCAAGTGACAACGAACAATTGCGAGCACCCGACAACAATCGAGGAAGTAAGAATCAGGGCGCAGCATCCGAAAAGGGAGTCTCACCAGTAAAGGTAGGCGTTAGCCTAGAAAATATTGCCAATGAGCTTGATACCGTCGTCAAAGTATCAGCAATAGAGGACCACGTCATAATTAATAAAATAATAATAAATCGAGGAAATAGTTGCGACTCTGCAACAGGAAAGCCGCTCATGCACCTTGGAGAATCGACTCCTCGCTCAGACTTCCCGATAACACTTAAATATGGACAAAATTACAAGGTAGTGCAGCTTTCATGCCACGCCGACGATATCATGGAAGTTTTAGTTTCAACAAGCACTGGAGATTTTAAATTCAATAAAAATAATTTCGACTGAATTCGATAATCCTCCACAAAAAGCACAACCACAATACACCGTCGCAACGAGAATTTTTACTCAGCCAGCTATCGCATCAAGCCTGAAATTTAGCAAACCAACACCCTAATCAAACGAAAAAGCCCTGCGGCATCTATGACGCGCAGGGCTTTTGCTATCGAACAATACAAAACAAAAACACTCAATCAATAAAAAAATACCATCAATCAGAAATTTTAAATCGAGAATAACATTACTCACCAATCAACTGATCCCAACCAAGCAACGAAAATTTTCCATGCGATAGCAAAGGGGGATTCGCTGGCACTGCGGGAAAGCGTAAATTTGTAGGCTGGGACGGTTTTCTAGAGGGGCGAGCCGGAAACGGAATATTATTAGGCATGACAATGCCGGGATCCGCACCAAGCAGATAAGCAACAGGTTTTCTCCAGTGATCCCAAAAAACCCCATTTAAAAAATAACCGAGGTGCAGAATATCCAAAGAGAATAGGCCATTGTTTCGCTCGAACGCAATATAGCTCTTCTTAGGGTCATATATTACCCCACTCCCTACGTGGAGCCACGCCACTAGGTTGCGACCTTCATCAAATACAGGTTCCATAGTTGTCTCAAGAAATCAATCTCAGAAAATTGCTGTAGTCGCAGAATGCCGAAGCATTTCCAGCGCCATGAAATTGACTTCCCTCCGACTATGTCGGGGTAGAGACGACTAGGTATCAGTCACCTAGCGGCTACATCACGGACGCCATGACGTTGACACTGCAAGGGGTTCGCCGGGACACCCGCGAGGGCGCCAGATCGCCCAGCTGCCGTTTTAATTATGGTTACGCGGCGAACAAACAGTATACGAAACCGTATACAGAATCCCTAACATTGAACAAAACAACGGAATCACAGGGCTTAGACGCCCGACTTACCGTTTAACGTCTGACCGGGTCGAAGCGCATTCGATCTGGTTCGATGCAATGAAAAAGCCCGCTTTCGAAGCGGGCTTTTTCTTCTACGTGTTCACGCACGATGCCGGATTACTCGGCCTTCGCTGGCTCGGTTTGAGCCGTCGGCGCCGACGCTTCTTTTGGCGGCGCCTCTTCCTTGATCTCGTACGAAGGATCGCGCACCCAGCGGCTCAGATCCTTGCTGATCGCAACCGCGCTGCGGTCAAGGATGGAGCACGTCCCCTTAAAGCCGCCAAAGAATCCGCCCATTGACCACCGGTTGATCTTCGTGTGACGGACAACATTCCCATCTTCGACAAGGTCCGCCGTCACCGTAATGGCCTTCGGTCCGCTCCAGGCGCCACCGCCGACGCCCAGCACGTGGGTAATCTGCAGGCGCAGAATCTCTGCGCCGTTGGCCTCGCTCTGCGATGCGATCGTCCCGTCGCCCGTTTTGTTGAGTTTGCTCAGCACGCCGCCGACGTGATCCGTCAGCATGTTTTCGATCTTGCATTCCGTTTTGACCTGCTCGACGACGGATGCTTCGGGCGCGTATGTCACCGGAGTTTCCAGCAGGATCGGGCTGGCGGCAAAGGTGGAGGCACTCGACAGACACAGGATCGCCAGCACGACGCGTTTCATGGATGTACTCAAAATCGCACCCGGTAGTGGTTGGTTGGAAATTGGTCCGGTCAACGGACATATGAATCTTTCTTTCTGCTTATCTGACAAATCTGTAACCGAACGTAACTTATCAGAAACGCTGGCTTGCATGACTGCAAAAGCGCACGGTCTGACGCCTCGAAACAACAGGCTATGCGCTTCGAATATATTGAGGTGGTGCGGGCCGAAGCGGCGGCCGGGTCATCCGGGACGCGACTTCGCACGCTCACCTTAAAGGGGCCCGCGTGCAACGTCATCTGGAAGAAGTGAAGCCGCCTTGTTGCTGGCCCCGGCTTATCGCCGGACACTCCCCCGCCGCGTCGATTCCCGCTCTTACTCGCTCCATCTGCGCGGGCGAATCCGCCAGCACCGCATCGATCCCCAGGCACGCCGCGGCGCGATAGTCCTCAGCGCTGTTCACCGCGATCACGACAATGCGCACGCCGGGACGTTGCCGGAAACACGCCACAGTCGAACCCGACCACATCGTTGCATTCACCTTTGATATCCCCTCGCCCAGCGTGAATTTCTCCGTGACGGTGAGCGGACGATGCAATTCGAACGCTGTCCACGTGTCCTTGCCCGGCGCGTTGAAGCAACCTTCATTGAGCAGCACACGCAGAAGCCGTGTTCGAGTCTCATCGCGCGGTTCGAACACAGTCGCCTGCGGATACGCAGCAAAGCTCTGCTGATACGCGCTCTCCGTCGAATAAATGACGACGCGTGACCACGCATTCTCTTCGGTCAGCACTTGCGCCACGGCCTGCGCCTGCGGCGCGGCCGGCAGCGCCTTCATGTCGAGAATGACCAGCATCCCGACCGGAATCGCCCGCAATGCTTCACGCAGCGTCGGGACACCAACGGGCGCGCGTCGATACGGATAGTCGTCGTTTCCCTTCGCATCGCGCGACCTGAACATCCAGCCCGCGTTGACCTGAGCCAGTTCAGCCGCCGTTCGCGTCGACACCGGACCCGAAGCATCGGTGAGCGCCGACAGATCAGCCGGACGATAAAGCACCGGCACGCCATCCCTGCTCAACTGCACGGTGAGCCACATCGCGTCGGCGTGATGCGCGACCGACTGGCGGATCGCTTCGAGTGTGTTTTCAGGCGCGTCGCCCGTGCCGCCGCGATGCGCGACGATGCGTGGCAGCGCGGCCACGTCACGCCCGGGCACCGGCGCAGCACAGGCGGAAAAGAGCGCGACAACAATCGATCCAGCAGCAACCCGATAAAACGAACGCAGCATGGGAACTCCCGATTTTCGGCGGATGGATTTTGCATGGTCGACAAAACCAGGTCGATCTCCCATCAGAAATTGCTGGTTATCATGCGCGGGGTGACGCAAGGCAACCTGCATCGATCACCACAATACAAAGACAACATGACCAGAACGACATTGACCCGCCTGCGGCCGCTCATCGCGAGCATCCTGCTGTTCGCGACGACCACTTCATTCAGCTATCAGGCTTCACCGCCCGGCACTCCCGACGAAGCCAATCTCAGCAGCCACAACACCTATCAGAACCACGACGGCGCAACGGTCCACGCGCCCGCGCGCTCGTTGTCCGGCGCGGTTCCCGAGGGCGCGAGCGCGCGCTGCCGCGACGGCACCTACAGCTTCAGCCGCCATCACAGCGGAACGTGTTCGCGTCACGGCGGCGTCGCTGACTGGCTTTAACGCGCCTGCCCGCAAGCCGGATTGCCCTGGCCAGATGGCATAGACACGGCCTGCGACGGTGCTTGCGCCCTGGACGGCGAAGTACAATGCCAGTTCTCCCAGCGCGCCGGCTGCCGGCGCCGTCCGGGAAACGCATACCCATCCACCCACGTCCGCCCGCCCTGTTTCAGCGCGGCCGGCGGCGTCAACGCCTGATTTCAAGCAAATGGCCCAATACGTCTTCACCATGAACCGGGTCGGCAAGATCGTGCCGCCCAAGCGTCAAATCCTGAAAGACATCTCACTGTCGTTCTTCCCCGGCGCGAAGATCGGTCTGCTCGGCCTGAACGGCTCGGGCAAGTCGACGCTGATCCGCATCATGGCGGGCGTCGACAAGGACATCGAAGGCGAAGCCACGCCGATGCCGAACCTGAACATCGGCTATCTGCCGCAGGAGCCGCAGCTCGATCCGCAAAAAACAGTACGCGACGCCGTCGAGGAAGGTCTCGGCGACGTCTTCAACGCACAGAAGAAGCTGGACGAAATCTACGCCGCGTACGCCGAGCCGGACGCCGACTTCGACGCGCTCGCAGCAGAACAGGCGAAGTACGAAGCGATCCTCGCCACCGCCGATGGCGGTAGCCCCGAGCAGCAGATCGAGATCGCCGCCGATGCATTGCGCCTGCCGCCGTGGGACGCGAAGATCGAGCACCTGTCCGGCGGTGAGAAGCGCCGCGTCGCGCTGTGCAAGCTGCTGCTCGAAAAGCCCGACATGCTTCTGCTCGACGAACCGACCAACCACCTGGACGCAGAATCGGTCGAGTGGCTCGAACAGTTCCTCACGCGTTTCCCGGGCACAGTGGTTGCTGTTACCCACGACAGATACTTTCTCGACAACGCCGCAGAGTGGATTCTCGAACTCGACCGGGGTTATGGCATTCCGTGGAAGGGTAACTACAGCAGCTGGCTCGACCAGAAGGAAGAGCGGCTGAAGCAGGAAGAAGCAACGGAATCGGCACGTCAGAAGGCGATCAAGAAGGAACTGGAATGGGTGCGCCAGAACCCGAAGGGCCGTCAGGCGAAATCGAAGGCGCGTATTGCACGCTTTGAAGAATTGAGCAGTCAGGATTACCAGAAGCGTAACGAAACGTCGGAAATCTTCATTCCGGTCGGTGACCGTCTCGGCAACGAAGTGATCGAATTCAAGAACGTGACGAAGGCATACGGCGACCGTCTGCTGATCGACGATCTGAGCTTCAAGATTCCGGCGGGCGCGATCGTCGGCATCATCGGGCCGAACGGCGCCGGTAAGTCGACGTTGTTCCGCATGCTGACCGGCAAGGAACAGCCGGATTCGGGCGAGATCGTGCAAGGTCCGACAGTGAAACTGGCATATGTGGATCAGAGCCGCGATGCGCTTGATGGATCGAAGACGGTATTCGAAGAGATTTCGGGTGGCGCAGATGTGCTGACGGTCGGCAAGTACGAAACGCCGTCGCGTGCTTACATTGGCCGCTTCAACTTCAAGGGTGGCGACCAGCAGAAGAACGTGGGCAACCTGTCGGGCGGTGAGCGCGGCCGGCTGCATCTGGCGAAGACGCTGATCGCGGGCGGCAACGTGTTGCTGCTGGACGAACCGTCGAACGACCTTGACGTCGAAACGCTGCGCGCGCTCGAAGACGCGTTGCTGGAATTCGCGGGCTCGGTGATGGTGATCTCGCACGATCGCTGGTTCCTCGACCGGATCGCGACGCACATTCTGGCGTTCGAAGGCGAATCGCAGGTGACGTTCTTCAACGGCAACTATCAGGAATACGAGGCGGACAAGCGTAACCGCCTCGGCGAAGAAGCCGCACGGCCGAAGCGTCTCCGTTACAAGCCGATCACCCGGTAACGGCTGGCGGCGTCGGCGCGACGGGTTGGCTTCTATTGTGGCCGACCCGCCGCGACTGGTCGGGCGCTGATCCACAGCCGGTCGATCGGTGCTCTACCTCTGATCGCTACAGTACAGCTCAACGGTCTGGCCGCGCGAGATGCGTGGCAACGAGGAGGCAGGCATGGCGATGTCGAAGGGCAGTCGTGTGGCCGTCGCGCTGACGGGCGTGGTGGCCGCGGTGATTGTCATCGTGATTGCCGGCCTCCTGTTCATTCGGAACGAAGTGAAAGAGCGCGTTATCACTGCGCTCGGCCCGCTCGGCAGCGCTGACACCATCGACGTCGGCTTCTCGACCATCCGCCTCGCCAATGTTCGCCTGCGCGCACCCGAAGGGTGGCCAGCGGGCGACCCGTTTCACGCCGACACGGTTATCGTCGTGCCCGACATTCGCGATCTGCTCAATCGGCGCGTCCATGTGCGCAACATCGTCGTCAGCGGATTCAATCTCACGATGCTGCGCACGAAAGACGGCGGAGTCCAGATTCTGCCGAACCTCCGGCAGACGTTGAACCGTCCCGAAAACGCTGACGCAGGCAACCCACACGATACCGACGAATCGCCCCTGCCGCGGGAAAAGCTCATCGATCACGTCGTTCTCCAGCACGGCACATTTGTGTTCTACGACCTCGCGGTGAGCAATACCGCGTACAAGGTCACCGTCAGCGATGTCAGCGCCACCGTCGATCACCTTCATCTCCCCGACCTCAACGAGCCGACAACGGTTGCCATAAATGGCTCGATCAGGGGACCCGCGCATACCGGCACGGTTTCATTCGGCGGCTGGATGAAAATCTCCAGCAGGGATTCGCAGACGACCACGACGCTGCGCGGCGTCGACATCAAGACGCTCGATCCGTACTTCCTGAAGAAGGCCGGCGCGAAGGCCCAGGTGACGGGCGGCACGCTCGACATGACGGTCGAATCGACGGTTCGCAACTATCAGTTGCATGCGCCGGGCGTCGCGACGCTGCACCACCTGCAACTCGCCGATACCGACAATCCAGTCGATACGTTCCTTTCGATTCCAGTCAAGGCGGCCGTCGCGGCGCTCAAGAAACACGGCGACGACATCACGCTGCATTTCGTGCTCGAGGGCAACCTGCGCGATCCAAAGTTTTCACTGAACGAAAGCCTGCTGACGAAGATGGGCAACGGCTTCGCATCGGCGCTTGGCGTGAGCGTCGAAGGCGTGGCGAAGGGCGCGGGTGAAACGGTCAAGGATCTGGGTAACGCGTTGCGGAATCTCCTCGGCAACGGCAACGGCAGCGGTAACGGCAAATAGCCGCACCACAGCGTCCGACGCGTCCCGGCCGTCAGACCGGCAAACCCAGTTCGCGCAGCTTCGCTTCGGTCTGCGGGGCGTGGGTGTGATGCACGCCATGCCAGCCAAGCGCAGTCGCAGCTTCGGCGTTCTTCAGGTTGTCGTCGATGAAGACGAGCTCCGCCGGCTGGATGCCCGGCAGATGCATCTCGATACGCTTCACCATCTCCGCGAAAATCGCCGGGTCTGGCTTCACGAGCTTCACGCGACCGGACACCACGATGTCCTTGAAGCGCCGCAATACCGGAAAGTTGTCCCACGCGTAGGGGAACGTCTCCGCCGACCAGTTCGTCAGACCGAAGAGCGGCACGCCAGCCGCGTCGAGCTTCTCCAGCGTCGCAATGCCGTCTTCGAGCACGCCTGCGATCATCTCGTGCCAGCGCTCGTAGAACGCGCGGATCAGCGTTTCATGTTCGGGATACTTCGCGATCAGCTCGGCCGTGCCTTCCTCGATCGTCTGCCCACCGTCCTGACGGATGACCCAGTCCATCGCGCAGACGTGTGTGAGGAACCAGCGGCGCTCCGTCTCGTCCGGAATCAGCGTGCGGTAGACATACTCCGGACTCCAGTCGATCAGCACGCCGCCAAAATCGAAAACGACTGCCTTGATGGTCATGCAAACTCCGTTGCCAGTACGTCGGAAAGCGGGCGCACAGCGACGCAGTTGCCCGACATGGACGCGTTCTCCCAGACCCAGTTGTGATGCGCCACGATCTGCTCGGGCGCGAGGTGCGGTCTCCGCTGGGTCGTATGCAGATCGGAAACGACTGTGGTCCGGTAGCCGAGCGTGACGGCGCGACGCGCCGTCGTGTCGACGCAGAACTCGGTTGCGTATCCGCATAGCAGCAGGCGGTCGACGCCCAGCCGCTCCAGACGATCCGCCAGCGACGTCTCGTGAAACGAATCGCCCACTGACTTGCGCACAAGCTGATCATCGTCGGTGCGCACGAGCGCCGGGTGCAGCTCCCAGTCTTCGGTGCCCGGCACGACCTGTTCCTCTTCCGGCACGCCATCGTGCTGGACGAAGAAAACAGGCGCCCGAGCCGCGCGTGCAGCGGAGGTGAGCTGGTTAATGCCGGCGATCACCTGATCGCCCCGGTAAGAAGCTGATGGGCCGCAGAAGAATTCCCGCTGCACGTCGATAACCAGCACTGCCACGGTTGCCATATGGACTTCCTCGTCATTGGGTCAATGCGACGCCGCGCGGTGCGCCCGCCGCGCGTCAGATCGCCTGTGTGCGCGCTTCCAGCCACGCCTTCGCGTCGCCGGACACATGCGGCGACACGCGTGCGCGCACGGTCTCGTGATACGCGTTGAGCCACGCGCGCTCATCGTCGCGCAGCAACGAGAGATCGACACAGCGCGTATCGATCGGGCACAACGTCAGCGTCTCGAACTTCAGGAAATCGCCGAACTCGGTCTTTTCCGCGTCGCGATTCAGCACGAGGTTTTCGATCCGGATACCCCACTTGCCTGGCCGGTAAATGCCCGGTTCGATCGACGTGATCATGCCTGCTTCCATCGCCGTCCATGCTTCAGCCGGCGCGTAGTGCGAGATCACCTGCGGACCTTCGTGCACGTTCAGGAAATAGCCGACACCGTGACCCGTGCCGTGGCCGTAGTCCGCACCGGCTTCCCAGATCGGCGCGCGCGCGATCGAGTCGAGCATCGGTGAACGGATGCCGCGCGGAAACTGCGCGCGCGACAGCGCCATCGTGCCCTTCAGCACGGTCGTGAAATCGCGACGGTGTTCGGCGTTGATCGTGCCGATCGGCACCACGCGCGTGATGTCAGTCGTGCCGCTCAGGTACTGGCCGCCCGAATCGATCAGCAGCAGCCCGTTGCCTTCGATCGTGGCGTGCGATGCCTGAGTCGCACGGTAATGCGGCATCGCGCCGTTCGCATTGAAGCCCGCGATCGTGCCGAAGCTCAGCGTGACGAAACCCGGCCGGCGGGCGCGCGCGGCCGTCAGACGTTCGTCAATGGTGAGTTCGGTAATTGTTTCGCGGCCGAGCGCGCCCTCGAACCACGCGAAAAATTCGGCGAGTGCTGCGCCGTCCTGCTCCATGGTCGCGCGCACATGGTCCGCTTCGGCTTCGGTCTTGCGCGATTTCAGGAACGTCGAAGGATTCACCGCTTCGACAATTTTCACTTTCGGCGGCACGGCCTGCAATAGACCAAACGTTATACGTCGCGGGTCGATCAGCAACGTCGAACCGGCGGGTAGTGCGGCAAGCGCGTCAGCGGCCTGAAGGTATGGTTTGACCTGAATGCCGTCGCGCGCCAGGGCGTCAGCGAGCGCCTGCGGCACCTTGCCGTCAGCGACGAACAGCGACGCGCTATCCAGGCCGATCAGCGCATGCGCGACGAACACCGGGTTGTAACTGACGTCCGCGCCGCGCAGGTTCAGCAGCCACGCGAGATCGTCCAGCGTCGAGATGAAATGCCATTGCGCGCCCTTTTCCTGCATCGCGCGACGGATCTGATCGAGCTTGTCGGCACGCGCGACGCTCGCATGCGGCGCGGCGTGTTCGTAGACGACATCGACCGGCAGCGTCGGCCGCTGCGGCCAGATGACTTCCAGCAGGTCGACGTCGGTACGCAGCTTGATGTCGCGCGCTGTGAGCGCGTCGGTCAGCGCGCGCGCCGCCGAGACGCCGAGCACCGCGCCGTCGACGCCCACCACCGCGCCGCCCGCCACGTTCTGCGCGAGCCAGTCGATGTGCGGCGCCGTTTGCTGGCCGCCCATCATCTTCATCAACTGCACGCCGGTGCCGGCGAGTTGCGCTTCGGCCTGCACCCAGTAGCGGCTGTCGACCCAGAGGCCGGCGAAGCCGTCGGTCACGACCAGCGTGCCGACCGAGCCGGTGAAGCCGGATAGCCACTCGCGTCCCTGCCAGCGTCCCGGCAGATATTCGGAGAGATGAGGATCGGCGGACGGCACGAGGTAAGCAGCGAGGTTTTCGCGCTTCATTGCGCCGCGCAGCAACGCGATGCGTTCGGGAATGGACGAAGTTTCGGGGAGTCGTGCGTTCATTGTTTCACCTGCAGGGAATTCATCTTATCGACGGGACAAAAGGCCGACCGTCACGGTGACGGCGATCAGGGCAACGGAGGTACAGGCCAGCCATTCGAGCGTATCACCATCGTGGAAGAGACCGGTGACGTTGCCGGCCATTGCCGCCACCACCGCACCAGCAACGCCGGCCACGAGCGCCGCCAGGAACCGCGAGCGACCTGTCCGCCGCAACGGATGCAGCCACCCGCCGACCAGACCGACCACCGCGCCGACGATAACGATGCCGGCCCAACCCATCAGCGACGGGCCTCGACGATTTTCGGACCGGTCTTATAGGGTCGAAGCGTTTGCACAGCTAGCATTTTTGCCTCATTAACGATCAGGTACGAACAGGTCAGCACGGCGCTTTCCGCGTAGCGGATGAGTTTAGGGGGCGGGATAGCGCAAGGCAAGCCACGGGGCTTGCCCGGCAGCACGCCCATCCGCCGGCTGAACGTGCTTTTCCCCATGCGAATTGCTCTCGTCGAGCCCGACCGTCGTCAAGCCGAACTGATCGTGCGCCTCCTGCTTGCCGGTGGCCACGCCTGCGCGCATTTCGCGTCCAGCACGCCATTTCTGGCGAGCGCCGCCAGCGAAACCTTCGATCTTCTTCTCACCGATATCTGGTCCGGCGACCTCGCCGCCGAAGATGTCATCCCGCTCGCCCGCAAGGTGCTGCCCGGGCTGCCGGTGATGGTGCTGGTGACGGCGCCGCGCGAAAGCGAGATCGTCGCGAGCCTGCATGCCGGCGCCGACGATTGTCTCTCGAAGCCGGTGCGCGGCCCGGAAATGCTCGCCCGCGTGGACGCGCTGCTCCGCCGGGCCGGCGTTCGCCGGCCGCGCAACCGGCTGCGCAACGTCTTCGGCGAGTACGTTTTCGATGCAGCGCACGACTTTGTGACGTTTCGCGGCCAGCGCGTCGACCTCACGCCGAAAGAGTTCCGGTTCGCGCTGCTGCTGTTCACCAACCTGTCGCGGCCGGTTTCGCGCGCGCACATCCTCGAAACCGTCTGGGCGCGCGGCCGCGACGTAAGGTCGCGCACACTCGACACCCACGCCTCGCGCCTGCGCTCCAAACTCCAGCTCCGGCCGGAACTCGGCTACGCGCTGACCCCGCTCTACGGCTACGGCTACCAGCTGGACAGGGTCGCTGCCTGACCGCGCATGGGGCTTCATCC
Source organism: Paraburkholderia sp. GAS334 (assembly GCF_050436625.1). NCBI lineage: Bacteria > Pseudomonadati > Pseudomonadota > Betaproteobacteria > Burkholderiales > Burkholderiaceae > Paraburkholderia > Paraburkholderia sp. GAS334. The sequence continues at coordinate 78,729 of NZ_JBNDMO010000021.1, read as the reverse complement.
CGGTATCAGCTGCGTCCAATGAAAGATTCATGGAAACGCTATAATATCGGGCTATACCATAGCGCCGCCCACAATCGCGCCTCATGCAGCTTCTAACGATCGGAATCAATCACCACACCGCGCCTGTCGCCTTGCGCGAACGCGTGGCGTTTCCGCTCGAACAGATCAAGCCGGCGCTGGCGACGTTCAAGGACATCTGGCTCGGCCCCGCTGCCCGCCCGGCGCCTGAAGCCGCGATTCTGTCCACCTGCAACCGCACCGAACTCTACTGCGCCACCGACGACCACGCCGTCCGCGAAGCGGCTATCCAGTGGCTGTCGAAATATCACAATCTGCCTGTCAGTGAACTCGCGCCGCATGTCTACGCACTGCCGCAGTCGGAAGCCGTGCGCCACGCGTTTCGCGTCGCGTCGGGGCTGGATTCGATGGTGCTCGGCGAAACGCAGATCGTCGGTCAGATGAAGGACGCAGTGCGCACGGCTTCCGAAGCCGGCGCGCTCGGCACGTATCTGAACCAGCTGTTCCAGCGCACCTTCGCCGTCGCAAAGGAAGTGCGCAGCACGACGGAAATCGGTGCGCAGTCGGTATCGATGGCCGCCGCGGCTGTGCGGCTCGCGCAGCGCATCTTCGATAAAGTCTCGAACCAGCGCGTGCTCTTCATCGGCGCGGGCGAAATGATCGAGTTGTGCGCGACGCATTTTGCTGCGCAGCAACCGCGCGAGCTCGTGGTCGCAAACCGCACCGCCGAGCGCGGCTCGCGGCTCGCCGAACGCTTCAACGGCCGTGCGATTCCGCTGTCCGAACTGCCTGCGCGCATGCACGAGTTCGACATCATCGTGTCGTGTACGGCGTCGACGTTGCCGATCATCGGCCTCGGCGCGATGGAACGTGCCGTGAAGGCGCGCCGTCACCGACCGATCTTCATGGTCGATCTGGCCGTCCCGCGTGACATCGAACCCGAAGTCGGCAAGCTCGAAGACGTGTTTCTCTATACCGTCGACGACCTCGGCGCGATCGTCCGCGAAGGCAACGCATCGCGTCAGGCGGCCGTTGCGCAGGCCGAAGCGATCATCGAAACGCGCGTGCAGAACTTCATGCAGTGGCTCGATGCGCGTAGCATCGTGCCCGTCATCCGTCACATGCATACGCAGGCGGACACGCTGCGTCGCGCCGAAGTCGAACGCGCGCAGAAGATGCTCGCGCGCGGCGACGATCCGGCGGCCGTGCTCGAAGCACTTTCGCAGGCGTTGACCAACAAGCTGATCCACGGCCCGACGCACGCGCTCAACCGCGCCAGCAGCGAAAACCGCGACAGGCTCATCGAACTGATGAGCGATTTCTATCACCACGGCGGCGCCTCCGCACCGTCTGACCCGTCCGACCCTTCTGACCGTTAGCGACGCTGTCGCCGCGACACTGCCGGCGGCTCGCCCGTCGCATGTCGATCAGGGCTTTCGCCCCGCATCCGCGAATTTCCCGAATTTTCCGAATTTCCCATTAGCTGTCGTCCCTTCCGGAGCCCGCTCCGACCCGTCCGATGAAAACGAGCATGCAAAGCAAGCTCGACCAGCTCACCACCCGGCTGGCCGAACTGAATGACCTGTTGAGCCGCGAGGACATCACCGCGAATCTCGACCAGTACCGCAAGCTGACACGCGAGCACGCTGAGCTCGGGCCGGTTGTCGAGCAATACGCGCTGTGGCGTCAGGCGCTCACCGATGAGGCGACCGCGCAGGAACTGCTCGCGGACGCATCGATGCGCGATTTCGCCGAAGAGGAAATCCGCACCGCGCGCGACCAGAAGACGAAGCTCGAAGCCGAACTGCAGACGATGCTGCTGCCGAAAGATCCGAACGACAACCGCAACATCTTCGTCGAAATCCGCGCGGGCACGGGCGGCGACGAATCGGCGCTGTTCGCGGGCGATCTGCTGCGCATGTATCTGCGCTACGCGGAGCGCAACAAGTGGCAGGTCGAGATGATGTCGGCGAGCGAATCGGATCTGGGCGGCTACAAGGAAGTGATCGTGCGGATTGCCGGAGAGGCCGCCTACTCGAAGCTGAAGTTCGAGTCCGGCGGACATCGCGTGCAGCGCGTGCCGGCGACCGAAACGCAGGGCCGCATCCACACGTCGGCGTGCACGGTCGCGGTGATGCCGGAAGCCGACGAAATCGGCGAAGTCGAGATCAATCCGGCCGATCTGCGGATCGACACGTTCCGCGCGTCCGGCGCGGGCGGCCAGCACATCAACAAGACCGATTCGGCCGTGCGCGTGACGCACCTTCCGACGGGCATCGTCGTCGAATGTCAGGACGACCGCTCGCAGCACAAGAACAAGGACCGCGCGCTCAAGGTGCTGGCCGCGCGGATCATGGACAAGCAGTCGCAGGAGCAGCACGCGAAGGAAGCCGCGACGCGCAAGAGCCTGATCGGCTCGGGCGACCGGTCGGAGCGCATTCGCACGTATAACTTTCCACAGGGGCGTCTCACCGATCACCGGATCAACCTGACGCTCTATCGCCTCGACGCGCTCATGGATGGCGACCTCAACGAACTGATCGCGGCGCTCGTCAGCGAGCATCAGGCGGAATTGCTGGCGTCGCTGGGCGACGCGGATTGACGCACGCGATGAGCAACACGATCGACACCGTCGCCGCACTGCTGCGCGCCTCGCCGCTTCCCGCGCTCGAAGCGCGCATTCTGCTTGGACACGTGCTGCGGTGGCGTCGGACGGAGTTGATCACACGCAGCGATGAGCCGCTCGATCTAGCGCTGGTCGCGCTATATCGGGCGCTGGAGACGCGCCGCGTGGCCGGCGAGCCCGTCGCGCAACTCATCGGCGCGCGTGAATTTTTCGGGCTCGAGTTCGATGTCACGCCGGATGTGCTGATTCCGCGGCCCGAGACCGAATTGCTGGTCGAGACGGCGCTCAGCGCGCTCGAAGGCATCGCAAGACCGCGCGTGCTCGATCTTGGCACCGGCACCGGCGCCATTGCCGTCGCGATTGCCTCCGCGCGGCCCGACGCGCAGGTCTGGGCGGTCGACCGCTCTCCCGAGGCGCTCGCCGTCGCCGCACGAAACGCTTCGAAACTGCTCGACGCGGCGCGCCCTGGCGGTTCCCTGAGGCTTTTCGAAGGCGACTGGTACGCCGCGCTCGACTCAAACGCTGCGCTCCGCTTCGACGTCGTCGTCAGTAACCCGCCGTATATCGCGAGCGGTGATCCACATCTGTCGCAGGGCGATCTGCGCTTCGAGCCGCGCGGCGCGCTCACCGACGAGGCTGACGGCCTGTCCGCGATCCGCGCGATCGTCGCCGGCGCGCCCGTGTGGCTCACGCACGGCGGCGTGCTCTGGATGGAGCACGGCTACGATCAAGCCGAAGCGGTCCGCGCGCTGTTGACGGCACACGGTTTCAGCGAAGTCCGTTCGGAACGCGATCTCGCCGGTATCGAACGCATCAGCGGCGGCCGGCTGGCTGCGGCCTGACACCGGCATCGCGCGAGGCCTGGCACTGCGCGCGTCACAGTAAAGCAGCGCTCAGCCTGAGCAAACGAAATCCGCTATTATTTGGGTCTATCCCGCAATTTCCGAAAACCGCAAGGTCAGTCATGGATACGCAACAACGCATCAAGCAAATCGTCGACGAAAACAACGTCGTGCTCTTCATGAAGGGCAACGCGCAATTCCCGATGTGCGGCTTTTCGGGCCGCGCCATCCAGATCCTGAAGGCATGCAACGTCGACGAGTTCAAGACGGTCAACGTCCTCGACGACGAAGGCATCCGCCAGGGCATCAAGGAATTCTCGAACTGGCCGACCATTCCGCAGCTTTACGTGAAGGGCGAGTTCGTCGGCGGCTCGGACATCATGATGGAGATGTACCAGTCCGGCGAACTGCAGCAACTGTTCGCGGCTGCGTAATTCCGCTCGCGTGGCGCACGCCATGGACACCCAGGCTGCGTCAACGCAGGCAAAGCGCCGGCTGATCATCGCCATCACCGGCGCGACCGGTGCCATTTATGGCATCCGGCTGCTCGAGACGCTGCGCCGCCTGGGCGGCGTCGAAAGCCATCTGCTTATCTCCAGCGCTGGCTGGCTCAACATCCAGCACGAACTTCAGCTCAGCAAGGACGACGTGCATCCGCTCGCGGATGTCGTCCATTCCGTGCGGGACGTCGGCGCGAGCATCGCGTCCGGCTCGTTCGCCACCGACGGCATGATCATCGCGCCCTGTTCGATGAAAACGCTGGCGAGCATCGCGCACGGTTTCGCCGACAACCTGATCACCCGTGCCGCCGACGTCACGCTCAAGGAACGTCGCCGGCTCGTGCTGATGGTCCGCGAAACGCCGTTCAACCTCGCGCATCTGCGCAACATGACGGCCGTGACCGAGATGGGCGGCGTGATTTTTCCGCCGCTGCCGGCGTTTTACAACCATCCGGCGTCAATCGACGAAATGGTCGATCACACCGTCGCGCGCGTGCTGGATCTGTTTGCGCTTGGGCCTGCGCTTGCGCCCGCGTGGCCTGGGCTGCGCGGGACACACGACTGAGACTGTTTCGCTATTGCCGGTCCTGCCACCGGACGTTTGATGCTCGAATCAAGGAGACATCCGATTGCGACGACCATCGCCCGGGCAGACATCAAACTCGCGATTACCCACACCCACGAGACAATCAAATCCGTTTTGCCCCGTTTATCAAACGACAGTGCGCCTCTATAGTGGTAGTAACGAAACCTTCTGGCCGCTTCTGATGCGGCCTTGCCGCCATGACCCGCTTACCCACGCTTTACCTGTCGCACGGTGCGCCGACGCTGCCCATCGACCCGTCGCTGCCGTCCGTCGAATTTGCGACGCTGTCGGCGCAACTGCCGCGTCCCAAGGCCGTTTTGATGCTGTCTGCCCATTGGGGCACGGTGCAGCCGGTCGCGAGCACGTCAGAAGCGCCGGAGACCATCCACGATTTTCACGGCTTCCCACGTCAGCTTTACGAGATCCAGTATCCGGCGCCCGGCGCGCCTGATGTCGCCCGGCGTGCTGCCGCGCTGCTCGGCGAACAGGGCATCCCGACCGCGACGCAGCCGCACGGTCTCGACCATGGCGCCTGGGTGCCGATGCTGCTGCTGTTCCCGGAAGCCGACGTGCCAGTCGCACAGTTGTCGATCCAGCCGCGCATGGACCCGGCGCACCACTTCCAGGTTGGCCGCGCGCTGCGCGCGCTGAAGGACGAAGGCGTGATGGTGATCGGCTCGGGCCAGATCACACACAACCTGCGTGCCGCCGATTTCTCGGCGCGTCCGGAAGACGCCGATCCGCGCGTGACCGAGTTCACCGACTGGTTCGAGTCGAAGCTCGCCGCTCGCGACATCGACGCATTGCTCGACTATCGCGCGCAGGCGCCGTACGCGGTGCTGATGCATCCGACCGACGAGCACCTGCTGCCGGTCTTCTCGGCCCTCGGCGCGGCTGACGACGATTTCACGCTGTCGATCCAGTCACTCGGCACGTACCAGCGTTCGCTCGCGATGACGAATTACGTGTTCGGCAACGCCTGATTCCACAGTCGCCTCGAAGAAAAAACCCCGCCTGAAATGAATCCAGGCGGGGTTTTTTGCATCAACGCCGGGCGCATCGTACGCCCGGTGCCGTGGTCGAAACGAAGACCGCGTTACGCGCCGACTCCTTCGAGAATCTCGTCGCGCGATTCACGCTCGTCGAGATATTCGGTGCGATAACCGGTGTGCACGCCCCAGTAGTAGAAGACCAGCGAGAATGCGATCACCACCAGCATGTCCCAGCCGTACGGCAGGATCCCGAGGCCGCCGAACTGCTTGCTGCCGATCAGCGAAAGCAGCGCCATGATCGGCAGATAGGCGACCAGCCACCATGCGGCCTTCAGATCGCGTCCCCAGCCGCCGAAACCCGACTTCGCCTGGAAATAGAAATAGACCGGCAGCGCGACGATCATCAGCAGGATGATTTCGCCCGTCAGTGGCCATTTCGCCCAGTATAGAATCAGCGACGCGCACACGAACGCGAACGGCGCGATCACCGACATGCCCCGGATATGCAGCGGCCGCTCAAGATCCGGCGCGGCGCGGCGCAGCGACATCAGACTGATCGGCCCCGTCAGATAGGAAATCACCGTCGCGACCGAGATCACTGCCGCGAGCGAGCTCCAACCGCGGAAAAAGAACAGGAAGATGAACGAAACCAGCAGATTGAACCACATCGCCTGACGCGGCACGCCATAAAGCGGATGCACGTTGCCGAAGATCTTCGGCATCGTGTTGTTTCGCTCCATTGCGTAGATCATGCGCGTCGTGGTCGCCATGTAGGTCGTGCCGGTGCCGCTCGGGCTCACGAACGCGTCGACGTACAGCAGGAACGCGAGCCAGTTCAGGTTCAGCGCGAGGGCCAGTTCAGCGAACGGCGACGCGAAATTGAAGTGGCTCCAGCCCTTGACCACATCGGACGGATTCACCGCGCCAATGTAGGCGACCTGCAGCAGCACGTAGATCACAAGCGCCAGCAGGATTGAGCCGATCACCGCAAACGGCACGCTCTTCGACGGATTGCGTGCTTCGCCGGCGAGGTTGATCGGGCTCTGGAAACCGTTGAACGCGAACACGATGCCGCTCGTCGCGACAGCCGTCAGCACCGCCGACCAGCCGTATGGCGCGAACGAGCCCGCGTCGCCGAAGTTTTCCTTATGGAAGCCGCTCAGCATCAGGCCGAGAATCGTCGCGCCGGGAATGATGAACTTGAAGACCGTGATCGCCGAGTTGGCCTGCGCGAAGAGTTTCACGCCCCAGTAATTCAGCAGGAAATACACGACCACCAGCGCCGCCGAGAGCAATAAACCTGGTGCAGTGAGCGAGCCGTCAACGAAGAGCGCGTGCGCCCAGTCATAGGGCCAGGTGCTCATGTACTGGATCGACGCCTCCGCTTCGATCGGAATCACCGAGACAATCGCAATCCAGTTCGCCCACGCGCTGATAAAGCCGACAAGCGCGCCGTGCGAGTAGCGCGCATATCGCACCATCCCGCCCGATTCCGGGAACATCGCGCCCAGCTCCGCGTAGGTCAGCGCTATGGCCAGAATCACGACAGCGCCGATGACCCATGCACATATTGCCGCCGGGCCTGCAATTTTTGCCGCCTTCCACGCGCCGAACAGCCAGCCCGATCCGATGATGGATCCAAGGCCCGTCAGCAACAGCGCGACCGGCCCGATGTTCCTCTGAATAGAACTTTTCACGTCTTCTCCTGTATCGAAAGCATGCGAAGCCCTGTGTGGCGAGGCTAACGCCTGAAACCACGCTTCATCACGCACGCGCAGTACGGCTGACCAACTGAAAGGTGCAACCTCTACGCGGGCGCGTAGTTTACCGGTTGCACCCGCTCAATGCAGCATCGGCTGTTCTGTCCCCGACAAACATCAACGCAAACAGCAGAATCTGCGGGCAACAAGCGGACCAATCTGAAAAAACTGTAAAGTTTGGGGGAATTGGGTTGACCTTCCTATGAAATCGCCGTATAACGTTCGGGCAGGATTTCAAGCGGCGAGTGAAGGTCTTTCGTAGTTCGCCCATCAACGGTACTCCGGTTGGTCCCATTGCCCCTTCCTTGATTTTCATGCACACCCGGGCTTCGGCCTTATTCACCATCTTTAGGAACAAGTAATATGGAAACCGGTACCGTCAAGTGGTTCAATGACGCAAAGGGCTTTGGCTTCATCACGCCGGACGGCGGCGGCGAAGATCTGTTCGCGCATTTCTCGGAAATCCGCGCAGAAGGCTTCAAGTCGCTGCAAGAAAACCAAAAGGTTACGTTTGAAGTTAAGACGGGCCCGAAGGGCAAGCAAGCTGCTAACATCAAGCCGGTGTAAGCAACACGCTTCCTTCTGGACGCAAAAAACCCCGCCTCGGCGGGGTTTTTTTATGCCTGCGATTTAATGCGCAGGCGAGTCGGGTCATCGATTATCGGAATACGCGTCGTGCGTGAATCCCGAGACCCGTCGCCACGCTGGCGAGGCGGTCGCCGAATACAGCTTCCGCGGCGGGAAATGCCGCCGCCAGCGCGTTCGACAGAAACGCAAGGCCCGTGGAGCCACCCGTGAAATAGACAGCCGTCACGTCGCGCGTCGCAACGCCGGCGGCCTGTACCGTGTCGCGCGCCGCCTGAACGATGCGCTGCATGTCGTCGTTGCCGGCCTGCACGAGTTGCGCTTCGTCGAAGGCAAGACGCAGATCGTCTTCCACCTCTTCCAGATCGATCACCGTCTCGCCGCCCGCCGCCACGCCGATCTTCGCTTCTTCAGCGTGTGCCGCGAGCGCATGACCCAGACGGCGCTCGACGACCCGCATCAGCCGGTCGTGCTGCCGGGTTTCCGTATAAAGGTGCCGCATCAGACCGAGTTCGCTGACACGTTTTGGCGAGTACACCGTGTTGATCAGATGCCATGTCGCGAGATCGAAATAGACGCGGTTCGGCAACTCGCGCCCTTCCGGGTCGAGCGACTGATAGCCGAGTTCGCGCAGGATCGTCGCCAGTTCGACGCGCCGGTCGAAGTCCGTTCCGGCGACGTGCACGCCGTGATGCGCGAGGACGTCGTCCTTGCGCTCGATGCGCTGCATCCGTTCCGGCCCCACCCGCACCAGCGAGAAGTCCGACGTGCCGCCGCCGATGTCGGCAACCAGCACGAGGCCCTCCTGGGTTAGATGCGATTCGTAGTCGAAGGCGGCCGCGATCGGCTCATACTGGAAGTGAATCTCCCGCAGGCCGACCGAGCGCGCCGCCGCTTCCAGCTGCTGCTGCGCAAGCTGGTCGGCACGCGGGTCGTCGTCGACGAAAAAGACCGGCCGGCCGAGCACCGCGCGATCGATCGACGCGCCCGCGACCTTCTCGGCCTTGCGTTTCAGGTTATCGAGGAAGATCCCGATCACGTCGGTGTAGCGGATCGCAGAGCCGTCGCCGAGATCGGTGGTCGTATCGGCGAGCGCAGAGCCGAGAATACTCTTCATCGAGCGCATCAGCCGGCCGTCGAAGCCGTCAATGTACGCTTCGAGCGCCGCGCGGCCGAATTCGCGGGTGTTCTCGTCGGTGTTGAAGAAGACGGCGGTCGGCAGCGTGGTGTAGTCGCCTTCGACCGGCGCGAGGCGCAGCGTTGCGCCGTCAGGCAGCGCAACGGCCGAGTTCGAGGTGCCGAAGTCAATCGCGCAGTAGGTCATGGCAGGAATCGCTCACGGTTGGCGCGGACGGAAAGACGGAAATGGACGGGCTTTGTATCACGAAGCGCGGCCAGTATCAACCGGCCCGACGCGCCATCTCACGGTATGGAATTTGCTCACGCAGTGTGCCTGCTAATGTCTCCAGTCAAGCAGGATATGTCGTCAATTTTCCGGAGAACTTGAGGAATGACCGAGCCGTCCGCCGCCTCGACGCATGAACGGCCCGCCACGCCAGGTGGCCCGATGCCCGCCGGGGCATCTCGCGCCGCCCGGCCGGCCATCATCGAAACCGACCTGCCGTCCCGGCTCGACCGTCTGCCGTGGGGCCGCTTCCACACGTTGATCGTTTTCGCGCTCGGCGTCACCTGGCTGCTGGACGGGCTCGAAGTGACGCTGGCCGGCGCCGTCGCGAGCGCGCTGAAATCGAGCCCGACGCTGCATTTTTCCAACGCCGACGTCGGCCTTACCGGCAGCGCGTACATCGCGGGTGCGGTCCTCGGCGCGCTCGGTTTCGGCTGGCTCACCGATCGTCTCGGGCGCCGCAAGCTGTTTTTCATCACCCTCGCTCTCTATCTGGCGGCCACTGCGGCGACCTCGCTCTCATGGAATCTGGCGAGCTTCATTGTGTTCCGATTCCTGACCGGCGCGGGCATCGGCGGCGAATACACGGCGATCAATTCGACGATTCAGGAGTTCACGCCTGCGCGCGTACGCGGCTGGACCGATCTCGGCATCAACGGCACATTCTGGGTCGGCGCGGCGCTCGGCGCGGCCGGCTCGCTGGTGCTGCTCGACAACAGCCTGCTGCCCGCCGACTGGGGCTGGCGCGCGTGCTTTTTCATCGGCGCCGCGCTCGCGCTCGTAATCCTGCCGATGCGCGCGTGGATTCCGGAAAGCCCGCGCTGGCTGCTGACGCATGGCCAGCACGACGAGGCGCGGACAATCGTCGAAGGCATCGAAGCGCGTTTTCATGGTGATGGGCACACGCTCGCAAACGACAGCCTGCAGCCGCTGCGCCTGCGTTCGCGCGAACGGACGACGCTGCGCGAGGTATTTCACACGCTATTTATGCTGCATCGGCGACGCGCGCTGGTCGGGCTGTCGCTGATGACCGCGCAGGCGTTCTGCTACAACGCGATTTTCTTCACCTACGCGCTCGTGCTGACTGACTTCTACGGCGTGCCGGGCGACCACATCGGCTGGTATCTGCTGCCCTTCGCGCTCGGCAATTTTCTCGGGCCGCTGCTGCTCGGCCGGCTCTTCGATGTGGTTGGCCGTCGCAAGATGATTGCGTCGACGTATGCGATTTCCGGCATCCTGCTCGCGATCAGCGGCTATCTCTTCCAGCAGCAGGTGCTCACCGTGGAGATGCAGACGATCGCCTGGATGGTGATCTTTTTCTTTGCATCGGCGGCGGCGAGTTCGGCGTATCTGACCGTCAGCGAATCCTTTCCGCTCGAAATCCGGGCGCTCGCGATCGCCGTGTTTTACGCGTTCGGAACCGCGTTAGGCGGCGTCGCCGGGCCGGCGTTCTTTGGCCGTCTGATCGATACGCACGAGCGCGGTCAGGTGTTCACGGGATATCTGGTCGGCGCGGGGCTGATGGTGGCGGCGGCAGTCATCGCGGCCATCTGGGGCATCGACGCGGAGCGGAAGCCGCTCGAAAGCGTGGCGTCGCCGCTTTCGGCGGTCAGTGCGGACGATTGAGCCGAATGGCTGAGGCAAACCGTCGACGCAGGCGAACGACGTAGACCCGTGGCGCATCGAAACGCGCAAGACCGGCGCGGGAACGTAAGACGCAAAAAAACGCGCGGTCGATGCCGCGCGTTTTTCTATCCGCCGGTCCACAATCGCCAGCGAAGGCCACAGCCAGAATCAGAACGCCTTCTTCCACGCGCCGCCGAAGGCAATCTCGCCCAGCGGCTGGCGCTGACGCACCGACTTCTCGCGCTCGCGCAACACCGGATCCAGCTTGTCGACATCGCCGTAATGGCCGATCGAAATCATCGCGATCACTTCGACGTCTCTGGGAATCGCAAACGCGCTTCGGAACGCAGGGACGTCGAAGCCGCTCATCTGGTGCGCGGCGAGGCCGAGCGCGTGCGCCTGCAGGACCAGCGCCATCGCTGCCGCGCCCGCGTCGTACGGAGCGCAGCGGTTGACTTCACCCTTGTTCGTCAACGTCTGCGTCGTCACGGCGATCAGTACCGGCGCCGGCGCATTCCAGCCCTGGTTGAACGGCACCAGTGTCGCGAAGGCGCGCTTGAACGCGACTTCGTCGGTGGTGCGGTCGAACACGACGAAGCGCCACGGCTGCGCGTTATACGACGAAGGCGCCCAGCGCGCCGCCTCGAGTACCGAATGCAACTGATCGCGGCTCACCGGTTCGCTCGAATACGCGCGCGGGCTCCAGCGGCTAGCAAGAAGTTCGTGGATGGGAACGGTAGTTGGAGCGGGTTTTGTGATCATGCGCTTCTCTCGGTCGAAATCCGGTCGACGGGCGGACGCCCGGGCCACATAGCATAACCGGCCTTTACGCCTGACGCCGGGTCCCGGCGCACATAAGCGCGATAACGTCACCGCAAAAAACGGAGCGGTATGAAGACCGCTCCGTTCTTTTCCTGGGTGTTACCGATCGGGGGCCGGCGGCCGGTTCAGCGCGCACGACCCGTTGTGATCGGCTGCCGTTACGCCGACGTCACGCCACCTGCGCGGCGACCGTCCGCTCACCGCGATTGATCCGCAGCACGATCACGGCGGCGACGAGGCACAGGCAGCCGGAGATCATCGATGCCACCGTATAGGTGCCGAGGCTTGCGCGCAGCATACCGGCGCCGAGGGCTGCGAACGCCGCGCCGAGCTGGTGACCCGCGACCACCCAGCCGAACACCACCGGTGCCGATTCCTTGCCGTAGACATCGGTGGCAAGACGCACGGTCGGCGGAACCGTGGCGATCCAGTCGAGCCCGTAGAACACCGCGAACAGCGGCAAGCCGAAGAAGTCGATGCCGAACGCATGCGGCAGATACATCAGCGACAGCCCGCGCAGCCCGTAATACCAGAACAGCAACACGCGGCTGTTGAAGCGATCCGACAGCCATCCGGACAAGGTCGTGCCGAACAGATCGAAGATGCCCATCGCGGCGAGCAGCGATGCGCCCTGCACTTCGGTCATACCGTAGTCGCCACACATCGCGATCAGGTGGGTGCCGACGTAACCGTTCGTGCTTGCGCCGCAGATAAAGAAGCTGAAGAACAGCAGCCAGAAATCGCGCGTTTTGCTCGCCATGGCCAACGTGCCGAAAGCGATCGCCAGCGGATTCTGCTTCGTGACATTCGACGAAACGGGCGCGTCGGCAGGTTCACCGTACGGACGCAACGCCATGTCGGCGGGACGTTCCGGCAGCAGGAACGCGACCAGCGGCAACACGATCGCCGCAGCGCCCGCGACCACCCACACCACGGGACGCCAGCCATGATGCTGCGCGATCGCGGCCAGCAGCGGCAGGAACACGAGCTGGCCGGTCGCCGAACTGGCGGTCAGGATGCCCATTACGAGGCCGCGGTGCGTGGTGAACCAGCGCGTCACCACGGTGGCCGACAGCGAAAGCGCCGCCACGCCCGTCGACCCGCCGACCATCACGCCCCAGATCAGGATCATCTGCCACGGCTGCGTCATCAGCGACGACAGCGCGACACCCGAAGCCAGTGTCGCCAGCGCGACGAGCAGTGTCGGACGGACGCCAAATCGCTGCATGGCCGCAGCCGCAAACGGCCCCATCAAGCCGTACAGCGCGATGTTCACAGAGATCGCGAGCGAAATCGTCGCGCGGCTCCATCCGAATTGATGCTCGAGCGGCAGCATCATGACGCTGGGCGTCGCCCGCGTGCCAGCCGCGGCGAGCAACACCAGAAACACCACCGCCACGGTCAGCCATCCATAGTGGAAGCGCCCGCCAATCAGTCTTGCAGCCCAGTTCATCGGTTTCTCCAGCCGGCGCATGGCGCCGCTTTTCGTTGCTATCGCGAATTGTTACCACTTCAGCAAGAGACTTGTGACAGATCTGTCACAATGCGTGTTGCGATATTAGTTACTGGTCGGTAACATGTCAAGCGTCAGCATCCGAAGGTGGTACGACCATGGCACAGAGCGAAACGGAAAAACGGACGGCGACGCGTCGCACACGCACGCAGACGGCCGGTCCCGACGCGCAGGCGCAACTGATCCGGGCTGCGGACGAACTGTTCTATCGCGATGGCGTGCGGGCGGTCGGCGTCGACACGGTCGTCGAGCGGGCGGGTGTCAACAAGATGAGCCTGTACCGGCAGTTCTCGTCAAAAGACGATCTTGTCATCGCTTATCTGGAACGTAAGGATGCGCAGTTTTTCGGCTACGTCGAAAAGAGCTTCGCGATGCATCCTGGCGAGCCGGTAAAGCAGCTTCAGCAGTATTTCGACGATCTGGCCGTGCGCGCTTCGGTGGATGACTATCGGGGCTGTCCGTTTGTGAACGTGGCCGTCGAGTTTCCCGATGTGATGCATCCGGCGCGCCAGTTTGTCGTCGGCAACAAGGCGCGGTTGATGGCGCGGATCCTGTCGCTCGCCACCGAAGCGGGCGCGGACGATCCCGAGGCACTCGCCAATGCGCTCGGCCTGCTGATCGAAGGTGTCTATGCGGCGAGCCAGACATACGGTCCCGGCTGCGGACCGATTCTCGCTGCGCCGCGCGTCGCGGCGCAGTTGATCGCGGGGGCGTGCGCAGGCGCGCCGCAGGGCGCGACCTGACATCAGAAGGCACGCGCCGGTCGTCGCTCGCGCGTCCCGCAGAACGCTTCGTACGTCGCTAGCAGCAATCCGGCCGACGCGTCGCCGCAACCCAGGCTACTTCGATATCTCCAGCTGCGGCGGAATCCCGCGGGCACCTTCTGTCACCAGCGCGAACTTTCCTTCACCGGTTTTCTGGACGGCCGCGCACCATTTTTCCTGCTGCAGCTTCGGCCATTCGATCTCAACGCAGTACCTGCCGTCGTCGGTGATCATCCACTTGCCGGGCGCATTGCCGGAAAACGGCCGTTGTCCGGGCGGCGTTTCCCAGTTGGCGGTGAATTCGCCTGACGCATCGTTGGTCCAGCGATGCGCAAAACCTCGCGGACTGGTGCTGTTCACCTTCGAGCCGGGAATGACCTGCTGCAGTTCTTCTTTCGACAGCTTTTGCGGATCCTCAGCACGCGCACATGTCCAGACGCACGAGAGCGCAACGATGACCGGAACAGCGTGACGGGTTTTCATGAGCGGTCTCCACGGGAGAATGATCGGAACGGACTGGCCGATCCGCAACATCGCCTGCAAGAGACATTCCGGGGCATAAGCGTCGGGGCTTGCAGCGCGATCGATTCGCCGTCGGGCGCGAAACTACGTGCGATCCGCGACAAAACGATTCAGCGTTGCAACGCCGTGCATGAGCGCCGCCGGCAAGGCCGCTAAAATACGGCTTTCCACGTTGTTCTCCCGCCATGCCGCTGTCCGCCGAAACCCGCGAAACGATCCTTTCCGCCACCCGTCACTGGCTGACGCGCGCGGTCATCGGACTGAACCTGTGCCCGTTCGCAAAGAGCGTGCATGTGAAAGACCAGATCCGCTACGCGATCAGCGAGGCCACGGATAGGGAAGGCGTGCTGATCGATCTCGAAACCGAACTGCAGACGCTGGTCGACGCTGATCCCGCCGCGATCGACACCACGCTGCTGATCATCCCGAACGCGCTCACGGATTTCCTCGAGTACAACGACTGCCTGTTTTTCGCGGACCGGATGCTGAAGCAGATGCGCGTTGAAGGTGAACTGCAGATCGCGAGCTTTCATCCGCAGTATCAATTCGACGGCACTGAGCCTGACGATATCGAGAACTACACGAACCGCGCGCCGTATCCGATCCTGCATCTGTTGCGCGAGGCAAGCATCGAGCGCGCCGTCGATGCATTCCCCGACGCCGCCGATATCTACGAACGCAATCAGGAAACGATGCAGCGGCTCGGCCTCGAAGGCTGGCAAAAGTGGATGAGTGAGCCGGCTAAAGAATGACGCGAAGCTGCACCGTCGGAAGATGAGCACTCAACGCGAAAACCAGACGCGAGCGCTAGACTACTTCCGGCGCGAAAAACCGTTCGTGTAGTTCGCTGAGACCAAGCGTCTCCATCACTTCATTAAGCCGTTCCGCCGGCCGGCGGCGCGGCAGATCCTTGTACTGGGCGATGATGAGTTCGTTCTTCATCGAATGCTCCCAGCCGACAAGTTCCGTCACGCTCACCTGATAGCCATGCGCTTCGAGTTGCAGGCAGCGCAGCACGTTCGTGATCTGGCTCCCAAACTCGCGCGTATGCAGCGGATGGCGCCAGATTTCCGTCAGCGCATGCCCGAGCGACCGGCTCTTGTTGCTGCGCAGCACGCCCGCCACTTCCGCCTGGCAGCACGGCACGACGACGATGTACTTCGCCTTTTTCTCGAGCGCGAAGCGGATCGCGTCGTCGGTGGCGGTGTTGCACGCGTGAAGCGCGGTGACGATATCGATCGTGGCCGGCAGACGCTCCGACGTGATCGATTCGGCCACCGACAGATTCACGAACGACATCCCTTCGAAACCCAGCCGCGAAGCCAGTTCTTCTGACTTCGTGACGAGATCCTCGCGCGTCTCGATGCCGTAGATGTGCGACGTGTCGTGCTGCTCCTTGAAAAACAGGTCGTACAGGATAAAACCTAGATAGGACTTGCCCGCGCCGTGATCGACGAGCGTGAGGCTGCCCTGCGCGTCCTTCAGGTCTTTCAGCAGCGGCTCGATGAACTGGAACAGATGGTAGACCTGCTTCAGCTTGCGGCGGCTGTCCTGATTCATTGTGCCGTCGCGCGTGAGGATATGGAGTTCCTTCAGCAGCTCGATCGACTGGTTCGGACGGATATCGTGGGTTTTAGCCGCTTTCGGCGGCTTCGCGGATTTGGGGGATCGGGTCGACATCGAATTTGTGCAGCGCCAACTGCACCGTGAACGTGCGACAGATGACGGAAGGATTGAAAAGATACTGCCAGTTTACCGAAAAGCGCGGACTCGAACCGGGTGCGTCCGCGCGAAGAGCGAGAAAACAGCCGGCGACACACTGTGCACCTGGAACATTTCATGCCGAAAGCGACAGATCGCGCGCGGTTGCGCGATGCGCGAACGGACGGCAAAACCGCGCTCGCACTTGTGGCACGCGGCAGAAACCATCAACACAAGCAGCTGTTCTGAGCGAACCAGCTAGCGTGTGGGAGGTCGGCCCCGGAACATGGGGCCGAACGTTACGTAACCTGCAGCGCGCCGTGTGACCGGACAAGAAGCACGCTCGGACGAAAATGAGGCTGCAATGGACGCGATACCGAACGGAAACGCGGAGCAGAAGTTCCAGGAAATGCTGACGAAGCTTCTCACCACGCCCGCGTGGACTGAAAAGCAGCAGATCGAACTCGAAATGGCGCGCGACATCTCGGTGGAGATGCTGCGGATCGCCGAACTGATGCGTGATGGCGCCGTCGACATGGAAACCTGTCTCACGCTACTCAAATACGCAAAGGTGCTCGACTTCGTGATGACGACGCTCGCCTCACGGCGCGACATCAAACCGCAGACGCTGCGGGTGATCTTCAAGCTCGCCGGTCTGAAGGTCGATGAGGAGTATCCCGGCTGAGCCGTTCCCGGCAGACGCTGGAGGCGGCGCGTAGGGCGAGCCGCCGCGCCCGGTTTTTCACGCGCCATCAACTGGCGTGGCTACGCCAGTCGCGGCCCTTCGACGGGCGGCGTGCCGTCATGGAACATCGTCTTCAGTTCCGCGCGCAACTCGGGCGAATCGGTGTGCTTGTGAACGGCGACCGCATGCTGCACGGCGGCCTCGAGCAGTTCGCTTTCCGAATCGGCGGATAGCGCGATCGAGCAGTTCGTTTCGCTCGGACATTCGCGACAGTCGATGTACTTGCGGGTCATGATCGTCTCCTCAAAGGAACAGCGGCGGGACGCGTGGATGTGTCTGCGGGTCGACCTGACTGGACAGCCCGGCACGCGGGAAGCGGGAAGCGGGAAGATGAACGCGGCGCGCGCGGCTCCGCATCGAATGGGAAACGATGCTGAAAGTATAGGTTTCGCGCGACGCGAATTCAAAACGTGACCGGCGCGTTTGCTCCCGTCTGCTGTGGATGTGAAAATGGCGGACCTCGCGCCCTTTTCACCCTTCCCTCTTCTTCTGTCTACGCTGCATGCCCCTTTCCCAGGATTCCGTTTCTGTCGCCGTCATCGGCGGCGGCCCCGCCGGACTCATGGCCGCCGAAGCGCTGGCGCGGCGCGGCGTGCGTGTCGATGTGTACGACGCGATGCCTTCGGTCGGACGCAAGTTTCTGATGGCCGGCAAGGGCGGCATGAACATCACGCACTCGGAGCCGCTCGCACCGTTCCTCGGACGGTACGGTGCGCGTCGCGAGCAGATTGCGCCGCTGCTCGACGCATTCGGGCCCGACGCATTGCGCGCGTGGCTGACGGAACTGGGCATCGAGACGTTCGTCGGCAGTTCGGGCCGCGTCTTCCCGACCGACATGAAGGCCGCGCCGATGCTGCGCGCCTGGCTGCATCGATTGAAGGAAGCGGGCGTGCGGTTTCACATGCGGCACAAGTGGGTCGGCTGGGAGAGTGCGGTCGGCGGGCAGCACACGCTACGCTTCACGACGCCATCCGATAGCGGTGAACTTCACGTGAAGGCCGACGCCGTTGTGTTCGCGCTCGGCGGCGGCAGCTGGCCACGGCTCGGATCAGACGCATCGTGGGTGCCGCTGATGCAGGCGCGCGACGTGCCCGTCGCACCGCTTCTTCCGGCCAACTGCGGTTTCGACGCCGGTTGGAGCAGCTATTTCCGCGAACACTTCGCCGGACAGCCGGTAAAACCCGTCGCCATTTCGGTCATCGATGTAGACAAAAAAGTCCATTATCGAAAAGGTGAGTTCATTTCGACAGAAACGGGCGTCGAGGGAAGTCTGGTGTACGCCCTTTCGTCGGTGATCCGGGACCGGCTGCTGGCCGATGGCGAAGTCGTGATCCACCTCGACCTTGCGCCGGCGCATTCCGCTCTGCGTGTCGTCGACGAGGTCACACGGCCGCGCGGATCACGCTCGATGTCGACGCATCTCCACGGCCGGCTCGGTATCACGGGCGTGAAAGCCGGTTTGCTGCGCGAGTGCCTGTCGAAGGAAGAATTCGCCGACACGCAGCATCTCGCCCATGCGATCAAGGCGTTGCCGCTGCGCCTCACGCGCACGCGGCCAATCGAGGAAGCGATCAGCAGCGCGGGCGGCATCCCGTTCGAAACGCTCGACGCGCGTCTGATGCTGCAGCGGATTCCCGGTGCTTTCTGTGCGGGCGAAATGCTCGATTGGGAGGCGCCGACGGGCGGTTATCTGCTGACGGCGTGCTTCGCGAGCGGGCTGGTCGCAGGGCAAGGCGCCGCCGATTACGTCGGCTCCCTGGCAACACAACCGCCATCGGCGGCGCATCGCTGAACCTCAGCGCGCCTGCAACCGCCACAACGAAGTCACTTCAGCCACGCGCGCGGCGTGCAGCGGATCGCTCGTATCGGTCGATTTCGGATGACGCGGCTTGATGTCCTCGCGACCCACCAGCTTGAGCCCCGCCCGGTCGATCGCGGCAAGCAGACTTTCGCGCGTACGCAAGCCGAGATGCTCCGCGAAGTCCGACAGGATCAGCCAGCCTTCGCCGCCCGGCGACAGGTGATCCGCGAGGCCGTTCAGGAAACCGAGCAGCATCCGGCTGTCGGGATCGAACACCGCGTGTTCGACCGGCGACGCGGGCCGCGCCGGCACCCACGGCGGATTGCAGATCACGAGCGGTGCGCGGCCTTCAGGAAACAGATCGGCCTGCACGACCTTGACCTGGCGGTTGTAGCCCAGTCGCGTCAAATTTTCGGTTGCGCAGGCGAGCGCGCGCGGATCCTGATCGGTCGCGACAATCTTCTTCACGCCGCGCTTTGCCAGCACCGCCGCCAGTACGCCCGTGCCCGTACCGATATCGAACGCCTTTTCCAGCGAGGGCAACGGCGTACGCGCGACCAGATCCACGTATTCGCCACGCACCGGCGAGAACACGCCGTAGTGTGGATGGATGCGATCCGCGAGCACCGGAATCTCGACGCCCTTTTTGCGCCATTCGTGCGCACCGATCAGCCCGAGCAGTTCACGCAGCGATACGACCGACCGTTCGTCCGTCGCCGGGCCGTACGTCTCGATGCAAGCCTCCCGCACATCCGGCGCGCGACGCAGCGGAATCGTGTAGTCGCCTTCCAGCGGAATCAGCACCATGCCGAGAACGCGCGCGCGTTGCGACTGCGCCTGCCGGTGGAAATTGAACGCGTCTTTCAGCGAGGCCGCTTCCTTGCGCGGATTGCGTTCGACGCGCCGCGTCATCGCCTGCAGCAACTGGCGCGCGTTCTGGAAGTCGCCGCGATACAAGAGCGCCGTGCCTTCGCAGGCGAGACGGTAGGCGGCGTCTGCGGTGAGGCGATCGTCGGCGATGGTCACGCGCTTTGGCGGCGGAACGGCCGCTTCGGAACGCCAGAGGACGGCGCGCGGGCCATCGTCTTCGGGAAGGGTGATCGTGGCGGAGGTGGTCATGGGTACGCGGGGAAGATTCCGGACGGCCGAAAAACGGTCTGTGCCGGCAGCGGCGCGGCCGCTTCCAGCTTTGGCGCGATAGTACCGCTCACCTTCGCGCGCGTCTTGCTGTATTTCCTGCGACGGTGGATATCGCGCTGAGCGTATCGCCTGATCGCCGGGCGGGTATCAGGAGCCGCTCGCCCGGGTCGCGGGCAGCAGCATCGCTGCATGCGTCGAGTGGGTCTGCGTGGCGATGTCCTGTGCCGTCATCCCGCGATTGTCGCGCAGTGCCGGATTGGCGCCACGCGCGAGCAGCAGCTTGATCGTGTCCGCGCGATCGTAGCCGGCGGCCCACATCAGCGCGGTCAGGTCGTTCTTGTACAGCCGGTTCACCTCGACGCCCGCATCCAGCAGCAACTGCACCACGGCCGTCGCACCTTGACCCGCCGCGTATTCCATCGCCGTCTTTCCGACGCGGTCGGTGACCTCGATGTCCGCCTTGTGCTCGAGCAGCATCCTGACGATGGCGTCCGATCCCCCGTAAGCGGCGGCCATCAGCGGCGTGATGCCCGCCACGTCGGCCTGGCTGACATTCGCACCGTGGCTGATCAACGTGCGCGCCATCCCGGTCGAGCCTTTCTTGCACGCCGTGATCAGCGCCGTGTCGCCGATGCGATTACGCGAATCCGTCGCCGCGCCTGCGGCCAGCGCAGCATTGACGCCCGCTACGTCGCCGCTTCTCGCTGCGTTCAGCAGTTGCTGGTTGAGACTGATGTCGTCGGCAGCGACGCTCAAGGACGGCGCGCCACTCAATGCGATGGCCAGCATCGCGACGGCCGCCCGGATGCCCGTCGTTCTCTTCATGATCACGTCTCCCCTTGAAGGACGTAGCGTCGATTGCGCGACGACGGTTGTCCATATCGGCGCCGAAGTTACTGCAGGTTCGCGATATACGCGGCCAGATTCATGATGTCCTCGTCGCTGAGGCCTTTCGTGAGGCTCGTCATGTTGCCGGCGTCGTTGGTGCGCCTGCGTTCGCGGAAGTCCTGCAACTGCTTCACGATGTACGGGTAGTGCTGCCCGGCGACACGCGGAATCTCATTCTGACCGCTAAAGCCGCCCAGATGGCACATCGTGCACAACACCTCCGCCGACTTGCGACGCCCCGCATCGACGCGCACCGGATCAGCCTTGTACGGTATCGCTACAACCTGCTGCGCGGCGAAATAGTCGGCGAGATCGAGCATGTCCTCCCGCGACAGGTTTGCCGCCATCGGCGACATGCGCGGATCGGTGCGGCGCCCTTCCTTGAAGTCGCGCAGTTCGAGATAGGTATAGCGCGCGCTCTGGCCAGCGAGAACCGGATAGTCAGACGTCGTTGAATTTCCCATCGGGCCATGACAGGCCGCGCAGACCTGCGCCCTGGCCTTGCCGGCTTCGGCATCGGCACGCGCGACTTCAGCTGGCAGCAGGCTTGCGACGCTCACGCAAAACATCAGCGTCGCCGCCCACGCCCGCCATGTCAGGCGGCGTGGGCGGGCGTCATCGATAGCGGTCACCATGCGCCAGTCACGGCAACGCGAACACGATGACGGAGTTGCCCCGCTTGAAGTCGATCTGCGTGTTCCCGCCCGCGGCGACGGCAACGTACTGCTTGCCGTGCACGGTGTAGGAGACCGCTGGCGCGTTCACGCCGGCGCCGCACTGGAATTCCCAGAGCTTCTTGCCGGTCGCGGCATCGAATGCGCGGAAGAGCCCGTTGCCTTCACCGTTGAACACGAGATTGCCGGCCGTCGCGAGCACGCCGCCGATCAACGGCTGATCGGTCTTGAAGTCCCACGCGATCTTGCCGGTGTCGATGTTGACCGCCGACAGCTTGCCCCACTGAGCCTCAGACGGAATCGTCTTGAATGCGCCGCCGAGCCACAGCTTGCTGCCGCCCGGATAGGCGACGTCTTCGACCTGATAGGTCATCGGTTGATGCAGATTCGCGGCATACGCGAGATGTGTCTTCGGGCTGTAGGCCATTGGCGACCATTCGACGCCGCCATTCGCGCCCGGCAACATCCGCGCGCCGGTCGACGTCGGCAACGTCCACATGTCTTCCTGCGGGATCATCGCCTTCGAGAAGCGGATCAGCTTGCCGGTGCGGCGATCGTTCACGTAGACGTGGCCGGTTTTGCCACCGTGAATAATGCCCGGCACCATGTGACCGTCCTTGTCACGGACGTCGACGAGAATCGCCGGGCTTGCAGCGTCGAGGTCCCAGATGTCATGCGCGATGTACTGGAAGTGCCACTTGTATTCGCCGGTATCGAGATTCACCGCGACGAGCGAATCGGTATAGAGGTTGTCTCCCGGACGGATCCCGCCATACAGATCAGGCGACGGATTGCCGACCACGAAATACACCGTGCGCGACTGCCGGTCGACCGCCGGCGTCATCCACACGCCGCCGCCGAGCGTCTTGTAGAAGTCGCCGCCCTTGTCGGCAAGCTGCTTCTGTTCCGCGGCGATGTCGCGTTTCATGTTGCGGCCGGTTGCGTCGTCGGTGGCCCAGACGCCTTCCTGACCTTTGTCGGGAATCGTGTAGAAGGTCCACAGCAGATTGCCGGTGGCGGCATCGAAGGCTTTCACGAAGCCGCGAATACCGTACTCACCGCCATTGGTACCGATCAGCACCTTGTTTTCGACGACCGTTGGCGCCATCGTCTCCGAGTAGCCCTGGTCCGGATTGGCGATCTGCGTTTCCCATAGCAGCTTGCCGGTCTTCGCATCGAGCGCGACGAGTTTCGAATCGAGCGTGCCCATGAAGAGGCGATCACCCGAGATCGCCACGCCGCGATTGTTCGGTCCGCAGCAGAATGTCGTGATCGGCCCCATCTTGTGCTTGTAATGCCAGTATTCCTTGCCGGTCACCGCATCGACCGCGTACACGTGATTGAACGACGTCGTCAGGAACATGATGCCGTTCGACACGATCGGCGCGGTTTCCATCGATTCGTTCACGGCCGTCTGGACAATGAAAACTGGCTTCAGCTTTGCGACGTTGGTGGTATTGATCTGGGTGCCGGGGTAATAACGCGTCTGCGCGTACGAACCGTTCGGATGAATCCAGTCTCCAGCGCGCGTGTTCGCTGAATCCAGCTGCTGCTGGGAGACCGGCTGAAGGACGGGCGGCATCGGCGTAGTGGTGGTCGTCGCGCTGTTCTCTACTTCGTCGGCGGAGAATGCTGCGGTTGCGCTAATCATCAGCGCAATTGAGACGCAAAGGGACCGGGTATAGCGGGATGGATGCATGGATGTCTCCTCGACTTTTTTGCTTAGGGTATTTGCATGCAAATGCGACGCTGCGCGATGAAGCGGATGCGTCGGGTGCCGGATGGCACAACCCTTTCGGTCGCGAAAACGTCCGAAAATCTGGATTGCTTCTTTAGGGGGTTGATGTGCGGGGGATGGGAGCCGGTGAGCGCTCTCTCATCAGAGCCGGCCTACCAAGCGTAGGCGATGATGACCCTCTTTTCTACCCGGTTATACGCGGTAAGGGCCGGAAGCAGGACGAACGTGAGAAAGCGTGAAGGAATGTGAGCGAACATGAGAAGAGACCCACCAAAACAAAACGGGCTACGCGTTTCCGCGTAGCCCGTCGTTCATGCTTTGGTGCCCCCTGTCTGATTCGAACAGACCACCTCATGATTACAAGTCAAGTGCTCTACCAAATGAGCTAAGGGGGCATCGGACGGCGATTTTACTTCATTTCACGACCTTGAGGTGACCTCTTCCACCACCTTTTGATCCATCGTCGTCAGGTTTCGGAGCGTCGCCTGCGTCTTCGGGCTTTTGCGCTGTAGTTGAAGCGCGCGAGTCAGCCTCAACCGCCGCCGGCGCGTTTCCACCGATGGCCGTCGGCGTACCGACACCCCTCGTGTCAACGCCCGTCGACGCGTCGTCTTCTTCGCTCGAATCCGCCGCCTCACCACCCGGAGAATCAACCGGGAACGCCATGCCCTGACCGTTCTCGCGTGCGTAGATGGCGAGCACGTTCGCGACCGGCACTTCGATCCGGTGCGACTTCCCCGAGAAACGCGCGTTGAACTCGACGAGTTCATTGCCCATCTGCAACTGGCTCGTCGCCTCGAAGCTGATGTTCAGCACGATTTCGTTGTCACGCACAAACTGGCGCGGCACGCGTGTCTGGTTGTCGACCCGTACCGCGATGTGCGGTGTGTAGCCGTTATCCGTGCACCACTCGTACAGCGCGCGCAGCAGGTAAGGCTTCGTGGAAATCTCTTGCATCAACATTCCTCTTACCGGGCGAAAGCATCACGCGATCAAGACAACCCGCGCGACGCCCTCACCCCAAAGCCAGACTCAACGACGCATCACCTTTTCCGAAGGCGTCAGCGCTTCGATATAGGCCGGACGGCTGAAAATGCGTTCGGCGTACTTCATCAGCGGTGCAGCATTCTTCGACAGCTCGATGCCGTAGTGATCCAGACGCCACAACAGCGGCGCGATCGCCACGTCGAGCATCGAGAACTCTTCGCCGAGCATGTACTTGTTCTTCAGGAAGATCGGTGCGAGCTGCGTCAGACGGTCACGAATCGCGATACGCGCCTTTTCGTGATTCTTCTCGGCCGCCTTGCCCTTTTCGTTTTCCAGCGTGCCGACGTGCACGAACAGTTCCTTCTCGAAGTTGAGCAGGAAGAGGCGCGCGCGGGCGCGTTGCACCGGGTCGGCGGGCATCAGTTGCGGATGCGGGAAGCGCTCGTCGATGTACTCGTTGATGATGTTCGATTCGTACAGAATCAGATCCCGTTCGACGAGGATTGGCACCTGACCGTACGGATTCATCACGGCGATGTCTTCCGGCTTGTTGAACAGATCGACGTCGCGGATCTCGAAGTCCATGCCCTTTTCGAACAACACCAGCCGGCAGCGCTGGGAGAAGGGGCAAGTCGTGCCAGAGTACAGAACCATCATGTTTACATTTCCTCAAAAAGCTGAAGGGCCAGCGCGGAAAATCCGCCTCGCGGTTTCTCCTTGCGCCGGCCCCACGCCGGTTACGGCGTGATTATTTGATATCTTTCCAGTACGCGGCGTTCAATCGCCAGGCGAAAAAGCTCAGGATGCCAAGGAACAGCAGCACCCACACGCCCAGCCGTTTGCGCGTTTGCTGCGCGGGTTCGGACATCCACGACAGGTACGACACGAGGTCGGCAACAGCAGAATCATAATCTACTGGCGACATCGTCCCCGGCGTGACCTGCTGGTAGCCGACGAACTTGCGGAGCTTTTCGCCCGTCTTTTCGTCGATGTCGTCCTCGAACTTCGCGGTTCGCTGGCCCTGGAGCTGCCACAACACGTGCGGCATGCTCACATTGTCGTACACCATATTGTTCCAGCCTGTCGGCCGTGTGTCATCGCGGTAAAAACTGCGCAGGTACGTGTACAGCCAATCCTTGTTGCGCGCCCGCGCTTCCACCGACAGATCCGGCGGTTGCGCCCCGAACCACGCTTTCGCGTCGTCAGGCCGCATCGCCACCGACATCGTGTTACCCACCTTGTCGGTCGTGAACAACAGGTTTTTCTCGATTTCCTTCTGCGAAATGCCCAGATCCTGCAGGCGGTTGTATCGCATCAGGTTCGCGCTATGGCAATTCAGGCAATAGTTTACAAACAATTGCGCGCCACGCTGCAAGGAGGCGAAATTGTCCGCGTTATCGGGCGCGCGGTCGAGCGGGAAATTCTCGTCCGCGTGCGCCGGACTCACCATCAGCGCGAAGGTCGCCGCGCCGATCAGCGCGAGCGTCGAAAGCAGTTTTTTCATTGTGGGTTCTCCTGGCGCGCGTTAGTGAGGCTTGAACCGGACCCGTTCGGGCGGCTGTTTAAACCGTCCGAGCCGTGTCCAGAACGGCATGCCGAGGAAGAACGCAAAGTAAATCAGTGCACAGATCTGCGCGATCAGCGTCGATGCGGGCGATGGCGGCTTCGTTCCAAGGAAGCCCAGCGTCAGGAACGCCAGCACGAAGATCCCGTAAAACACCTTGTGGAAGAACGGCCGGTAGCGGATCGATTTCACCGGTGACTGGTCGAGCCACGGCAGGAAGAACAGCGACACCACCGCCGTTCCCATCACCACGACACCCCAGAACTTCGACTCGGTGGACGCCATCGCCAGAATCACGAGCACGGCGAGCACCGGCAGACCGAGCTTCCACTTGCCGCGCGCCCGCACCAGCGCGAGCAGGCCGAGCAACGCGATCACGACCATCAGGACGATCTTGAACGGGTCGGTGGTGGCGCGCAGCATCGCGTAGAACGCGGTGAAGTACCACACCGGCGCGATTTCCGGCGGCGTCTGCAGCGGATTCGCCGGGACGAAGTTATTCGCCTCGAGGAAGTACCCGCCCATCTCCGGCGCGAAAAAGAGGATCGCGGCGAAGATTAACAGGAACACGGCGACGCCAAGAAAATCGTGGACGGAGTAGTACGGATGGAACGGGATGCCGTCGATCGGTTTGCCGTTCGCGTCCTTCTTCGCCTTGATCTCGATGCCGTCCGGATTGTTCGAGCCCACTTCATGCAGCGCCACGATGTGAGCGATCACCAGCCCGATCAGCACCAGCGGAATGGCGACCACATGAAACGCGAAGAAACGGTTCAGCGTGACGTCCGACACGACGTAATCACCGCGAATCCACAGCGACAGATCCGGCCCGATAAACGGAATCGCCGAGAACAGGTTCACGATCACCTGCGCGCCCCAGAACGACATCTGGCCCCACGGCAGCAGGTAGCCGAAGAACGCCTCGGCCATCAGGCTCAGGAAAATCGCGCAACCGAAGATCCACACGAGTTCGCGCGGCTTGCGGTACGAGCCGTAAAGCAGCCCGCGAAACATGTGCAGATACACGACGACGAAGAACATCGACGCGCCCGTCGAGTGCATATAGCGGATCAGCCAGCCCCACGGCACCTCGCGCATGATGTACTCGACCGACGAGAACGCGAGCGTCGCGTCGGGCTTGTAGTTCATCGTCAGGAAAATACCCGTGACAATCTGGTTCACCAGCACCAGCAGCGCCAGCGAGCCGAAGAAATACCAGAAGTTGAAGTTCTTCGGCGCGTAGTACTCGGAGACGTGCTTCTTCCATGCCGCCGTCATCGGAAAACGGCGGTCGATCCAGCCGGCCAGCCCGGTCGTCCCCACTTCGTGTTCGATCGCCATTTACGCTTCTCCTTTCTCGTCCTTGCCGATCACGAGCTGATTCGCCGACGTGAACATATAGGGCGGAATGTCGAGGTTTTGCGGAGCAGGTTTGTTCTTGAAGACGCGGCCGGCCATGTCATAGGTCGAGCCGTGGCACGGGCACAGGAAGCCACCAGGCCAGTCGTCGGGAAGATTGGGCTGCGCCCCCTCCTGGAAGCGTGGCGTCGGCGTGCAGCCCAGATGGGTGCACACAGCGACGGCGACGAAGATGTTCTTGCGGTCAGCGCGGGCGCGGAATTCGTTCTTGCAGTAATCCGGCTCCGCCATCGTGAAGGGTTTCTTGCTGTCCGGGTCAGCGACTTCCTGATCGGCTTTTTTAACGTCGGCGAGCATCTTGTCGGTGCGGTTGATGATCCACACCGGCTTGCCACGCCATGCCACGGTCATCATGTCGCCGGGCTTCAGGTTGCTGATATCGACTTCGACCGGGGCGCCAGCCGCCTTGGCCTTTTCAGATGGTGCAAACGAACTAACAAAGGGCACTACAGTGGCAACTCCTCCTACGCCACCTGCTACGGTCGTCGCAATCAGCCAGGTACGACGGCTGCCGTCGACGCGTTCATCTTCCTTGTCTCGCATCACACGCCCCACTTCTGAGTTGGATTTTTCCGTCAAGCCGGTTCTACCGCCGCTAGTTTGCTCGAATGGAGTCGGCATTTACAAGGGCCGAATACCAAAAAGCGTGCGAAGTCTTTGATAACTCAGGGTATTCCCGCACGAATCGCAAACTTTTTTATGCGGTTTCTTAAGCGCTCCCTCCGTTATCCAGCCTTTTTGTTCACTAATTGCCTGAAATGTCAGACCGGATTATGGATATCGATAAAGAGATGCTCGAGATCAAATGTCTCGGACAAATGCGCGCCGACTGCCTGGACGCCGAAACGCTCGGTCGCGTGATGGCCGGCCGCGAGGAACGCCACGCCGCTTTCGGCTGCCGTGTGCGTGGTCGACTCGGAGACTTCGCCCGTGAGGAACACGTCGGCGCCGGCGTCGATCGCGGCGTCGAAATAGCTTTGTGCGGCGCCCGTGCACCACGCGACGCGCCGCAGTTCGCGGTCCGGGTCGCCAAGCACAAGCGGCGTGCGGCCGAGCGTCTGCTCGACCTGCGCGGTGAAGTGCGCGAGCGTGACGGGCGTAGGTAGCGTGCTCAGCCAGCCGAGGTCGGTGTCGCCAAAGCGGGCGTCGTCGGCGATCCAGCCCATTTTTGCGCCGAGTTGCGCGTTGTTGCCGAATTCCGGATGGTCGTCGAGCGGCAGATGGTAGGCGAACAGGTTCAGGTCGTTCTGGATCAGCAGCTTGATGCGGCCATGTTTACGGCCCGTGATCTGCGGTGCTTCGTTGCGCCAGAAATAGCCGTGATGCACGAACACGGCGTCCGCGCCCCACTCGATCGCCGCCTCCAGAAAGGCCGCGGAGGCGGTCACGCCGGTCGCGATCTTTTTTATCCGGCGGCGTCCTTCAACCTGCAGACCATTAGGGCAATAGTCCTTGAACCTCGCGGTTTGCAGAAGATTGTTCAAGTACAATTCCAGTTCGATCCGATCCATATAAACCTCTAATATCTTCAGATGCTTAGACGCTTTTGGCTGTTCTTCGCCCAGGCGGTAACGGTACTGCTGGCGCTGATGTTCATCATTGCGACGCTCAAGCCGCAATGGCTGCAGCGCCAGGGCCAGTTTGGCAAGCAGCTCGCCGAACCGATCGTTGCCCTGCGTGAAGTAGCGCCAGGCATCGGCGGTGGCAGTGGCTCCGCGCAGGCTTCGTACGCCGACGCGGCGTACAAGGCCATGCCGGCGGTCGTCAACGTGTTCTCCAGCAAGGACGGCTCGCTTCCGCCCGACCCGCGCGCGAAAGATCCGCTCTTCCGCTATTTCTTCGGCGACAAGAACAATAACCGCAAGCAGCAGGAACAGCCCGCGGCCAATCTTGGCTCGGGTGTCATCGTGAGTTCGGAAGGTTACATTCTAACGAACCAGCACGTCGTGGACGGCGCGGATCAGATCGAAATTGCGCTCGCCGACGGCCGCACGACTAACGCGAAGGTGATCGGCGTCGATCCCGAGACGGATCTGGCCGTGCTGAAAGTCAACATGACCAATCTGCCGACGATCACGCTCGGCCGCATGGACCAGACGCGCGTCGGCGACGTGGTGCTCGCCATCGGTAACCCGTTCGGCGTCGGCCAGACGGTGACGATGGGCATCGTCAGCGCGCTGGGGCGCAATCACCTCGGCATCAACACATTCGAAAACTTCATCCAGACCGATGCGGCGATCAACCCGGGCAACTCGGGCGGCGCGCTGGTCGACGTAAACGGCAACCTGCTCGGCATCAATACGGCCATCTACTCGCGCTCGGGCGGGTCGCTCGGTATTGGCTTCGCGATCCCGGTCTCGACGGCGCGCAGCGTGCTGGAAAGCATCATCACGACGGGTTCGGTGACGCGCGGCTGGATCGGCGTCGAGCCGCAGGACGTGACGCCGGAGATCGCGGAGTCGTTCGGGCTGCAGCAGAAGTCGGGCGCGATCGTCGCGGGCGTGCTGCAGGGCGGCCCGGCCGACAAGGCTGGCGTCAAGCCGGGTGACATCCTGCTGAGCGTGAACGGTGAGGACATCACGGATACGACGCGTCTTCTGAACGTGATCGCGCAGATCAAGCCGGGTACGAGCGCGAAGGTTCATCTGGTACGCAAGAACAGGGAGCTCGATCTGGACGTGATGATCGGCAAGCGCCCGCCGCCGAAGCAGCCCGCGGACCAGGGCGATGATCAGGGCGACGAGGGGGGTTGAGCCCCGCCGCCTAGCTCGTCGGCGTACTCTCTTCTTCCTTCACGACCGGCTGCTTGCCGACAATCAACCGCGCGGCGATGATCCCGGCTTCGTAGAGAATGATCAGCGGAATCGCCAGAATCAGCTGCGAAAACACGTCTGGTGGCGTCACAACAGCCGAAATGACAAACGCGCCGACGATCACATACGGACGGATCTCCCTCAGCTTCTTGACCGAGAGAATGCCCATGCGCACCAGCAGCACGACCACGATCGGCACCTCGAACGTCACGCCGAACGCGATGAACATCGTCAGCACGAAGCTCAGATAATTATCGATATCGGTGGTCATTTCCGCGCCGAGCGGCGCGTTGTAGTGCGCCATCACGCGGAAAATCGTCGGAAACACGACAAAGTACGCGAACGCCATGCCGCACAGAAAGAGCGCATAGCTGCTCCCGACGAGCGGCACCACCAGCTTCTTCTCGTGTTGATACAGCCCGGGCGCGACGAACGCCCAGATCTGATACAGCACGACCGGCAGCGCGATCACAAGCGCGACGAGCATCGTCACCTTCATCGGCACGAAAAACGAGCCGGTGACGTCGGTGACGATCATCTTGCCGTCCTTCGGCAGGTTCTGCATCAGCGGACGCGCGAGCAGGCGGAAAATATCCGGCGCCCAGTAGACGAGCCCGAGAAACACGACGATGACCGAGATGCCTGCCCGGATGATGCGGTCGCGTAGTTCGACGAGATGCGAGATGAAGGTTTCTTCAGGGGCATCGCCCTGGTTTTGCTGGGGGTCGCTCACGCCGGCCCTCGGTTGGAGTGTTTCGCAGGGGACATCAGAAGAAGCGTGTCGGACGACGCAGGCTCACCGGTGTATGCCGCGCGACACGCGCCGCGCCCGACTGCACGCGCGTGCGACGCAGCGTGGCGCGCTTGTACCACGTCGGCGCGGCCGTCTGCTTGACGCGCCAGTTCTTGCGCTTCGGTGCGGAGGCGATGCTGCTGCGCCAGGACGTGCCGTCGGCGGAAGTTGCATCGTATTCCGACGCGCCGCCCGCAATGCTCGGCGACACCGACGTACCGGCGTTCCACGCGTCATTCACTTCGGCTTCGTGCTTGCGCAGATTGTCGTGAATAGTGGTCTGGACGCTGCTCGCCGCCGATTCGAACTCCGTCTTCATGCGACGCAGCTCGTCCAGCTCGATCTCACGCGTGACTTCGGACTTCACGTCGTTGATGTAACGCTGCGCACGCCCGAACAGCGCGCCAGCCGTGCGTGCAACGCGCGGCAGGCGCTCCGGCCCGAGAACGACCAGCGCGACGACGCCGATCAGCGCCATCTTGGTTAGACCGAGGTCCAGCATGGGATGAGCTTTCCGTCAGTGCGGGGCTGCCGCGGATTTAGCGGGAGTCGCCGGAATGCGGCGCTTTTTCCTTTGCGTCGACATCAACGGTGCCCGTGCGCGGCAACTCGCGTGCCTGCGCGTCGGCCGGCGTTTCGCTGTCCTTCACGCCTTCCTTGAAGCCCTTTACCGCGCCGCCCAGATCGCTGCCGATGTTGCGCAGTTTCTTCGTGCCGAACACCAGCGCCACAATCAGCAACACGATCAGCCAATGCCAAATACTTAACGAACCCATGAAAACTCTCCTTAACCCCGTCGCCGCGTCGTCTGTATGCTCATCCGCGGCAAACATCGTCTGCCTCTCGGCATAATTCGAAGCGCTCGCGCCTCACATCTACGATACCGCCGAAACCGGCAGCAGCACATGCGCTTCATTATGAATGGATCAGCACGTCGGCGTTATTACATTCCGGCATGCTGAACGCTACCTTTGCCCGGCCGCTATTGTGTGCGGTCAAAATCCTGCCGCGAAGCACGTTTGCGGCCGGCTGGTCCCGGCAACCCGGCAACGTTACCCGCTCTGGCCAACGCTCTGCCAGCATCAACCCATACGCAGCCACGGACGCGGCCCCGCCAGAATATGCGCGTGCAGGTGATACACCTCCTGCCCGCCGCCGGGACCGGTATTAATGACCGTTCGAAAGCCGGTCGCACCGCCCGTGTAGGCCACGCCCAGCTTGTCCGCCAGCCGCGCGACCAGCACCAGCATTCTACCAAGCAGGGCTGCGTCGTCTTCCGTGCAGTTCGACAGCGTGTCGATGTGCTTGCGGGGAATCACAAGCACATGGGTTTCGGCCGCCGGACGGATATCGCGGAACGCGACGAATTCGTCGTCCTCATGCACTTTGGTCGAGGGAATAGCGCCAGCAGCGATCCGGCAGAAAAGGCAGCTAGAAGTGTCGTGGCTCATGGTCTCAGTGAAACGCTTACGCGGGTGGCCTCAAGATGGATACAGTCAGAACCACGCGCGCGGATTCGTTAATGGCTTGTTGTCATACAGATACAGCCAGCCTTTGATAATACGGTACAACATCCAGATCGCGACTGCCCACAGGATCGGCACGCCGATCAGCACGATGAAAAGCGCCATGCCGATCACATGACCGAGCACGCCCCACCAGAAAGTGCGGATCTGCCAGTCGAAGTGCGCCTCGTATGGCGTCCCGGCCACATCAGACCGTTTGACGTAATTGATGATGATAGCGACCAGCGCGGTGAGACCGCCAGTCAGCCAGTAGATCGCGTAGAGGCCGTACAGGATATGCGTGAGCGTGCGCAGGCTGCGCTGGCGATCGATTTCGGTCGCGCTCTGATAAGACGGAGGCGGATATCCGCCCTGCGACTGTTCCATCTCTGCGTCTCCTTGACAGTCCAACTGGCCGGCGCTGGTGCGCACAAACGCACGGCGGGTCTGGCTACAGACTAGTCGCCGTTCTGCTCGCGCTCGCGGCTCTTGCGCAGCGCTTTTTCCTCAATGCCCGACGTGCCTTCGCGACGCTCGAGTTCGGCGAGCACTTCAGCCGGGCCCAGATCGAAATGCGAC
The DNA here is from genome assembly GCF_050436625.1 of Paraburkholderia sp. GAS334. Taxonomy (NCBI): domain Bacteria; kingdom Pseudomonadati; phylum Pseudomonadota; class Betaproteobacteria; order Burkholderiales; family Burkholderiaceae; genus Paraburkholderia; species Paraburkholderia sp. GAS334. The sequence goes on along the minus strand of NZ_JBNDMO010000021.1, from coordinate 45,821 downwards.
AGCATCACAAGACAATGAAACCACAGATCGGCCACCTCGCCGACGAGCGCCTTCGGCGCGCCGCCGTGACGCGCGTCCTTGGCCGCGAGCACGACTTCGGTCGCTTCTTCGCCGATCTTCTTCAGCACGGCGTCGTCGCCCTTGTGGAACAGGCGCGAGACGTAAGAAACGTCCGGGTCGCCGCCCTTGCGGCTGTCGATGATGGCCGCGAGGCGCAGCAGCGTATCGGTCGTCGATGAAGTGAATGCCGGGGATTGCGTCATTTGTAGATGTGTTCGGGGTCTTTCAGCACCGGCTCGACGGCAACCCACTCTCCGTCGTCTGCCGAGCCTTCGAATTTCTGGAAAAAGCACGAGTGGCGGCCGGTGTGGCACGCAATGCCCGACACCTGCTCGACCTTCAGCAGCACGACATCTTCGTCGCAGTCGAGCCGCACCTCATGCACGTTCTGGACGTGACCGGATTCTTCACCCTTGAACCACAGACGCTGGCGCGAGCGCGAGAAATACACGGCGCGGCCGAGTTCGATGGTTTTGGCGAGCGCTTCGCGGTTCATCCACGCGAACATCAGCACGTCGTTCGTCGTCGCTTCCTGCGCGATGACCGGCACCAGGCCGTTCGCGTCCCATTTGACCTTATCGAGCCAGCTTTCTGCGGACGCCTTCACGTCAACCTCACCGAAATGCCCCGATCGGCCATGAAGCGCTTGGCTTCGCCGACGGTGTGTTCGCCATAGTGAAAGATGCTGGCGGCCAGCACGGCGTCTGCGTGGCCATCGGTGATGCCGTCAGCCAGATGCTGCAACGAACCGACGCCGCCCGACGCGATCACCGAAACCGGCACCGCGTCCGACACGGCGCGCGTGAGCGCCAGATCGAAGCCGCTTTTCGTGCCGTCGCGGTCCATGCTGGTCAGCAGTATCTCGCCCGCGCCGAGTTCGGCCATCTTGCGCGCCCATTCGATCGCGTCCAGCCCGGTGGCCTTGCGGCCGCCATGCGTGAACACTTCCCAGCGGGGCGCTTCGCCTTCCGCAGACACACGTTTCGCGTCGATCGCGACGACAATGCACTGCGAGCCGTATTTTTCCGTCGCATCGCGCACGAGCTGCGGATTCGCGACCGCCGACGAGTTCATGCTGATCTTGTCCGCGCCCGCGTTCAAGAGGCGCCGCACATCTTCGACGGCGCGCACGCCGCCACCGACCGTCAGCGGAATGAACACCTGTGACGCCACCGCTTCGATGATCGGCAGAATCAGATCGCGCTGGTCGGACGTGGCGGTGATGTCGAGGAAGGTGAGTTCGTCGGCGCCCTGGTCGTCGTAGCGACGCGCGATTTCGACCGGATCGCCCGCATCGCGTAGCTCGACGAAGTTGACGCCCTTGACCACGCGTCCAGCCGTGACGTCGAGACAGGGGATGATGCGTTTAGCTAGAGCCATGATCTTGCAAATTCTTGCCAATGCCGCTGGTGAAGCCGCTCGCCGCGAGCGGCTGGGTGCCTGAAACCTGATCGTCCCACAGCGCGTTTCCTGTGCGCCCCGACGCCAGCAACGACACGGAGAACCGCGCCGCCATCAGGCGTCGTCGGATTCGCGCAGCCGGTCCGCGAGCGTCTGCGCAGCCGCGAAATCGAGATCGCCTGAATAGATCGCGCGACCGCAGATCACGCCTTCGATGCCCTCGTCTTCCACTTCGCACAGCGATTCGATATCGGTGAGATTCGACAGCCCGCCGCTAGCGATCACCGGGATCTTGACCGCGCGCGCAAGGCGCACCGTCGCTTCGATATTGATGCCCTGAAGCATGCCGTCGCGGCCGATGTCGGTGTAGATGATCGATTCGCAGCCGTAATCTTCGAACTTGCGGCCCAGATCCACGACTTCGTGGCCCGTCAGCTTGCTCCAGCCGTCGGTGGCGACCTTGCCGTCCTTCGCATCCAGCCCGACGATGATATGGCCGCCGAACGCCGTGCAGGCGTCCTGCAGGAAGCCCGGATTCTTCACGGCCGCCGTACCGATGATGACGTAGGACAAACCGTCGTCGAGATAGCGCTCAATCGTGTTCAGGTCGCGGATGCCGCCGCCCAGCTGGACGGGAATCTCGCCGCCGACTTCCTCGATGATCGCGCGGATCGCGTCTTCGTTTCGCGGCTTGCCGGCGAACGCGCCGTTCAGATCGACGAGATGCAGACGCCGTGCGCCACGGTCGACCCAATGTCGGGCCATCGCCGCCGGCTCCTCGGAGAATATCGTCGCCTGGTCCATATCGCCTTGTTTGAGGCGTACACACTGACCGTCTTTCAGGTCGATGGCCGGAATCAGCAGCATAGCAATCGGGTGTTGTCTGGGAAGAAGTTGAATGTCGGCGCTGGCATGCAGGCAGGAAGCCCGGACCGGCGCCGTCTCGCTAGTTTAGTACAAGTCTTTCGACGCCCTTGCTGGTATCGGCCGGGGTCCGGTCAATGTCACGACGTCCGCACCCGGATAAGGCGCGCTGGACGGCAGGGAGGACAAAAGGGTTCACGGGTTCCAGTGCACGAAGTTGCGGTACACACGCAGACCCGCGTCGGCGCTCTTTTCCGGGTGAAACTGGGTCGCGAAAATGTTGTCCCGCGCCACCGCCGACGTGAAAGGCACACCGTACACGGTTTCGCCCGCCATATGTGCCGCATTGTCCGGCACCACGTAATAGCTGTGCACGAAGTAGAAGAAGCTGTTGTCCGGCACGCCGTCCCACAGCGGATGCGGCTGCGCCTGACGCACGCGGTTCCAGCCCATCTGCGGCACCTTGAAGCGCGAGCCGTCGTCCTGCAGCTGGCCTTCCAGTTCGAAGCGCACCACCTTGCCCGGCATCAGCCCGAGGCCACGCGTGTCGCCTTCGGCGCTCCAGTCGAACAGCATCTGCTCGCCGACGCACACGCCCATCAACGGTTTCGTACGCGACGCCTCGATCACGGCTTCCTGCAAACCGGATTCGCCGAGCGAGCGCATGCAGTCACGCATCGCGCCCTGGCCGGGCAGCACGACCCGGTCAGCCGAACGGATCGCTTCCGGACGCTCGACGATCGCCACGTCCGCCTCGGGGGCCGCCTTCTTCAGCGCCTGCGCCACCGAGCGCAGGTTGCCCATGCCGTAATCCACAATTGCAATTGAAGTTTTCATCTCAAGTTCGGCAGTAACGCCTTCAATCCGTCGACGATGAATTCCACCGCCAGCGCCGACAACATCAAACCCATGAGCCGCGTACCGATATTGATACCCGTGCGACCGACCCAGCGCGCGATCGGTTCAGCAAGACGCAGCGAAAAGAAGCAGATCGCCGCGAGCACCGCGCCGATAGCCACAAGACTAACCCGGTCGTACCAGTGATGTGAACTAGCCGAATAGACGATGACCGTGCTGATCGAGCCCGGTCCCGTGAGCAGCGGAATCGCCAGCGGCACGACCGCGATGTTGTCCTTCAGCTCGGCTTCGTCACGTTCTTCCGGCGTCGAGCGGCTGTTGCCGATCTGCGCGTTCAGCATGTTGATCGCCATCAGCAACATGATGATGCCACCCCCCACTTCGAGCGAACCCACAGAAATGCCGAAGAAGCTGATGATCTGCTGCCCGAGCATCGTCGTCACACCGATCACGCAGAACACCGAAATCGATGCGATACGGATCGTCCGGCGCCGCTCGGCGTCGGACTGCTGCGCGGTGAGGCTCAAAAAGAACGGGATGGCGCCGACCGGATTGATCAGCGCCAGCAGCGAAATAAACGACTTGATGATATCCATCGCAAGCCGGCGCGCGGGGGGCGCGACCGGTCCGGTGTGTCTGCTTACAGACTTCCCTTGGTCGACGGAATCTGCCCCGCCGCGCGTTCGTCCAGTTCGCACGCCATCCGCAGCGCGCGACCGAAGGCCTTGAAAACCGTTTCCATCTGATGATGGGCGTTCAGGCCGCGGAGGTTGTCGATATGGAGCGTCACGCCTGCGTGGTTGACGAAGCCGCGGAAGAATTCGATGGAGAGATCGACGTCGAACGTGCCGATGCGTGCACGCGTGAACGGCACGTGGAATTCGAGGCCGGGACGACCGGAAAAGTCGATCACGACACGCGACAGCGCTTCATCCAGCGGCACGTACGCATGGCCGTAGCGGCGGATGCCCTTGCGGTCGCCGATCGCCTTCGCGACGGCCTGGCCGAGCGTGATACCGGTGTCTTCGACCGTGTGATGGTCGTCGATATGCAGGTCGCCATGCGCCTCGACGTCGAGATCGAACAACCCATGCCGTGCAATCTGGTCGAGCATGTGGTCGAGAAACGGAACGCCGGTGGCGAGCTTCTGCACGCCGGTGCCGTCCAGATTGATCTTCACACGGATCTGCGTTTCGCTGGTGTTGCGAACGACTTCCGCCTGGCGCATGGGAATTCCTTGAATCGAGCTAGAAAATGGGTGCTGAAAATATGTGCGCCTGACGCCGACGGTCAATGCAGCACGAGCTTCAATGCGGCGAGCATCTGGGCGTTTTCTTCGGCCGATCCGACTGTCAAACGCACACAATTCGCCAGCAATGGATGCATTTTACTCACGTTTTTGATCAATACCCGTGCGGTCAGCAGCGTCTCGAACAGGATCGATGCGTCCGGCACGCGCACCAGCAGGAAATTTCCGGCGCTCGGGAACACCTCGGCGCCCGGCAAGACGGCAACCGCATCGGCCAGTTTCGCGCGTTCGGCGCGCAGTTCGGCAGCCTGCGAGTCGAGCACGTCGATATGGTCGAGCAGGAAGCTCGCGGCCGCCTGCGTCAGCACATTCACGTTGTACGGCGGACGCACCTTGTCGATTTCGTTAAGCCATGCGGAGCGGCCCGCCAGATAGCCAAGGCGGATTCCGGCGAGGCCCAGCTTCGACACGGTCCGCATCACGACGACGTTATCGAACTGATCAGCGCGCGGCAGCCAGCTGCGCTGTGCGAACGGCTGATATGCCTCGTCGATCACCACCAGGCTTTTGTCCGCCGCGGCGATGATGCGCTCCATGTCGGCGTCGTCGTACAGCGTGCCAGTTGGGTTGTTCGGATAGGCCAGATAGATGATGGCCGGCTGATGTTCAGCGATCGCAGCAAGCATCGCTTCGGCATCGAGCGTGAAGTCAGGCTTCAGCGGCACACCGACGAACTCCAGATGCGCCAGCTTCGCCGACATCTGATACATGACGAAGCCCGGCACCGGCGCCAGCGCCTTTGCGCCGGGATTCGCGCACGCCATCGAAATCATGCTGATGATTTCGTCCGAGCCGTTGCCGAGCAGCACGTCACAAGAGGCGGGTACCTTCATCACGCGCTTGATCTTCTCGATCAGCGCTTCCGGACGCGGCGCCGGATAGCGGTTCAGCGCGACGCCAGCCAGGTGCTCGCCGAGGTGCGCTGCCAGCACCGGCGGCAACGGGAACGGATTTTCCATTGCGTCCAGCTTGATGAAGCCGGTGGCGTCGGGCACGGGATAGCTCGTCATCGCGAGCACGTCGCGGCGAATGATGTCTTGTGGTGTCGTCATGATGAGGTGGGCCGGCGCGCACGGCGCGTCAGCCTGACACGGGCGGCGTGTGCGCCGCCCTGGTTGGCCAGTGTTCTTGTTGTGTTACCCGCGGGTATTGCGCTCAGCCGTTATGTCGCATCCGGTATTCGGCGCTGCGTGCGTGAGCCTGGAGGCCTTCGCCGTACGCCAGTTCAGCCGCGATCTCGCCCAAAGTCTGCGCGCCCTCCGCGCTGACCTCGATGACGCTCGACCGCTTGAAGAAATCATAGACGCCGAGCGGCGACGAGAACCGTGCGGTACGAGACGTAGGCAGCACGTGATTCGGCCCCGCGCAGTAGTCGCCGAGGCTTTCGCTGGTGTAGCGGCCAAGGAAGATCGCGCCGGCGTGGCGGATCAGCTTGCCCCATTGGTGCGGCTCCAGCGCGGAGATTTCCAGGTGCTCCGGTGCGATCTCGTTGGCGATCGCGCAGGCCTCGGCCATGTCGCGGACCTTGATCAGCGCGCCGCGACCTTCGAGCGATGCACGGATCACGTCCTGACGCGGCATCGTCGGCAGGAGTTCGTCGATGGCTTCTTTCACGCGGGCGATGAAGGCGTCGTCCGGGCAGAGCAGGATCGACTGTGCGAGTTCGTCGTGCTCAGCCTGCGAGAACAGGTCCATGGCGACCCAGCGCGGATCCGTGGTGCCGTCGCACAGCACGAGGATTTCCGACGGGCCAGCGATCATGTCGATGCCAACCGTGCCGAACACGCGACGCTTCGCCGAAGCGACATACGCGTTGCCCGGACCGCAGATCTTGTCGACGGCCGGCACGGTTTCCGTGCCGTACGCGAGCGCGGCCACGGCCTGCGCGCCGCCGATCGTGAACACGCGATCGACGCCACCCAGAAGCGCCGCCGCCAGCACCAGCGGATTCTTCACGCCGTCCGGCGTCGGCACGACCATGACGATTTCGCGCACGCCGGCGACGCGCGCCGGAATCGCATTCATCAGCACCGACGACGGATACGCTGCCTTGCCGCCCGGCACGTAGATACCCGCGCGATCGAGCGGCGTGACCTTCTGGCCCAGCACGGTGCCGTCGGCTTCCGTGTACTGCCAGCTATGGCTGCCGCATTCGATCTTCTGCTTCTCGTGATACCCGCGCACCCGTGCGGCTGCCGCTTCGAGCGCCGCGCGACGCTTCGGTTCGAGGCCTTCGAGCGCGGCTTCGAGTTCTGACATCGGCAGTTCCAGCGCCTCGACGCTCTTCGCATCGAGCCGGTCGAAGCGGTTCGTGTAGTCGAGCACGGCGGCGTCGCCGCGCGACTTCACGTCGGCCAGAATCTGCGCGACCGAGCGCTCGATCGCTTCGTCCTCGCTCGCCTCGAACGCGAGCACCGCGTGCAGCGCCTTCCGGAAATCGGCGGCGCTGGAATCGAGTTTGCGAATCTTGATAGACATACGGGTATCCGTTTCGGTAAAGCGCGCGTGCTGCTGTGCGGGTTCTTCAGGTACTGCGGGATGCTGCTGCGCGTAGTGTTGCGTTACTTCGGTGACTTCAGTGATGTCAGGCGGCCGCGTTGTGGCTTTGCGACGCACGTTCGAACGCATCGAGAATCGGCCGTAGCGCCGCGCGCTTCAACTTCAGCGCCGCCTGATTCACGACGAGTCGCGACGAGATCTGCATGATCTCTTCGACTTCGACCAGATTGTTCGCGCGCAACGTGCCACCCGAACTGACCAGGTCGACGATCGCATCGGCGAGGCCTACGAGCGGCGCAAGTTCCATCGATCCATACAGCTTGATCAGGTCGACGTGCACTCCCTTCGCAGCGAAATGCTCGCGCGCGGTTTCCACATATTTCGTTGCGACACGCAGCCGCGCGCCCTGGCGCACGGCGGTTGCGTAATCGAAGCCGCTCTTCACCGCCACCGACATCCGGCAACGCGCGATATCGAGATCGATCGGCTGGTACAGGCCACTGCCGCCGTGTTCGAGCAGCACGTCCTTGCCGGCCACGCCGAAATCGGCCGCGCCGTATTCGACGTACGTCGGCACATCGGTGGCACGCACGATGATCACGCGCACGTTCGGGTCGTTGGTCGGCAGGATCAGCTTGCGCGACGTTTCGGGATCCTCGGTGACCTCGATGCCCGCTGCGGCGAGCAGCGGCACGGTTTCTTCGAAGATACGCCCTTTCGACAGCGCGAGCGTGAGCGGCGCATTCACCGCCGGCGACGACGACGTCTGCGGCACTGAACTCATGCCTGGCTCCCGCTGATACGGCTCACCTTCGCGCCGACGGCCGTCAGCTTCGTTTCCATCCGGTCGTAGCCGCGATCCAGGTGATAGATACGGTCGATCAGCGTTTCGCCTTCTGCACGCAGACCCGCGATCACGAGACTCGCCGACGCGCGCAGATCGGTCGCCATCACCTTCGCGCCCGACAGTTCGCCAACCCCATTCACCAGCGCCGTGTTGCCGTCGATCGTGATGTTCGCGCCGAGGCGGTTCAGCTCCTGCACGTGCATGAAGCGGTTTTCGAAGATCGTTTCGACGACCTGCGACGTGCCGTTCGCAATCGTGTTGAGCGCCATGAACTGCGCCTGCATGTCGGTCGGGAACGCCGGATATTCCGACGTGCGCACGCTCACTGCATGCGGACGCTGGCTCATCTTCACGCGCATCCAATCCTCGCCTTCCTCGATCGTGACGCCCGCTTCGCGCAGCTTTTCCGTCACGGCTTCGAGAATCAGCGGACGAACATGACGCAGCACCACATCGCCACCCGCCGCTGCGACCGCGCACAGGAACGTGCCCGCTTCGATGCGATCCGGAATGACGGTGTGCTTCGCGCCGTGCAGCTTGTCGACGCCCTGAATCACCAGACGGTCCGTGCCGATGCCTTCGATCTGCGCGCCCATCGCTACCAGCAGTTGCGCCAGATCGCCGACTTCCGGTTCACGCGCCGCGTTCTCGATCACCGTTTCGCCTTCGGCGAGCACCGCTGCCATCAGCAGGTTTTCCGTGCCGGTAACGGTAATCATGTCGGTGATGATGCGTGCGCCCTTCAGACGCTTCGCGCGCGCTTCGATGAAGCCGTGCTCGATGTTGATCTCGGCGCCCATCGCCTGCAGACCCTTGATGTGCTGATCAACCGGACGCGCGCCGATCGCGCAGCCGCCCGGCAGCGACACCTTCGCTTCGCCGAAACGCGCGAGCAGCGGACCGAGCACGAGGATCGACGCACGCATCGTCTTCACGAGCTCGTACGGCGCGACGAGGTTGTTCAGATTCGATGCGTCGAGCGCGACGCGGCCGCCGCTTTCTTCGGTACGCATGCCCATCTGGCGCAGCAGCTTCAACATCGTGCGCACGTCCTGCAGGTCGGGCACGTTGTCGAGATGAACCGGATCGGCGCTCAGCAAACCCGCGCACAAAATCGGCAATGCAGCGTTCTTTGCACCTGAGACAACGATCTCACCCGCGAGCCGCTGGCCCCCAACGATAACGAGTTTGTCCATGCCTGTCTGTTCCTGATCTGCCCGGCTCTGCGCCGGAACTGCCTGGTTGATGATGGCGGCGCCGCTACCGGCGCCGCGTGTTTCTTGAGTAATTCGCACTGACTTTCCAGATTACGCGTTTTGCCATTCGGCGGGCGTCAGCGTTTTCATGCTGAGCGCGTGAATTTCCTGTTTCATGCGATCGCCGAGCGCCGCATAAACGAGTTGATGGCGCTGAATCAGACGCTTGCCTTCGAAGCTGGGCGAAACGATCGTCGCAAAGAAATGCTGACCGTCGCCTTCCACTTCGAGATGCTCGCAGGCGAGCCCGTTGGCGATGTAGTCCTTGACCTGTTCGGGAGTCGGTAACATGGAATGCTCCTCGTCAGTGGCGCAGCTTGTAGCCGGTTGCGAGCATGCGCAACGCCAGCACGGCCAGCACCAAAAAGAAACCGCTGACAATCGCAAGGCTCACGAGCGGATCGATATCCGACATCCCGAAGAAACCGTAGCGAAAGCCGTCGATCATGTAGAAAAAAGGATTCAGCCGCGATACTTCGCGCCACACCGGCGGCAGCGTGTGCGTCGAGTAAAACACGCCCGAGAGGAACGTGAGCGGCGTGATCAGGAAATTCTGAAACGTTGCGAGCTGGTCGAATTTCTCGGCCCAGATGCCGGCGATGAGGCCCAGCGTGCCGAGAATCAGCGCGCCCAGCAGCGCGAACGCGACGATGTAGAACGGCGCAACAAAGCTGACGGGAATGAAGCAGACCGTCACGATGAACACGCCGAAGCCGACCGCGAGCCCGCGCACGAGCGCGGCCAGCACATAGGCCCCGAACATCTCGCCATGCGACAACGGCGGCAGCAGCACGAACACCAGGTTGCCGGTGATCTTCGACTGGATCAGCGAAGACGAACTGTTCGCGAATGCGTTCTGCAACACGCTCATCATCACGAGACCCGGAATCAGGAAGCTCGTATAGCCGACACCCGGATAGACCTGCACGTGATCGCGCAGCGCGTGACCGAAGATCGTCAGATACAGCAGCGCGGTCACGACCGGTGCGAGCACGGTCTGGAACGACACCTTCCAGAAACGCAGGATTTCCTTGTAGAACAGCGTACCGAATCCACTATAGCCCCTCATGCCAGCCCCTCGATCACTTCCGTACCGTTCATCACCTGAACAAATACGTCTTCGAGATCGGCTTTGCGGACCTCGATTTCTTCGAATGTGCAACCCGCCGTGCGACACTGCGCAAGAATCCGCTCGACGTCGTCATAGCTCGCGAGTCGCAGCAGATGCTGACGTCCCTGCACGTTGTGCGGATCGACTTCGAGCGACCGGAGGTCAGCCGGCAACGCGCCCTGCGCAAAACGCACGAACAGCTGCAAACCAGCGAAGCGCTGCAACAGCGTACTCGTGCGTTCGAGCGCGACGACTTCACCGCGACGCAGCATTGCAATGCGGTCGCACAGCGATTCGGCTTCTTCCAGATAGTGCGTGGTCAGGACGATCGTGTGACCTTCGCGGTTCAGGCGCGAGATGAACTTCCACAGCGTCTGGCGCAGTTCGACGTCGACGCCGGCGGTCGGTTCGTCGAGCACGATCACGGGCGGCCGGTGCACCAGCGCCTGCGCGACCAGCACGCGACGCTTCATCCCGCCGGACAGCGCGCGCATGTTGGCGTCAGCTTTCTCGGTGAGATCGAGGTTGTGCATCACTTCGTCGATCCACGCATCGTTGTTGCGCAGACCGAAGTAGCCGGACTGGATGCGCAGCGTCTCGCGCACGGTAAAGAACGGATCGAACACGAGTTCCTGCGGCACCACACCGAGCGCGCGGCGCGCTTCCCGGAAGTCGTCGACCACGTCGTGGCCGCGCACCGCGATGTTGCCTTCGTCGGCACGGGCGAGGCCGGCCAGGATGCTGATGAGCGTCGTCTTGCCCGCGCCGTTCGGACCGAGCAGCCCGAAAAACTCACCTTCTTCGACTGTGAAATTGACGCCCTTGAGCGCCTGCAGATCCTTGTAGCGTTTCTTGACGTTACGAATTTCTATGGCTGGCATGACTGTGCGCCGCTTGAGTAACGGCGCCGTATAGGTGCTTACGGATGCGGGGAGATGCGGAATTGGGGCCGGGTGAAAGCCCCAAAAAACGTTTGATTATAGGGCAAAGTCGGGTGAACCAACCTGGCCCTGCAGAGGCAGAAGGGACGCGTGGAGCGTCAATGTCGCGCCGACAGGAGGGTATCGACGCCGTAGGCTTGCGCGAGACTGGCGAGACCAGCCGGCAGATTGATGATATCGAGCGACGCGCCACGGGCGCTTGCCGCACGCTGCCACGCGAGCAGCACGGCCAGCGCGGACGAGTCGAACTGCGCGAGTGGTGCGCAGTCGACACCCGTCGCACCGCCGGCGATGCGCGCCAGACCCGCCGCGAGCGCGGCGTTCGCACTCGCGTGGGTCAGCGTCGTGCCGGTTTCGAAGCGGCTCGCCGTAGTACGGTTTGCCGCGTTGCTCACCGTGTCGCTCACGACGCCTTGCCCGCAGCCAGTTGCTCGTTACGTTGCGTGAGGAACTGGATCAGGCCGTCCACGCCGTGCTGCTGGATCTGCTCGTTGAACTGCTGCTGGTACGCCTGGATCAGCCATGCGCCGAGCACGTTGATGTCATACACGCGCCAGCCTTGCGGCGTCTTGTACAGACGGTAGTCGAGTTCGATCGGGTTGCCGTTGTTCATCACGACCGAGCGCACCACGACGTCGGTATCGTCCGGATTCGCGCGGAACGGCTTGTACTGGATCTGCTGGTCCTTCACCTGTGCAAGCGCGCCCGAATACGTGCGGATCAGCAGCATCTTGAACTGCTCGACGACCTGAGCCTGCTGCTCGGGCGTGGCGGTGCGCCAGTTGCGGCCCATCGCGAGCTGCGTCGTGCGGCGGAAGTCGGTGTACGGCAGGATCTTTTCGTTGACGAGCTTCGTGATGTGGCTGATGTCGCCAGCCTGAATCGACTTGTCACTGCGTACGGCGCTGATGACCTGGTCGGTCACGGTCTTGATCATGCCGTCCGGCGAGCTGCTATCGACAGCTTGCGCAAATGCGCCCGTACTGAACGAAAAGAATGCAGCAAACAACGGAATCAGAAAGAATTTTTTCATTTCAAGCCCTGCGTTAAAAATTACGACAACCTTTTGAGCCCACGATAGCACGCGAGTTCATCCGCAATCCATCGCGAAACTGCGAGAGTCGTTTCCAGGTGTTACGGGACTCGACTCTTGTGGCTCAGCGCAACTTGAACGACGGGAAGTTGAACTTCGGCGGCACGATCTGGCCTGCCGGCACCTGGGTTTCCTGACCGCCCTGACCCTGAGGCTGCTCTTCGCCTTCCGTGCCGGAGGCGGGCGTCGGCGATGCTGCGTTCGGCGCAAGGCCGTTGAGCGCCGCGCCGCCCGCCGGCGCCGGCGTCCCTGCGGCTGTTGCACCACTGGCGGGCGCGGGCGCTGGACCTGCTGCGGGCGCTTTCGCGGCGCCTGCCGCACCTTCGTCGACATCTTCGTACTTGGGCAGCGGCGCGCCATCGCCGTAATCCGGCAAGCCTGCGCCTGCCGCTGACGAGCCGTCAGAGATCAGATACCGGCGGCGTTGCAGGTATGCATTACGCACGAACGAGTACTTGTCGAGCGCGGCGTTGTCGAGCACGTCGCTGGCGCCAAGCAGATTGGCCCGCGTGCTGACAATGTTCAGACCGTACAGCGCCCAGCTCAGGCCATCCGGATGAATGTACGACAGCGGATTCACATAGTAATTACCGACTGAACCGACCGCGTCACGCACGGTGCTCGGACCGAATAGCGGCAGCACGAGATACGGGCCAGGCGGCACACCGTAGTGCCCCATTGTCAGGCCGAGATCCTGGTTGTGCTTCGGCAGGTTCGCGAGCGTCGCGACGTCGAACAGACCACCAACACCGAAAATTGTATTGATCACGATCCGCATGACGTCTTCGACACCATCGGTGATCTTCAGCTGAAGGAAGTTATTCGCGGCGGTGTACACATCGCCAATATTCGAGAAGAAGTTGGTCACGCTGTCACGCACGGGCTGCGGCGTGATGTACACGTAGCCCTGCGCCACCGGCTTCAGCGCGTACTGATCGACCTTGTCGTTGAAGGTGAAAATCGTACGGTTGAAACCTTCCAGCGGGTCTTCCTTCGTCGGCGTCTGGACAGTTGCGCATCCCGCCAGCGTCGCAGCCGTCAGCGCAAGCGTGATGGTGCGCGCACGCATGGTCTTCATTTTTATTCTCCTTATTGGCCTGCCGCGCCAGAGGCGGGCAATGTCGGTGCCGATGCGGATGCGGGCGCAATGGCTGGCGCCACGGGCATCGCAGGTGCGGGCGCTGCAGAAGCCGCGCCTGCTGACGAACCGGCTTTCGAAGCCCCCGAGTCCGCCGCCTTGCTATACAGGAACTGTCCGATCAGGTTTTCCAGCACGATCGCCGACTGCGTCATCGAAATCGTGTCGCCGGCTTTCAGCATTTCGCTGTCGCCGCCCGGTTCGAGCCCGATGTACTGCTCACCGAGCAGGCCCGACGTCAGGATCTTCGCGGAGCTGTCCTTCGGGAACTGGTACTGCCTGTCGATATCGATTGTGACGACCGCCTGATACGCATTGCTGTCGAAGCCGATCGATGCGACCCGGCCAACCGATACGCCCGCGCTCTTCACCGGCGCGCGCGGCTTCAGGCCGCCGATATTGTCGAACTTGAGCTTGAGCGGGTACGTCGCCTGAAACGACAGCGAGCTCATGTTGCCGGCCTTCAGCGCGAGAAACAGCAGCGCCACGAAACCCAGCACCACGAACAGGCCGACCCAGAAGTCGAGAGCAGTTTTTTTCATCGTCATCCCAAAGAGAATCCGCCGCCGGGTGACGCATCCGTGCGGCGCGACGAACGCGCGCCGCCTCGCGGATGCAACCCGCGCGGTCTTAGCTGAACATCAGTGCGGTCAGCAGGAAATCGAGGCCGAGTACGGCGAGCGACCCGTACACGACCGTTTTCGTGGTCGCGCGGGAGACGCCTTCCGGAGTGGGCTGTGCTTCGTAGCCCTGGAACAGCGCGATGAACGTCACCGCGAAGCCGAACACGATACTCTTGATCACGCCATTGCCGACGTCACGCCAGGCGTCGACGCCACCCTGCATCTGCGACCAGAACGCGCCGGCGTCGACACCGATCATCAGCACGCCCACCACATACCCGCCGATCACGCCGACCGCGCTGAAAATCGCAGCGAGGATCGGCATCGAGATGATGCCCGCCCACATGCGCGGCGCGATGACGACCTTGAGCGGATCGACCGCCATCATCTCCATCGCGGTGAGTTGCTCACCCGCTTTCATCAGGCCGATCTCGGCGGTCAGCGACGTGCCCGCGCGACCCGCAAACAGCAGCGCGCTCACCACCGGCCCGAGTTCACGCACGAGCGACAGCGCGACGAGCAGCCCTAGCGCCTGCTCGGAACCATAGCGATTGAGCGTGTAATACCCCTGCAGCCCGAGCACGAAGCCGACGAAGAGCCCCGACACGGCAATGATCACCAGCGAATAATTACCGACGAAGTGGACCTGCTTCGTGACAAGCCGCGGCCGGCGCAGCAGCGGGAAGAATTCGAGCACGAGACGAAAGAACATCCGCGTCGCATAGCCGGCGGTACCAAGGCCGCCGAGCACCGAGCGTCCAACCGTGCTGATCATGACTGACCTCCGCCGATGCCGAAGTCCGCCGCCAGCGGCGCTTTGCTCGGGTAATGGAATTTGAACGGGCCATCGGGCGCGCCGTCGATGAACTGGCGAACGGTCGGATCGGTCGACGCGCGCAGTTCGTCCGGCGTGCCTTCGGCGTGAACACCGCCGTTGGCGAGAAAGTAGACGTAATCGGCGATGGCGAACGATTCGGGCACGTCGTGCGTCACCAGGATCGACGTTGCGCCGAGCGCGCTGTTCAGCGCGCGGATCAGATTGGCGGTAATGCCGAGCGAGATCGGATCGAGACCGGCGAACGGTTCGTCGTACATCATCAGTTCGGGATCGAGCGCGATGGCGCGTGCGAGCGCGACGCGGCGCGCCATACCACCGGAAATCTCCGACGGCGCGAGATCGCGGGCACCACGCAGGCCGACCGCATTGAGCTTCATCAGCACGAGGTCGCGGATCAGTTCTTCGGGCAGATCGGTGTGTTCGCGCAGCGCGAAGGCGACGTTTTCGAACACCGACATATCGGTGAAGAGCGCGCCGAACTGGAACAGCATGCCCATCTTGCGGCGCAGTGCGTACAGGCCTTCGCGCGTTTGCGCGCCGACGTCCTGGCCGTGGAACAGCACCTGGCCGCGGTTCGCGCGCACAAGGCCGCCGATCAGGCGCAGCACGGTGGTCTTGCCGCAACCCGAGCCGCCCATGACCGCGACCACCTGACCGCGCTGAAAGCGCAGGTTCAGGCCGGACAGGACGAGCCGGTCGCCATAGCCAAAGGCGACGTCGCGGAGCTCGAGAAGGGTCTCGGAAGAGGAAGGCACGAAACTGACAGTCCTTTTACGGTACGCGGAAGGCCGGATTATAGGGCCATCGTGAAAAAGCTGCCGTGACGTGCCCTGTCCCCCTTAAGGGTATCCCCCAATTATTGCAGAAACGCGTGTTGCAGTGCAGAAACCGCCGCGGCCGGATCGGCGGCGTCGGTGACCGCGCGGACCACGGCGGCGCAACCGACGCCCGTCGCCAGCACGTCCGGCAGCACCTGCCCGTCGATGCCGCCAATCGCGACCAGCGGCACGACGCCGTCCAGCAGCCTGACGTAGCGGGCCAGCCGGGCGAGGCCTTGCGGTGCGGTCGGCAGCGTTTTGGTCGTCGTCGGGAACACGGCGCCGAGCGCGAGATAGCTCGGACGGAAATGCAACGCGATGAGCATTTCGTAGTAGCCGTGCGTCGACAGACCGACGCGGATACCCGCGGCAGCGAGTTTGTGGAGGCCGGCGGCGTGGACGTCTTCCTGGCCGAGGTGCACGCCGTACGCGCCGGCTTCGAGCGCGGCCTGCCAGTGATCGTTGATGAAAACCTGCGCGTCGTGCTTTCGGCCCGCCGCGACGCTGCGTTCGATTTCGCCTTTCAGGGCGGCATCGGCGGTCTTGTGACGCAACTGAACCGTCTTCACACCGAAATCCAGCACGCGCTCGACCCATTCGGCCGTCGGCAAAACGGGATACAGACCAAGCCGGTCCGGACAGCGCGGGAACGGCTGTGCGGGCGCTTCCGGCAAGCCCAGAACACGAGGGAAGCGCGTCAGCTCGACCGGCCAGGCATCGGCGCTGGCGGCTTCATCGCCGTCGCGCCACGCCATGGCGAGCACCAGCGCGTTGTGCGGCTCGAACCCACAGTCGAGGAACGCGGCCAGCGCGGCGATCCAGTCTTCCGAAAGATGGCCTTCGAGCGGATAGCGCTCGCCGCCGAGATGCAGCGTGGCGTTATTGTCGGACGCCTCGATGACGCCGGCGCCCTTCACCAGCCATTTCGCCACATGCTCGCCGTGGTGCTGCAGATCGGCGACGATGATCAGGTCGCCGCCGTTCGGCTCGTCGGGCGCAGTCAGGCAGAGGCGCCACGGCGCGTGCGTCGGCGGCCAGTCGCCGAGACGGGCGCGGATGCGCTCGGCCGCTTCGGTGAGCTCGTCGGCCGGCGGCCAGAAGAGCTCGCGGCCCGGGTCGCGCCCCGCCAGCGTCAGCGTCCGCGTCATGCGGCGCTCCCATCCTGATGCCAGAACGGCATGCCGACGACCGGCGTGCTCGCGTGCGCGGTCTCACGTTCGGCCATCGGACCCGCAACATACGCGCTGCGTCCGGCCTCGACGCCCAGCGCGAACGCGCGCGCCATCGCTTCGGGGTGCGTCGCCTGCGATACCGCCGTGTTGAGCAGGACGCCGTCAAAGCCCCACTCCATCACCTGGCACGCATGCGACGGCACGCCGAGCCCGGCGTCGACGATCAGCGGCACGTCCGGCAGCCGTTCGCGCAGCACGCGCAGGCCGTACGGATTCACGACGCCCTTGCCGGTGCCGATCGGCGCGCCCCAGGGCATCAGCGCTTCGCAGCCGGCATCCAGCAGACGCCGGCCGATCACGAGGTCTTCCGTGCAATACGGCAGCACCTTGAAGCCATCTTTGACGAGTTGCGCGGCTGCTTCGATCAGGCCGACCGGATCGGGCTGCAGCGTGTAATCGTCGCCGATCAGTTCAAGCTTGATCCAGTCGGTTTCGAAGATTTCGCGCGCCATGTGCGCAGTCGTGACCGCCTCGCTGACGGTCTGGCAGCCGGCTGTGTTCGGCAGTAGCGGCACGCCGTGGCGTTTGAGCAGATCGAAGAAACCCGTTTCCGCGCCGCCTTCGTTCATCTGCCGGCGCAGCGCGACGGTGACCATGCCGGGCCGGGCGGCGTCGATCGAATCGGACAGCGACTGCAGCGAGGGATAACGCGACGTGCCAAGCAGCACGCGGCTCGCGAAGGTCTGGCCGTAGAGCGTGAGCGCGTCGGCGGGCGCGGGGGCGAGGGAAAGGGAAGTCATGTTGGAATCCTTGCGTCTGGCAATGTGCGCTGAGCGGTGGCGGCTCTGGCGGCGAGATCAGCCGCCCGCGACGGGTTGCACGACGTCGAGCCTGTCGCCGGGCTGCAATGCGCGGGCCGCGTGCTGCGTCCGCGCGACGAAATCACCGTTCAGCGCGACGGCAAACGGCGGGCGGGCGCCGAAGGCGGTCAGCGCGTCAGCGACCGTCGCGCCTTCGGGCAGCGAGAGCGGCCTCTGGTTGATGTGTATATCCATGATGTTC
This sequence comes from Paraburkholderia sp. GAS334, assembly GCF_050436625.1. NCBI lineage: Bacteria > Pseudomonadati > Pseudomonadota > Betaproteobacteria > Burkholderiales > Burkholderiaceae > Paraburkholderia > Paraburkholderia sp. GAS334. The sequence goes on along the minus strand of NZ_JBNDMO010000021.1, from coordinate 27,931 downwards.
AGGTTCAATCGATGGCAGCGCGGCTTCGATCAGGCCAGCGCCTGCCGGGTATCCAGGTGAAAAAGGTCGGTCCAGCGCGCATCGCGCCGCCAGTCCTCGAAAGCGTCGGTATCGGCGACGCGTCCGTCGAGCAGCGCGCCGGCGAGACGCACGGCCTCTTCAGCGACTTCGGGCGCGATCATGTAGCCATGCCGGTACAGTCCGTTCACGCGCAGCAGGGTGGCACCGTCCCAGACGAGCGCCGGACGGTGATCCGGCAAAGTCGGCCGGCATTGCGAATTCAGCTCGAGAATGCGCGCCTCGCCGAAACCCGGATGCACCGAAAACGCCGCGCTCAGTAACTCCAGCGCCGAGCGCACGGTGACCGGCGACATATCCTCACCTTCGATTTCCGTCGCGCCGATCACGTACAGGTCGTTCTGCTTCGGCGCGATATACAGCGGGTAACGCGGATGCAGCAAGCGCACCGGCCGCGTGAGCGCGATGCCCGGCGCGTGAACGCGCGCCACTTCGCCCCGAATGCCACGCAGCGTCGGCCATGCTGGCTTCGCGCCAAGCCCGCGGCAATCGATCGTCACGCGCGCGGCCGGAAATGCGTGATCGTCGACGGGCGTGTTCCAGTGCGTTTGGACGCCGCGTTCTGCCAGCCCGGCCGCCAGCGCGGCGAGCACCTGGCGGTTGTCGAGCTGGCCCTCATGGGGCAACAACCAGCCCTGCGTAAAGCGGCCGGCCAGCGCGGGCTCGGCGGCGCCGACCTGCGCGCCCGACAGCTTCAGAAATCCGCCCTCCACCATTTCCGCGGGCGCATTCGCGCGCACCCGACGTTCGAACAGCGGCGCTTCATTGCGATCCGAGTGATGCCAGACGACGAGCGTGCCATTGCGCTGGAAAAACACCGGCTCCGGCAACTCGGCCAGCAAACGCGGCCACCTTTCCAGCGACGCCTCGCCCAGCCTGGTAATCAGCAGTTCGGCGCTGGCGGCTTCGGCGAGCGGCGCGAGCATCGCGGCCGCCACCCACGCGGCAGCCTGCGTGCCCGCCGCGTCGCCGCGCTCGTACAGCGCGACGCGATGCCCGGCGCCAGCCAGCCGCCACGCAACGAGGCGTCCGCACAAGCCGCCGCCGATCACGGCAAAATCGGGTTGTTGAGCGCGGGCATTCATCGCCACGCTCCCGGCGCGCACAAAGCGTTGCCAGTAACGGTGACGTACATGATGCAAAAAACTGAAGAATAAGCGGTCATCGAATCCTTTCCGTACGGCAGAAAGCGCACGTACCCAAGGACGAAACCGGCGGGCGAGGCCGGCCGGGCGTAAAGCGCATCCAGTGACGGACGGCGCCCGGCGGGGAATGGAAGAAGTGGAAACTTCCGGAAACTTCCCGCGCCGGTATTACCCGGATCGGGTGCGAAGGGTCTCTCTCAGCCTCGCCACAACTCCATGGAAAGCCCATGCAGCCCGCACGCGAAGCACCCCTGTTTCGTCAAAAGTCATTAGACCATAAAAGGCGCGGCAGCCGCAAACCGGCCGGATGGCCAGTGTCCGGGGCAAATCAATACGGCCACGGACGGTGGTCTGGCACAATGACGCGTCAACGGGGATGCGCAGCGCGTCACGACACGCCGCGCCTTCGATCATTTAAGTTCAGGTTAAGCCTGGGTCAGGACAATCCGGCCCGAGAGCGAACGTGCGCGACGGCGTCACTGGACGTGCCCGTGCGTAGCGCCACTCCGTATTAAAGGACGCTTATGACTGAAAAACCAACGGGCTCCGCGGATACCGATATCACCGCATGGGGTCTCATCAAGCCATACTGGGTGTCCGAGGACCGATGGCGCGCGCGAGGACTTCTCGCGATCGTGATCGCGATGAACATGACAATGGTCGCGGCCAACGTCTGGTTCAACAGCTGGCAGCGCACCTTCTTCGATGCGATCCAGCAATACAACTTCCCCGTCTTCAAATATTCGCTGCTGCAGTTCACCGTCATCGCGATGGCGCTGATCCTGCTCGGGTCGTACCGCACGTACTTCCGGCAGATGCTCGAGTTCCGCTGGCGACAGTGGCTCACCACGAAGTATCTGCACGACTGGCTCGGCGATCGCGCCTACTACCGCATCGAGCGCGACAGCCTCGCGGACAACCCCGACCAGCGGGTGTCCGTCGATCTGCAGGCGCTCGCGAGCGCGACGCTCAATCTGGCGCTTGGCCTGCTGTCGACCACCGTCACGCTGTTCTCGTTCATCGTGATCCTGTGGAACCTGTCCGGCGCGCTGGCGTTTCATCTGTTCGGTGTCGCGTTCAACATTCCTGGCTATATGGTGTGGGCGGCGCTCGTCTACGCGGCGCTCGGCTCGTACGTGACGCACAAGGTCAACCATCCGCTGGTATCGATCAACTATCAGCAACAGCGCGTCGAGGCCGACTTCCGTTTCTCGCTGATCCGCATCCGCGAAAACGCCGACCAGATCGCGCTATATCAGGGCGAGCCCGCCGAAGAACGCGCGCTGAAGGGCGTATTCGGACACATCCGCGATAACTGGCGTCTCGTCATGCGTTTCACGCGGCGCTTCAATATCGTCGTGATCAGCTACTCGCAGCTGGCGGTCGTGTTTCCCTATATCGCGGCTGCACCGAAGTACTTTTCGAAGAGCATCACGTTCGGTATGTACCAGCAGGTGACGGGCGCGTTCGGCACCGTCAGCGATTCGTTTTCGTGGTTCATCAACAATTACGATTCGCTCGCCGAATGGCGCGCTACCGTGAACCGTCTGCGGGAATTCCACCGCGTAATGGGCGACCAGCATCTGCGCGAATCCGTTTCGGGTGGCACGTTTCACGGTGGCATCAACGTGCGCATGACGGACACGAAGACGCTCGCGGTCGACGATCTGCTTCTGCAGCATCCGGATGGCACGCCGCTGTCGAATATCGGCTCGTTCAACATTGCGCCGAGATCGCGCTGGCTCGTGCGTGGACCGTCGGGTTCCGGCAAGAGCACGCTGATGCGCACGCTGGCCGGCCTCTGGCCGTTCGGCGAAGGCACGATCGACGTGCCGGTCGGCGCAAAACTGATGTTCGTGCCGCAAAGCAGCTATCTGCCGATCGGCACGCTGAAGGCAGCGCTCGCCTACCCGTCCGACGAAAGCGTGTTCACCGATGAAGCCTGTCGCGAAGCGCTTACCGCCTGCAATCTGCCCGAGCTCGCGGATCGTCTCGCCGAAGCGACGCACTGGGAACGCACGCTGTCGCCGGGTGAACAGCAGCGTCTGGCTGCCGCTCGCGTGCTGCTGCAAAAGCCCGACTACCTGTTCCTCGACGAAGCCACCAGCGCGCTCGATCCCGATAATGAGTCGGTGATCTACACGGTACTCAACGAGCGTCTGCCGGAGACGGCGATTGTGAGCGTCGCGCATCGCAAGACACTCGAGGCGTTCCACACCCAGACGTTGCTCGTCGAGCGCGCGCTGGAACGCGCGGCGGCATAACGGCATCGTTCGATCGCGTCGTGCTGATCACCGGCGCCGGTTCGGGAATCGGCGCGGCGCTCGCGCTCGCTGTCGCGTCCTGGCTCACGTCGAAGCTGGACTACGCCAGCGGCACGCTCGCCAGCGCGCTGTAACGCGCGCCGTGTCGGGCGAGCGTGCTGGAATACAGCACCAGAGATTCGAAATGCGCGGTGATCGGCGGTGGCGCTTGAGGCGTGCCGTCGATCGCGATCGCCTCCCGGTTGAAGCGGGCCAGTGTGATGTGCGGCCGGAACGTGCGCGCGTCGACGGGTAAATCGAGTTCCAGCATCAACGAGCGGATCCGCCAGTCGAGTGCAACGAACTCATCCGACATCTCCAGCGTCGCTACGGTCAAACGCGGACGGTTTGCGCTCGGCCAGTGTTCGATGTGGGTGACAGCGGCAGGCGTCATGGGTACGGCATTGGCCTTCAACGCTTCGGCCAGCGCCTCACCATGCTCGATAGAAAGTGCGCCGATGAACGTCACCGTCAGATGCAACTGCTCATAAGGCACGCGACGTGCCGTCGAAACAAGCGGCACGGCAGCGAGCGCGTCGCGCGTCGCTACGTCCGGGGCGAGTGCGATGAAGCAGCGTTGCCAGCCTTCGGTCATGGGCGTGTTCCGTCGTCGTCGCGAGCAAGCAGGCAGCAAGCGGGGTTAGGCGCGCCTTCCACTCTACCCCGGCCCATCGCTGGATCACAGACGTAAAAAAGCCGGGTCACCCTGTCGGGCGCCCGGCTTTCCGTTACCGCTTTGTCGTCTCCACCTCTTCCTGCAAAAGCTGCATCGACGCGATGCCGCAGCATACCAGCCGCGCCGAAGTGGAATAAATTAACGCGGCAGTTCCGAATGCCCCATCAGGTACGCATCGACCGAACGCGCGCACTGACGGCCTTCGCGGATCGCCCACACCACCAGCGACTGCCCGCGACGCATATCGCCCGCCGTGAACACCTTGTCCACCGACGTGTAATACGCCTTGTCACCTTCGGTCGAAGCACGCACATTGCCGCGCGCATCCTTGTCGACGCCGAACGCTTCGAGCACCGGCGAAACCGGCGCCGTGAAGCCCATCGCGAGCAGCACGAGGTCGGCCTTCATTTCGAACTCGGAACCTGGCACTTCCTGCATCTTGCCGTCCTTCCATTCGACGCGCGCCGCGACCAGCTTCTCGACCTTGCCGTTCTTGCCTTCAAGACGTTTGGTCGCCACGGCCCAATCGCGCTCGCAGCCTTCGTCATGCGACGACGACGTGCGCAGCTTGACCGGCCAGTACGGCCACACGAGCGGCTTGTTCTCTTCTTCCGGCGGTTGCGGCAGCAGTTCGAACTGCGTGATGCTCTTCGCGCCATGACGGTTCGAGGTGCCGACACAGTCCGAGCCCGTATCGCCGCCGCCGATCACGACCACATGCTTGCCCTTTGCGAGCAGCTGATCGGTAACCTTGTCGCCAGCGTTGACCTTGTTCTGCTGCGGCAGGAAATCCATCGCGTAATGGATGCCTTCGAGCTCGCGTCCCGGCACCGGCAGATCGCGCGGCGTTTCCGAACCGCCAGCAATCACGACGGCGTCGAACTGTTCTTTCAGCTCGTCCGGCGTGATCGTGTCCTTCGCCGTGTTGCCGATGTACGCCGGCAGCGAATCCTTCTTGCCGACGAACACGTTCGCGCGGAACGTCACGCCTTCCGCTTCCATCTGGCGCATGCGGCGGTCGATCAGCCACTTTTCCAGCTTGAAGTCAGGAATGCCATAACGCAGCAGACCACCGATCCGATCGTTCTTTTCGAACACGGTGACATCGTGCCCCGCTCGCGCGAGTTGCTGCGCGGCGGCCAGACCGGCGGGGCCAGAACCGACGACGGCGACCTTCTTGCCCGTCTTGTGATTCGGCGGCTGCGGCGCGACCCAGCCTTCGGCCCAAGCCTTGTCGATGATCGCGTGTTCGATCGACTTGATACCGACCGGATCGTCGTTGATACCGAGCGTGCACGCCGCTTCGCACGGCGCCGGGCAGATGCGGCCCGTGAACTCGGGGAAGTTGTTCGTCGAGTGCAAAACTTCGATCGCGCTCTTCCAGTCCTGATGGAACACCAGGTCGTTGAAGTCCGGGATGATGTTGTTCACCGGGCAGCCGCTGTTGCAGAACGGAATGCCGCAGTCCATGCAACGCGCGCCTTGAATCTTGGCTTCGTCGTCGGCGAGTGCCGCGACGAATTCCTTGTAGTGCTTCACACGCGTGAGCGGAGCTTCGTACGCCTCATGGCGGCGTTCGAACTCGAGAAAACCGGTTGCCTTGCCCATATGGTTCTCTTCTCTATCTTTATCAGGTGGGGTGATCCGCGCCCGCCGCTCTGAAGCGGCAGGCGCCTGTTTCTACTTTCGCTGGCTGTAGAGGGCCTTAGCTGGCTTTTTGCGCTGCGAAGATCAAGCGGCGAGTACTTCCTTCGCTGCCTTCTTCGCGCCCATCTCGCCGAGTGCGCGCCTGTATTCCATCGGGAATACCTTCACGAACTGACGTCGCGACGCGTCCCAGTTTTCGAGCAGCGCCTTCGCACGCGGCGAACCCGTGAACTGGAAGTGCCCCTCGATGAGCCCCTTGAGCAGCGCTTCGTCGGTCTGAGCGGTGTGCCACAGTGCGCGGTCGACCGTGCGTTCCTGTTCGGCCTGTTGCAGCACCGGTTCGAGCGCGACCATCGACTTGTTGCACTTGCCGGCGAACGTATTGTCCGGATCGAACACATACGCGATACCGCCCGACATACCCGCCGCAAAGTTGCGGCCCGTTTCGCCGAGCACGACGACCGTACCGCCCGTCATGTATTCACAGCCGTGGTCGCCGGTGCCTTCGACAACCGCCGTCGCGCCCGAGTTACGCACGCAGAAGCGCTCGCCCGCCACGCCGCGGAAGAACGATTCGCCTTCGATCGCGCCGTACATCACCGTATTGCCGCAGATGATGTTTTCTTCGGACTTGCCGCGGAAATCGTTCGTCGGACGGATGATGATGCGGCCGCCCGACAGACCCTTGCCGACGTAGTCGTTACCATCGCCGACGAGATCCAGCGTGATGCCCTTCGCGAGGAACGCGCCGAAGCTCTGACCGGCCGTGCCCTTCAGCTGGATGTGGATCGTGTCGTCAGGCAGGCCGTCGTGGCCGTACTTCTTCGCGATTGTGCCGGACAGCATCGCGCCGACCGTACGGTTCACGTTGCGCACGGGCTGGATGAACGAGACGTGCTCGCCCTTCTCGATCGCCGCCTTCGACTTCTCGATCAGCACGTGATCGAGCGCGCGGTCAAGGCCGTGGTCCTGCACGTCGACGTGCTTGCGCGCCACTTCCGCCGAAACCTGCGGCTGGTAGAACACGCGAGAGAAGTCGAGACCCCTCGCCTTCCAGTGCTCGACGCCCTTCTTCATGTCGAGCAGTTCGGCGTGACCGATCAGGTCATCGAACTTGCGGATGCCCAGTTGCGCCATGATTTCGCGCGCTTCTTCAGCAACGAAGAAGAAGAAGTTGACGACGTGTTCCGGCTGGCCCTTGAACTTCGCACGCAGCACCGGATCCTGCGTCGCGACGCCGACCGGGCACGTGTTCAGGTGACACTTGCGCATCATGATGCAGCCCTCGACGACGAGCGGCGCCGTCGCGAAGCCGAATTCGTCGGCGCCGAGCAGCGCGCCGATCACGACATCGCGGCCGGTCTTCATCTGGCCGTCGGCCTGCACGCGGATACGGCCGCGCAGCTGGTTCAGCACCAGGGTTTGCTGCGTTTCAGCGAGACCGAGTTCCCACGGCGTGCCGGCATGCTTGATCGACGACAGCGGCGAAGCGCCCGTGCCGCCATCATGGCCCGCGATCACGACGTGATCGGCCTTTGCTTTCGCGACACCCGCGGCAACCGTACCGACGCCCGATTCCGATACGAGCTTCACCGAGATGCTCGCTGCCGAATTCGCGTTCTTCAGATCGTGGATCAGCTGCGCCAGATCTTCGATCGAGTAGATGTCGTGGTGCGGCGGCGGCGAAATCAGGCCGACGCCCGGCACCGAGTAACGCAGCTTGCCGATGTACTCGGACACTTTGTGACCCGGCAGCTGGCCGCCTTCACCCGGCTTCGCGCCCTGCGCCATCTTGATCTGGATCTGGTCGGCCGAAGCGAGGTATTCCGCCGTCACGCCGAAACGGCCCGACGCCACCTGCTTGATCTTCGAGCGCAGCGAATCGCCATCCTTCAGCGGAATATCGACGATCACTTCGTCGCCGATCACCGACTTCATGGTGTCGCCGTTCCTGATCGGAATGCCGCGCAGTTCGTTGCGATAACGGTTTTCGTCCTCGCCGCCTTCGCCGGTGTTCGACTTACCGCCAATGCGGTTCATCGCGACCGCCAGCGTGGCGTGCGCTTCGGTCGAGATCGAGCCGAGCGACATCGCGCCCGTTGCAAAGCGCTTGACGATGTCCTTCGCCGATTCGACTTCGTCGAGCGGAATCGCCTTCGTCGGATCGAACTTGAACTCGAACAGGCCGCGGAACGTCATGTGACGCTTCGTCTGATCGTTGATCAGATGCGCGTATTCCTTGTACGTCTGATAAGAGTTGCTGCGCGCCGAGTGTTGCAGCTTCGCGATCGCGTCCGGCGTCCACATGTGTTCTTCGCCGCGCACGCGGTACGCGTACTCGCCGCCGGCATCGAGCATCGTCGCGAGCACCGGGCTGTCGCCGAATGCTTCGCGATGCAGGCGGATCGCCTCTTCAGCCACGTCGAAGAGACCAATGCCGCCGACCTTCGACGACGTGCCGTGGAAGTACTTCAGCACCAGATCTTCAGCGAGGCCGACAGCCTCGAAAATCTGCGCACCGGTGTACGACATGTACGTCGAAATGCCCATCTTCGACATGACCTTCTGCAGGCCCTTGCCGACTGCCTTCGTGAAGTTGTAGATCGCCTTATCCGCCGACAGGTCGCCCTTCAAACCCTGTGCGAGTTGCGCGAGCGTTTCCAGCGCGAGGTACGGGTGCACGGCTTCCGCGCCGTAGCCCGCGAGCAGCGCGAAGTGGTGCGTTTCACGCGCCGAACCGGTTTCGACGACGAGACCCGTGCTCGTGCGCAAACCATGCTGCACGAGGTGCGTATGGATCGCGGCGGTAGCCAGCAGCGCCGGAATCGCGACGTTGTCGCGGTCGGTGCGGCGATCGGACACGATCAGCATGTTGTAGCCGGACTTCACGGCGTCGACTGCTTCTGCGCACAGCGACGCGAGACGCGCCTCGATGCCTTCCTTGCCCCATGCCACCGGATAGCAGATGTTCAGTTCATACGAACTGAACTTGCCGCCCGTGTACTGATCGATCGCGCGGATCTTCGCGATGTCGCGGAAGTCGAGCACCGGCTGCGACACTTCGAGACGCATCGGCGGGTTGATGTTGTTCGTGTCGAGCAGGTTCGGCTTCGGACCGACGAACGACACCAGCGACATCACCATGTTTTCGCGGATCGGATCGATCGGCGGGTTCGTGACCTGCGCGAACAGCTGCTTGAAGTAGTGGTAGAGCGTCTTGTTCTTGTTGGACATGACGGCCAGCGGCGAGTCGTTGCCCATCGAGCCGACGGCTTCTTCACCGGCTTGCGCCATCGGCGCCATCAGGAACTTGAGGTCTTCCTGCGTGTAGCCGAACGCCTGCTGGCGATCCAGCAAGGCAGCGGGTTCGCGGCGTTCCGTGACGACGTCTTCGGCCTTCGGCTCGATTTCGTCGAGCTTGATGCGCACGGCGTCGATCCAGCTCTTGTACGGCTTCGCGTTCGCGAGGTTGTCCTTCAGTTCCTTGTCGTCGATGATGCGGCCGTGTTCCATGTCGATCAGGAACATCTTGCCCGGCTGCAGACGCCACTTCTTGACGATCTTCGATTCAGGAATCGGCAGCACGCCGGCTTCCGACGCCATGATCACGAGATCGTCGTCGGTGATGATGTAGCGCGCCGGACGCAGACCGTTACGATCGAGCGTCGCGCCGATCTGGCGGCCGTCGGTAAATGCGATTGCAGCGGGGCCGTCCCACGGCTCCATCATCGCGGCGTGGTATTCGTAGAACGCGCGGCGGTTGTCGTCCATCAACGTGTGCTGTTCCCACGCTTCCGGGATCATCATCATCATTGCGTGGACGAGCGGGTAGCCGGCCATCACGAGCAGTTCGAGACAGTTGTCGAACGAAGCCGTATCCGATTGACCCGGATAGATCAGCGGCCACAGTTTCGGCAGGTCGTCGCCGAGCACATGGCTCGCGATCGCGCCGGTACGGGCGTTCAGCCAGTTGACGTTGCCCTTCACCGTGTTGATTTCGCCGTTGTGAGCGATCATCCGGTACGGGTGCGCCAGTTCCCATGCCGGGAACGTGTTCGTCGAGAAGCGCTGGTGCACGAGCGCGAGCGCCGAAACCGTGCGGTCGTCCTGCAGGTCGCGGTAATACACACCGACCTGGCCCGCCAGCAGCAGACCCTTGTACACCACCGTGCGCGCCGACATTGACGGCACGAAGTATTCCTTGCCGTGCTTGAGCTTGAGCGCCTGGATGCGGTGGCTCGCGGTCTTGCGGATCACGTACAGCTTCCGCTCCAGCGCGTCGGTCACCATGATGTCCTTGCCGCGGCCGATGAAGATCTGGCGGATCAGCGGCTCGCTCGCCTTGACGGTGGGCGAAATCGGCATCGTGTGGTCGACCGGCACATCGCGCCAGCCCAGCACGACCTGGCCTTCCGCCTTCACCGTACGTTCGAGTTCCTGTTCGCACGCGAGGCGCGACGCATGTTCCTTCGGCAGGAAAATCATGCCGACGCCGTATTCGCCTTCCGGCGGTAGCGTCACGCCCTGCTTTGCCATTTCCTCGCGATAGAAACCGTCCGGCACCTGAATCAGAATGCCCGCGCCGTCCCCCATCAGCGGATCGGCGCCGACGGCGCCCCGGTGATCGAGGTTCTCGAGGATCTTCAGGCCTTGCTGGACGATCTCGTGGCTTTTCTTGCCCTTGATGTGGGCGACGAAGCCGACGCCGCAGGCGTCATGTTCGTTTTGCGGGTCGTAGAGACCTTGCGCGGCGGGAACCGAAGACGTCGGTTGCAGGTGGTCGTTCATGGGGACACCGTCTGTAGGGGGCCGATCGGCCGTTTAACCATTTTTCTGTTGCCCGCGGTGTGCACTGCAACCGCGTGGCCGGTCGAGTTTCCAGAGTGGTGCACGCTCGGGAATCGCCGGAAATCGAAATATACGCGACGAATCAAAGGAATAGCAAATAAAACACGATGGTAAGACCCCTATTATCAGATTGGTGCATTGCGATGCTTTTTTATTGGTGCCATATCATAAAGGTGCAAAAGAAAACGGCATGCGAAGATGCCGTCGGTTTTGCAGAGCATTGATCCGAAAGGCTTATTGCGTCTGCGGCGTTTCGCGGACCTTGCGTGGCCGACCTCGGGGCAACGGCGAAACACGTCGGTTAGCCGCGCGCGCCGCCCACTCGCGATAGGTCTCGCTGCCGAGCACCCAGCCCTTCAACGTGGCCTGTTGAAGCTGGTTCGTCTCGCGTTCATCGAGCGGTTGTTCACACAGTTCGCGATACGCGCGCTGCCGTTCGAACGGCGTGTTGCCGAGTGACCAGTACAACGGGTGATCGGTGATGAGACTGTCGAGCGTCAGACCGATGTGATGCCGGTAGCTCGACCACCGATAGTCCTCTGGCGCGCTCACCAGCTGCATGCGTACCGGGCACATTTCCACGACGCGGCTCGCGAGCAGAAAGTATCGCTCGCCTTCGATGACGGTCGCGCGATAGCGGCCTTCCCACAGCGTGCCGCGTCGCGCGTAACGACGGTTGAAGTGCGCCACGTAGCGGCGACCGACTGCCTGCATCGCCTTCGGCAGACTCGACTCTTCCGAAGGTGTGACGAGCAGTTGCACCGCGCCCGGCATCAGGACGTACGCGTGTATCGCGAGGCGATGATCGCGCGACGCTGCCTTGAGGCAATCGATAAAGAGCTCGTAGTCCTGGTCGTCGACAAATGCGGGCTGCTGGTCGAGTCCGCGCAGGATCACGTGCTGCGGCTGGTCGGGGACATAAAGACGTGCTAGCCGTGCCATGCTGGATTATCCATTAGACGCGTTGGTGATTACCCGAGGGGTCCGTAAAGCCGCACAGGCGCGGGGTTCGGCGCAGCGCGGCTCAGGCAGAAACCGCGCGGCGCTTAGGGAGAAGCCTCTAACTGGCGCATATGGTTTGTTTGAAACGTTGTGGTCATAATGAGCGGGCTTTTTCAGGAGGAGCACAGATGAAATTAAAACAAGCCATAACGGGGATGGCTGCGCTTGCCTGCATCACAACAGCACATGCGCAATCGGCCGGCACTTTTTACGTCACAACGGGTTGGTTTCACCTCGCACCTCAAGACAGCAGTAATCCGCTTAAGGAGACAAGTATTGGTGGCCGTCCCGTCAGCATCGAAATTCCTAACACAGGCGCCAGCCTTAGCGACGCCGACACAGCAGGCTTCACCGCCGGTTACTTCGTCACCGACCACATCGCGACCGAACTGGTCATGGGCATTCCGCCCAAATTCGACCTGAACGGTACGGGACAGTTTGCAGGCTTCGGCAAACTCGGTGACGCGAAACAATGGAGCCCGACGCTGCTCTTCAAGTACTACTTCCGGGCGCCTGAGTCGAGGTTCCGTCCGTACCTCGGGCTCGGCGTGACCCGCACCTGGTTCACCAACGAGCAGATCACGAATGCCCAGTTCGAACAAACCGTGCTGCATGGTCCGACATCGGTTACTACGGATAGTTCGTGGGCACCTGTGTTCAATGCCGGCTTTACGTTCGCCATCGACCAGCACTGGTTCGCGGGCGTCTCGATCTCCTACGTGCCGCTGACCACCACCGCCAAGCTCAATACGGTGGCCAACACGCCAGTTGGCAAGCTCAACGTCACTTCGGAAACGAAAATCAAGCTGAACCCGATCGTTACGTACATCAACGTCGGCTACCGCTTCTAGGCTAAGCGTAGTCGAGATTTGGGGGCTTGAACAAGGAACGCCGTCACGATTTATACGTGACGGCGTTTTTTGTTTGCATGATCAACGGCCTGGCGTGCAGCCGCAGGGTTTGTAATTTTGACTGGCGCCGTGCAGTGTCGACCCGAATCCGCTTTCTGTTTATTCAGGAAATCGTCTGCGGGAAGGCGTTCCGCCGTTTGGCACCGAAGTTGCGTGACATGGTATTTCCCGCACGAAGGAGCGGGTTTCTGCCAATCCACATCGAGGGAGCCACAATGAACGCACTACCGAATACGCGAGACGCCATTGGAGATTCGCTGAACTCGACGGGCCGCCGGGCGCGACGCATCGCGCGGCACGGTCGCCATGCTGCTGAAGACATTGCCACCGAATTGCGCTTACTGATGTCGGAACTTGAAGAAGCACTGGCCGAAGGCACGTCGGCGGATGCTGCGGCGCTACGCACGCAAATGCGCAAGAAGCTCGACGCGGCACGCGCCCGCCTCGACGGCACGCGCGAAGCCGTCCGCGAACGCGCCGAAGTCATGATGGCCGATGCCGACGACTACGTGCACGAAAACGCGTGGAAGACGATTGTGATCGTCGGCGCGATCGCGCTCATCGCGGGCGCGTTGCTCGGAAGGAGCAATAGCCGCTAGAACCAGGCTGAGTCGCTGGGCCCGCGGCCTGGCAGGTCGCGTGTACCGCATCGTGACAACTCTCACTGCGGACTGGTCCGCAATGTCCGCCAGCTGATCGGGCTCGTGGCACTGACCGAGGCAGCTAGAGGCAGCGACGCCCTGCCGCCTAGTTATCGTCGATCACGAACAACCGGCGATATTCCTTCAACGCGTAGCGATCTGTCATGCCCGCGATGTAGTGAGCGATCAGCCGCGGCTGCATCGCCTCGCTCTTCGCCTGGTACGCCGGTGGTAGCAGGCGCGGGTCTTCAGTGAATGCATCAAAAAGGCCGGCTACGACGCGACGCGCCTTGTTCGCCATCCGCATCACGCGATAGTGACGATACAGATTCCTGAACAGGAACCGCTTGAGAGCGGCCGCCTGCGCAGCGACGGGCTCGCTGTGCGCAACCAGCGGCGGCGCTGCCCGCACATCATCGAGCGAACTGGGCGAATGCTCAGCGAGATTGCGCGTCGTAGTGTCGATCAGGTCGACAATCAGTGTGTTGATGATGCGGCGAACCGTTTCGTGGACGAGCCGCCGGCCTTCGATATCCGGATACTCATCCCGCGCCGCTTCGTAGTGTGTTTGCCATAGCGCGACTTCAGCGAGCTGCGCGATCCTCAGCAGGCCGGAGCGCAGGCCATCGTCGACATCATGATTGTTGTACGCGATCTCGTCGGCCACGTTTGCAATCTGCGCTTCGAGCGACGGCTGACGCCCTTCGAGAAAACGTTCGCCGAGCGCGCCGAGCTTGCGCGCGTTCTCGCGCGAACAATGCTTCAGGATGCCTTCGCGTGTTTCAAAGCAGAGGTTGAGGCCATCGAAGGCGCCGTAGTGTTCTTCCAGGTCGTCGACGACAGCAAGGCTTTGCAGGTTGTGTTCGAAGCCGCCATGCTCGCGCATGCATTCGTTGAGCGCGTCCTGACCTGCGTGACCAAACGGCGTGTGCCCGAGGTCATGCGCCAGCGAAATGGCCTCGACCAGATCTTCGTTCACGCGCAGGTTGCGCGCGACCGAGCGCGCGATCTGCGCGACTTCAAGGCTGTGCGTGAGACGGGTGCGAAACAGGTCGCCTTCGTGGTTCACGAAAACCTGTGTCTTGTACTCGAGGCGGCGGAACGCAGTGGAATGAACGATCCGGTCGCGATCGCGCTGGAATTCGGTGCGCGCGCTGGGCGGAGGTTCAGGATGGCGACGTCCGCGCGACTGCGCCGAATGCGCCGCGTAGGGCGCAAGATGGCGTTCGAGCGCAGCAAGCGAGGGAATCGACGCCCCGTCCGCCGCCTGGGTGCCGCGGGGATGGGTCAGGCTATCGCTGCGCGTTTCGCTCACCGGTTTCTCCATATTCATGGACGACCGCGTTGCAAGCCCACGCGGGCGGCGGTCAGACTGCCGCCGCGAGTGTTGCGCGGACGGTGTCGTCAGGTGCCTCGCTGATCAGCGTGTCGCCGAAACGCTTCAGCAGGATGAATTTGATTGCACCGGCTTGCGCTTTCTTGTCGACCTTCATCAGGTCGATATAGCGCGAATCGCCGAGCGCCGGGGCGCGGGTCGGCAGGTGCGCAGCGACGATGACATCCACAAGACGTTTGCGCGCGGACGCGTCGAGATGGCCGAGGCGCACTGACAGATCCGCCGCCATCACCATGCCGCAGCCAACCGCTTCACCGTGCAGCCATTCGCCGTAGCCAAGGCCCGCCTCGATTGCATGGCCGAACGTGTGACCAAAGTTGAGGATCGCGCGCAGGCCACCTTCGCGCTCGTCGGCAGCCACCACGGATGCCTTGATTTCGCACGAACGTTTGACCGCCTCGGTGAGCGCCTGCGGTTCGCACCGGTTGAGCGCGTCGATGTTCGCTTCGATCCAGTCGAAGAACGCGGCGTCGGCAATCGCGCCCGTCTTGATGACCTCAGCGACACCGGCCGCCAGTTCGCGTGCCGGTAGCGTACGCAACGCGCCGATGTCCGCGATCACAGCCCGCGGCTGGTAGAACGCGCCGATCATGTTCTTGCCGAGCGGATGATTGATGCCCGTCTTGCCGCCAACCGACGAATCAACCTGCGACAGCAACGTTGTCGGCACCTGAATGAACGGCACGCCGCGCATGTAGCAGGCAGCGGCAAAACCCGTCATGTCGCCAATCACGCCGCCGCCAAGTGCGATCAGCGTCGTTTTGCGATCCGCGCGCGCGGTAAGCAGCGCGTCGAAAATCTGGTTGAGCGTTTCCCAGTTCTTGTGCGCTTCGCCGTCCGGCAGAACGACCGTCGAAACGTGTTTGCTGAGCGGCGCCAGTGCGCGGCGCAACACATCGCCGTAAAGCGGATCGACAGTGGTGTTGGTAACGATCGTGACGGACGCACCCGCGATATGCGGCGCGAAAAGCGCAGTCTGGCCGATCAGGTCGGCACCGATATGGATGGGATAGGCGCGGTCGCCCAGTTCAACGTTAACGGTAATCATGCTTGCCATTATGACGCAGGATGTCTGGCGACGCCGGCCATCTCGAGTTGCATCAGCACCATATTGACGAGCCCGTTGACCGATGGCCGCCCCGTTTCGATCACGAAATCGGCGCATTCGCGGTAAAGCGGATCGCGCACGGCATACAGCGCTTCCAGCCGCCCCTTCGGATCTTCGGTTTGCAAAAGCGGGCGATTCTTGTCGCGGCGGGTCCGCAGCCACAGATCGTGCGGATTGGCCCGCAGATAGACGACGAGGCCGCGACTGCTCAGCAGTTCCCGGTTTTCGGGGCGCAGAACCGCGCCGCCGCCCGTAGCCAGCACAATATTGTCACGGCCGGACAGTTCGGCGATGGTGTGCGCTTCGCGGTCGCGGAAACCCGCTTCACCTTCGAGTTCGAAGATGGTGGCGATGCGCGCGCCCGTGCGCGCCTCGATTTCGTGGTCCGAATCGAAGAACGGGCGGTCCAGCCGGCGCGCCACCGCCCGGCCCACGGTGGTTTTACCCGCCCCCATGAGCCCTACAAAAAATACATTGGCGTTTGCGTCCCGCGGTTGCAACGGTGTCCTCTGGCTATTCCGGTATGGTTCGTGCCGCAGCTTAAAGGCAAAGCGACTGCCTTGTCGAGCCTGCGGCCAGACGCTTCGGCAGACCTTCAATTTGTCTGCACAACGCGCGGCGTGATGAAAACGACCAGTTCGCTGCGCTGGTCGCGGTGCGCGGTATGGCGAAAAAGTGCGCCCAAAAGCGGTATTTTGCCCAGGAGCGGCACCCGCGTCACATCGCTGCGGTCGTCGGACGCGTAAATGCCGCCGATCGACACCGTCCCGCCGTCCTCCACTTCGACCCGCGTCTGCACGTGTTTGGTGTTGATCGCGGGACCTGCATCGGTTTGCTCGCCAACGCTGTCTTTCGCGACGTCGAGGTCCAGGATCACCCGGCCGTCGGGCGTAATCTGCGGTTCGACCTCCAGTTTGAGCGTCGCGCGGCGAAACTGCACGCCGGAGACGCCCTGCCCGACTTTAGCCTGATACGGCAACTCGGTTCCCTGTTCGACAACCGCCTTCATGCGGTCCGCCGTCACCACGCGGGGGCTCGAGACGATCTGCCCGCGCCCCTCAGCCTCGAGCGCACTCAACTCGATGTTCAGAAGGCGGGTAGCGTGAGCGGCGAACAACGTCAGTCCGGCGGTCGCCGCGTCAAAACCCGCGATCGGTCGCGCGGACAGGTCGTAGACGGCGCCCTCCTTGCCGCCGCTCAATCCACGCGAGGTGCCATCGGTGTTGGTGGCGTTCATCGAGAGCCGCACGCCCAGATTGCGCGAAAAGCCCTGCTCGCCTTCGACGATGCGCGCCTCGATCAACACCTGCCGCGTGGGCCGGTCGAGCGACGCCAGCAGGTCGGCGATCTGCGCGAGGCGCCCCTCGATGTCGGTGACGAAAAGCAGATTCGTGCGTGGATCGGCCATCACCGCTCCGCGTTTGGACAGCACGCGCTGCGTGCCGGAAGCGGTCAAAAGCTTGCGGATGTCTTCGGCGTGCGCGTAGTGCAACTCGAACATGCGGCTCGCGAGCGGCTCCAGGTCCGCGGCTCTCGCGTGCGCTTCGAAGCGCTGCTTTTCGCGTGCGGCGAGATCGGCCAACGGCGCGACCCAGATCACGTTGCCGCGCCGCTCCATCGCGAGTCCGTTGACGTCGAGCAATGTATCGAACGCGGCGCGCCACGGCACCTTGTTGAGCCTAAGCGAAACGAAGCCCCGTACGCGCTCGCTCGCGACAATATTGAGCCCCGTGAACTGCGCAAACGCGTTCAGTACCGCGCCGAGTTCAGCGTGCTGGAAGTTGAGCGTGATCGGGCGAACGGCTTCTTCGGCGTCCCCCTGATAGGCGAGCGTCGGGCCGCTCATCCGCTGCTGCGGCGCGAGTGGGACCGGTGGCCCTTCCAGCGTTGCGTGAGAACTGGCTTCGACGGGCGACGATGTCGCAGCCGACGGCTGATTGCCCGTGGCTGCCGTTTCTTCCGATGCCTCGCCATTGGGCCCCTTTTCGTTCAACAGTGCCCCGGCTACGGACGCTTCTCCCGTATCCGCCGATGACGGGTTTCCCGTCGCAGCCCCGTCGTCGGGCGGATTAACCATGTCAGCGTTCGCGCTGCGAGGCAAAGGGGGCAAGCCGTATGGCGTCAACGTGTCATCGATCGGCATGCGCTCTGGTAACGGCGGCAAAGACGCCTGCGCCAGCGTCGTACCGAGGCAAAGACACAGGCAGACGCAGCGAAGCACGCCGCGCACCGGCGCCCTCGCGATCATGACGCCACCTCGGCAAGCATCAGCGTGTGCGTGCGGTCGTTTCCCGTCAGCGAGATGCCCAGCGGATCGATACGTACCACACGCTCCGCGCCAAGGCGCTCGCCGACCGTCACAGCGGCAACGCCATCCGGCGTCTCGACCAGCGCAAGACCGCGCGAAGAATCGCGCAACAGGCCGACGAGGCGCAACGAAGCATCATCTGACAGGATCGGTGGATTCACAGGCGAAAAAGGGTCGAAGAACAGGATGTCTTCGTCCTCGTCACGACTCGACGTCCCGGCAACCTGTGTCGGCGCGGGATGCAATGCGGAAAAGGAGTCAAGCGTCGCGTTGATGGTCAGCATTCCGCCCTGCCGCCTGATCGTCACGTCGGCCGGAACGACAAGCGTGGGCAGGCTCGGCAAGCCACGGAGAAATCCCAGCCACTCCGCGAAATCAGCACGTGCCGTGAGACGGAGTGGTCGCATTGCGGTCGTCCCGGTTCCGCTCGCTGGCTGGGGCGCAAGCGTCAACAATTCGACCCCGTGATTGCCCGCTAGCTGCGATACGGCGTGCAGATCGTCCGCGGTTGTCCATTTCGTTGCATCACGCAGCGCGGGTGCCTTCGCGGCCGCACCGCGCAACGCGGGCAATCGCGCGACGGCCTGACGGGCGTCGGCCAGATGTCGTCGCGCTTCCTCCAGTCGCGTGCGGCTCGCCTGCACGCCGCCCAGATCGGCCGCGAGCCATGCGTTGTCACCCGCGACGAAAACGGCAACCGCGATAACGGACGCGACAGCGAACCGACGCCGCACGCTCCATACTTCAGGCGGCACGCGCGCGTGCGAGAGCAACGTCGCCACAATACCGCCTCCATCCATTCCGGCCATTCGGCCAGCAATCGCACCATTCATCTTTTACCTCGCCTGTTTGTTTGCCTGCGTTGAGCGCGTACCCGCCGGGACAGGCGGTCGTTTCGGCTCGTCCGAAGCTCCCGCCCAACGCAGGCGCGCAGCGAATTCCACCTGGCCGCGCGCGGGCGATGAGGCCGGCTGCGCAATGCCAGGCTGCGTGCGATGCAGTTCGCTCATCTCCACGTTCCCTGCACCCGGTACAGCGGCAAGCCGCTTGAGCCACGCAGCGGGCGCAACGTGATCGCCGGCCATTGCTCGAAATTCGGTTTCGTGCGGACGATGTCGCATTTCCTGCAAGACGACGCCACCACTGTCGGCCGCGTCGTCTTCGCTCAACGCTTCCATCAGAGCAAGCAGATGCGTGAGCGACGCGGATGAAACCCCTGCCTGCGCCGCGCGCGCCTCACGCTCTTTTGCATCGCGCAGAAGCGTCGCCTGTTCTGCAAGCGGCCCTGCAAACTGCGCCAGCGAATGTTCGATCGTCGCTCGCTCCGCTTCGAGCCGCGCGCCCTGAAATGTCTGCCAGCCCGCCAGCATCAGCACAGCAATTCCACCGACGAAAACCGCGCCGATCCATTCGAGGACACAGCGTTGTCTCGCGCGCCGCCTGTCGCGCTCGCGATACGGCAACAGATTGAAGCCACCTGGCTTCCCGCGTCGCGCGACGGGATGCTGCGCAACGAAGATCTGAAGAAAGCGCACGGACATCACTCCATGAGACCGCGCAATGCCAGACCGAATGCAACAGCAAGCGCGGGCTCACACAGCAGATCGTTCCGCAGCGGATGCCCTCCATCGCCGTGAAGTGCACATTCGAACGGCAGCACCAGGCAGCCCAGCAGATCACCGATATCAGCGGCCGTAAAACCCACGCTTTCGAGCAGCGCTACCTGACCGCACAGGACCACGCATCCCACGCCGTCGTCGGCCAGGTCGCGAAGTGCGTCGGCCAGATCGGCATGCTCGGGCGCCGGATAACGCATGTCCCCGACAACCACTTCGTCAGCGATGCGCCAGCCGTACACGCCGTCGTCGCCCACCCAGATCGCGGCATAAGGCTCGTGTACGTCGAGTTCTAGCGACGCCGCGTGTCGCATTGCGCGCAACGCAGCATGCGGCTCGCCATCGATCGCGGTGAGCGTGATGCCCGCCGCGGCCGCACACTCCATACGCGCTTCAAGATGCGTCCTCGTCGTTGCCGCTATCGTCACGCAGCCGCTGCATCGCGGCGATTCCTCGATGAACCAGTCGACCGCGAGCGCATGCCGCTCGATGCCCGCCACGCGCTCCGCTTCGGCCATGACGGCCGGCTCGAGCGCGGCAAGCGCATGATCGCCAGCGATGGAACGACTGGTCGAAGCGAGTTGTGCCATCGGTATCGAAATCGTCATCGTGGCCGACGCAGGCATGGCCATTGCACAGCGGAGCACGTGCGTCCGGCACTCGCGAGGCAGTTGCGCGAAGAGCGCCCGCAGCGCTGAACCGACCGCGCCACGGTTGACGATCTCGGCGCCCGCCATCGCACCCGCGAACAACGGTTCGATCGCAACACATTCGAGCCGTACCGGGCCGCCGCTCCGTACCCGCTGGCTCAATGTGACGAGCCTGACTTCCTGCTGACCAATATCGATGCCGGCTGCGAAACGGCGTACCGCCGACATCAACGAATTTCTGAGCGCCATGACGCCTCCCTTCAGAACCGTGCGCCGAACCATTCGGACGCGACGACAGGAGGGATTCTGCTCAGCGACCAACGTGGGCGATATTCGGCCAGATGGCTA
Organism: Paraburkholderia sp. GAS334; assembly: GCF_050436625.1. NCBI lineage: Bacteria > Pseudomonadati > Pseudomonadota > Betaproteobacteria > Burkholderiales > Burkholderiaceae > Paraburkholderia > Paraburkholderia sp. GAS334. Next base: position 7,254 of record NZ_JBNDMO010000021.1, on the reverse strand, counting down.
ACGTGGCGTGGCGCGCCACCCGCTCGCAGGCAAAACGGCTAAAGTTAGATCATCCCCTGCGCGGCGCGCCGTCCGGGCGTAAGCACGCCGAAAGCTGCCTGCCCGGGCGGCTATAATCGCGGGACTGTTTTCTGGTATTCATATGCAATCTTCGTCGCCTGTGTCCCCGCCACCCGTCCCGCCAAAGCGCAAACGTCCGCTGTGGCTCAAGATCATCTTCGGCTTCGTGGGTCTCATCGTTGCGGGCATCGTCAGTGCCGGGCTCGTGCTGGGCTATGCGCTCGTCGTCGCGACGCCGAACCTGCCGTCGCTCGAAGCGCTGACCGACTACCGGCCGAAGGTGCCGTTGCGCATCTATACGGCTGATCACGTGCTGATCGGTGAGTTCGGCGAGGAACGGCGCGACATCGTGCGCATTCAGGACGTGCCGGACAGTCTCAAGAAAGCGGTGCTCGCCATCGAGGACGCGCGCTTCTACGATCACGGCGGCGTCGATCTCGCCGGTATCGCGCGGGCCGGTTTCGTCGCGCTGTCGAATGGGCATGCCACGCAGGGCGCGAGCACGATCACGATGCAGGTTGCGCGCAATTTCTTTCTGTCGAGCGAGAAGACCTACACGCGCAAGATCTACGAGATGCTGCTCGCGTACAAGATCGAGTCGAAGTTGTCGAAAGATCAGATTCTCGAGGTCTACATGAATCAGATCTATCTCGGTCAGCGCGCGTACGGTTTCGCGAGCGCCGCGCGTGTGTATTTCGGCAAGGACCTGAAAGACCTGTCGCTCGCTGAATCGGCGATGCTTGCGGGTCTGCCGAAAGCGCCGTCAGCGTACAACCCGGTCGTCAATCCGAAGCGCGCCAAGGTGCGCCAGGAATATATCCTCACGCGCATGCTCGAACTGCGCTACATCACGCAGGAGCAGTACGACCAGGCCGCGAAACAGCCGCTCATCGTGAAAGGCGCAGGCAAGGAATTCAGCGTGCATGCTGAATACGTCGCGGAAATGGTGCGGCAGATGATGTACGCGCAGTATCGCGAAGAAGCGTACACACGCGGTTTCAATGTCGTCACGACGATCGATTCCGCAGATCAGGATGTCGCGTATCACGCGCTCCGGAAAGGTTTGATGGACTACGAACGGCGCCACGGTTATCGCGGGCCGGAAGCGTTCATCGAGTTGCCGTCCGACGCCGATGACCGCGAACAGGCCATTGACGACGCGTTGCTCGAACATCCGGACAACGGTGAGATCATCGCGGCTGTCGTCACGTCGGCGAGCCCGAAGCAGGTGCAGGCCACGTTCATCGACGGCAACTCGATCACGATTGAGGGCGACAACCTGCGTTTTGCGTCGTTTGCACTCGGCACGCGCGCGCAGCCGAACCAGCGCGTGCGGCCGGGCGCGATCATCCGCGTGGTCAGGAACGACGACGACGGCTGGTCGATCACGCAGTTGCCGCAGGTCGAAGGCGCGTTCGTCTCGCTGATTCCGCAGGATGGCGCGATCCGCGCGCTCGTCGGCGGCTTCGACTTCAACAAGAACAAGTTCAATCACGTCACCCAGGCGTGGCGTCAGCCGGGGTCGAGCTTCAAGCCGTTCATCTACTCGGCGTCGCTCGAAAAGGGACTGGGCCCGGCTACCGTCATCAACGACGCGCCGCTCTTCTTCAGCGCGGCCGAAACGGGCGGTCAGGCGTGGGAGCCGAAGAATTACGGCGGCGGCTTCGATGGCCCGATGACCATGCGCACTGCGTTGCAGAAGTCGAAGAACCTTGTGTCGATCCGCATCCTGAACAACATCGGCACGAAGTACGCGCAGCAGTACATCACGCGCTTTGGTTTCGATGCCGATCGACATCCGGCGTATCTGCCGATGGCGCTTGGCGCAGGACTGGTTACGCCGCTGCAGATGGCTGGTGGATTCTCGGTGTTCGCAAACGGCGGGTATCGGATCAACCCGTATCTGATTGCTGAAGTCACCGATCAGCGTGGCATCGTCGTTGCACACGCCCAGCCGCTCGTTGCCGGACAGAGCGCGCCGCACGCCATCGAACCGCGTAATGCCTACGTGATGAACAGCCTGTTGCTGAGCGTCGCGCAGCGTGGCACCGGCGCGAAGTCTAACGTCCTGAAGCGCACCGATCTCGCCGGCAAGACAGGGACGACGAACGATTCACGCGATGCGTGGTTCGGCGGCTACCAGCACACGCTGACCGCAGTTGCATGGATCGGCTATGACAACCCGCGCAGTCTCGGTGACAAGGAAACGGGCGGCGGCCTCGCGTTGCCGGTGTGGATCGACTACATGGGCCGGGCGCTGAAGGGCGTGCCGGAGTACAAGATGCCGATGCCGGACGACGTCGTCTCCATCGGCGACGAACTGTACTTCGACGACTTCACGCCGGGGCACGGGTTTATTTCGACCGTTGGCGTCAGTCAGGCGACGCTCGATGAAGCAGGCGGCGCGTCGGGTGCCGCGCCTGAGCAGGTTGGCGAAAAGGAAAAGCAGGACATCATGAACCTGTTCAAGGGACACTAGCGCTTGCGCTGGCGACTTCGCGGCGCGTCCGCCGTCGCGAAGTCTGGCCTGGTTCGAGAAGCCGCCAGCACCAGACGGTGCGGCGGCTTTTCTCATTTCACGGCAAGCGCAAAACGGCGCATTCCAAACCCAACCGCCATCGCCAGCGCGCGAACACTCAAGGGTTAAACGTCACCGTCTCACCCGCCTGCTGCGTCGCATAGTCCGACAGCGCGGAGAAAAACTCGGTGCCATTGCGCGTATCGCGCCATGCGTTATCGGTGAAGCGGAAATGGAAACCGCCGGCTTTCGCGGCGATCCAGATTTCACGCATCGGCGGCTGAAGGTTCACGATGATCTTCGTTTTGTTCTCGAACTCGAGCGTCAAAACATTGCCACTTCGTTCGAATTCAATATCGGCATCGGTGTCGTCGACGGCACGCTCCACGGCGGCCAGAACGGCCTCGGCGCGGGTCAGGTATTCACTGTCGGACATGCTAAACTCCAGCGATTAATCATTCAGGGACAGTCATGCGAGTCGCATTCAGGATGAGCGCGGCGGCGCCCCGCGCGATTGTAGCGGCTTTGGCAATTTTCGCAGGCGCTACACTCGGCGGCTGCGGACAACGCGGCCCGCTCTACTTGCCTACGGTACCGCCATTACCGGCAAAACCCAACGAGCAAACGCAACCGCCTTCGCCCGATGAAGTCCGTCCTGACGCAGAAACCGCATCGAGCGACATGCCGGCATCGACGGGCATAAGCGGCACAGTACCCGATACGTCGGGCAAGCCGCTTTCGCTGTCACCGGATAGCGAACTTCGCACGGCACCCAATGAGGGCGCGTCGCCCGCAACAACGCGTCCGGCTTCTGGCGCGTCCTCGGATCAATAAGACTTTCGCATGACTTCATCCGCCTTTACCTACGTCGACGGCGTACTCCACGCTGAAGGCGTGTCCGTCGTTTCGCTTGCCGAACAGTTCGGCACGCCGCTTTATGTCTATTCTCGCGCAGCGCTCACCGATGCGTGGCAAGCCTACGCCGGCGCATGCGCTGGACGTCGCGCGAAGGTTCACGTCGCGGTGAAGGCGAACAGCAATCTCGCCGTCCTCAACGTGTTCGCTCGCCTCGGCGCGGGCTTCGACATCGTGTCGGGCGGCGAACTCGCCCGCGTGCTCGCTGCAGACGGCAAGGCGGAAAACGTCGTGTTCTCGGGCGTCGGCAAAAGCGCCGCTGAAATGCGCGAAGCGCTCGCGGCCGGCGTGAAATGCTTCAACGTCGAATCGATTCCCGAACTCGACCGTTTGAACGAAGTGGCCGGATCGATGGGCAAGAAGGCGCCGGTCTCGCTGCGCGTGAATCCGGACGTCGATGCGAAGACGCATCCGTACATTTCCACCGGTCTCAAGTCGAACAAGTTCGGCGTAGCTTTCGATGACGCGCGCGCCACATATCGCGCCGCCGCTGCAATGCCGAACCTCGACGTCATCGGCATCGACTGCCACATCGGCTCGCAGATCACCGAAATCGCGCCGTATCTCGACGCGATCGACAAGCTCCTCGAACTCGTCGACCAGATCGAATCGGACGGCGTGAAAATCCGCCACATCGACGTGGGCGGCGGCCTTGGCATCACCTACGACGACGAGACGCCGCCGGACATCGGCGACTTCGTGCGCACGCTGCTCGATCGCATCGCGCAGCGCGGCCATGGTCATCGCGAAGTGTATTTCGAGCCGGGTCGGTCACTGGTCGGCAACGCGGGCGTGCTGCTCACGCGCGTTGAATTCCTGAAGCCGGGCGCGGAGAAGAATTTCGCGATCGTCGATGCTGCGATGAACGATCTGGCGCGCCCCGCGATGTACGAGGCGTTTCACCAGATCGATCCGGCCGTGAAGCGCAATGGAGAGGTTCACTCGTATGACGTCGTCGGCCCGGTTTGCGAAAGCGGTGACTGGCTTGGCCGCGACAGGCCGCTTGCTGTCGAGCCTGGCGATCTGCTCGTGATCCGTTCGGCAGGCGCGTACGGTTTTGCGATGAGCTCGAACTACAACACGCGTCCGCGCGCCGCTGAAGTGATGGTCGACGGCGACAAGGTGCACGTCGCGCGAGCACGTGAAGAGGTGAAGCAGCTTTTCGCCGGCGAGTCCCTGCTGCCGGATTGAGAGCGACAGCGCGTCAGCGTTACCGCTGCACCTCGCGCTTCACCACGCGTCCACGCAGCCACACGAGTAGTCGCCAGCCCAGCAGCGCGATAACGATCGCGCCGTATATCTTCGGCAGCACCAGGTCGTGTTTGCCGGCCTTCATCCACCAGAAGTGCAGGATCGCGAGCGCGGCAATTGCATAGATCGCGCGGTGCAATGCCTGCCAGCGACGCCCCAGCTTGCGCACCATCGCTTTCGGCGACGTGACCGCCAGCGGAATCAGCAGCACAAACGCAGCAAAGCCGACGGTGATAAACGGCCGCTTGCCGATGTCCTTCAGGATTTCAGCTACGTCGAACCACTTGTCGAACCAGATGTAGGTTGTGAAATGCAGCGTCGCGTAGAAGAACGCGAAAAGACCGAGCATGCGCCGAAAACGCAGCACGGGATTGATGCCGGTCAATCGACGCAGCGGCGTCACGGCCAGCGTGATGCAGAGAAACACGAGCGTCCACAGACCCGTCGAACGCGTGATGAACTCGATCGGGTTGGCGCCGAGACGATCGGTCAATCCGAAAAACACGATGCGCGCGAGCGGATACCACGCCGCGACGAACACCGCGATCTTTGCGGGCACGATCCAGCCGTTGCCCGCAGCGGCGACGGGCCTGCGCGTCGAAGTCAAAGTCGAAGCCGCAACCCCGCCGCGTCGCGTCGAGGAACCAGAAACACCCTGTGTATCGGAAGCCATATCGTCGATGCTCAGAAGTTCTTCTTCAAGTCCATGCCCTGATACAGCGACGCAACCTGGTCCCCGTAACCGTTGAACATCAGCGTCTTGCGCTTTGGCTGGAAGAAACCGTCCTCGCCGATACGCCGCTCGGTCGCCTGACTCCAGCGCGGATGGTCGACGTTCGGATTCACGTTCGAATAGAAGCCGTATTCCGACGGTGCGTATGTGTTCCAGCTGGTCTTCGGCTGCTTGTCGACGAAGCGGATCTTCACCAGCGACTTCGCGCTCTTGAAACCGTATTTCCACGGCACGATGATGCGCACCGGCGCTCCATTCTGGTTCGGCAGCACTTCACCGTAGACGCCCATCGTCAGGAGCGTCAGCGGGTTCATCGCTTCGTCCATCCGCAGACCTTCGGAATACGGCCAGTCGAGAATCGGCGTCGACAGACCCGGCATCTGCGACGGATCGGCCAGCGTGACGAACTCCACGTACTTCGCATTGCCAGTGGGCTGCGCGCGTTTGATCAGCTCCGCGAGCGGCACGCCGATCCACGGAATCACCATCGACCAGCCTTCCACGCAGCGCAGCCGGTACACGCGCTCTTCGAGCGGCGCGAGCTTCAGCAATTCGTCGATATCGTAGACCTTCGCGTTCTTCACCTCGCCCTCGACGCTCACGCGCCACGGACGCGGCCGCAGCGTGCCCGCGTTGCGCGCAGGATCGTCCTTGTCGGTGCCGAATTCGTAGAAGTTGTTGTACGTCGTCATGTCCTTGAACGGCGTGACCTTGTCGGCGGCAACGAACTTCGCGTTCGTCGTCGCGGCGAGCTTCTGCGCCTTGTTGTCGGGCGCCGCGAACGCTGCAAGCGCTTCGCCATTGACGCCGATCAGGCTGCCCATCGCCGCAGCCCCGGCCGCCTGCAACACGCGCCGCCGGTTCTCGAATATCGGACGCGGCGTGATTTCGCTGCGCGGGATATCGTCACCGCCGAGCTGAATCCTGTCGCTTCGCTTGACCCACATGTGCTGCTCCTCGATGGCCGTCCGGGCCACGTTGATGATCGTTCGACCTTGCCTGCCTATGTCCTGCTCTGACAAACAGTCTGGATTCGCGAAAATTCCGCATCGCCATAAAAAAACCGCCGGTGCGAAGCACCCGGCGGTTATCAGTCGGCGGAAAGCGGCGAATCTTACAGCTTTCCGTAACTATGCAGCCCCGACAGGAACATGTTCACGCCGAGGAAGGCGAAAGTCGTGACCAGCAGACCAGTCAGCGCCCACCAGGCGGCAATATGGCCGCGCAGGCCCTTCATCAGCCGCATGTGCAGCCATGCGGCGTAGTTCAGCCAGACGATCAACGCCCACGTTTCCTTCGGGTCCCAGCTCCAGTAGCCGCCCCAAGCTTCGGCGGCCCACAGCGCACCGAGAATCGTCGCGATGGTGAAGAACGTAAAACCGACGGCGATCGACTTGTACATCACGTCGTCGAGCACGTCGAGCGTCGGCAGGCGGTCCACCAGCACGCCGTGCTCCTTCATCAGATACGCCACACCGACCATCGCCGACAGCGCGAAGCTGCCGTAACCGATGAAGTTCGCCGGCACGTGAATCTTCATCCACCAGCTTTGCAGCGCAGGGACGAGCGGCTGGATCTGCTGCGCATCGCGGGCGATCGAGTACCACATCAGGAAACCGACGGCCGCGCTGATCACGAGCAGCACGAACGCGCCGAGCGCGCGCGTGTTGTAGTGCTTTTCGTAATACAGATAGAAGAGCGCCGTGATCAGGCTGAACAGCACGAATACTTCGTACAGGTTCGAGACAGGAATATGGCCGACGTCCGCGCCGATCAG
>NZ_JBNDMO010000020.1:0-134926 GCF_050436625.1 Paraburkholderia sp. GAS334 | reverse complement strand
ATCGCTTCACCAGGAATCATTTGTAGAATGCAATTGACGTCCTGCCAGACGGCAGGTCTCTATCTGCCTTGCACACAAAAATTCAGACACTCCCTACAGGCTGTTCACCTGTAACCCTTCGAGTTCCTCAATTGGGCAATTCGAGCCTACCGCGGCCGGATCGCCCCCCTCAAAACATGCAACGTGGACCTAACGTTGAGTGCTGTCTGAGGATAAGCGCGAAAATCTAATCATTTCCGTGCATTCGAGTCCAGCTAACCCGGCAATAGTCCAATGATTTCCGTTTCCCTGCACAACCTACAAGATCAAACGTCAATATTCCCCGCCCTAAGCGCATTCGACTCAATGAACGCTCTCCGCGGCTCAACATCATCGCCCATGAGCGTGGTGAAGATCCCATCAGCGGCGATAGCGTCTTCGATCTGCACACGAAGCAAACGACGCACAGCCGGATCCATCGTCGTTTCCCAGAGCTGCCCAGGATTCATCTCGCCCAAGCCTTTGTAGCGTTGCTTGGAAACATTCCGTTCAGCATCAGCAATCAACCACTTCATAGCGCTCTTGAAGTCGGTCACAGCCATGCTGCGTTCACCACGCTTGATCACCGCACCAGTCCCGATCAACCCCTTGAACGTATTAGCGGTGTTAACAAGCTGCTGATAATCCGCCGTCAGCTGAAACTCTTCGTCCAGAACAGAAACCTTCTGATTCCCGTGATGCGTCCTCGATACCTTAAGCGAACGCAACTCACGCACCGGGTCATACATCGCCGACACGGTAACTTCCGGCTTCAAAGGATCATCCCGCAACTTAGCCTCAAGCGCCTTAGCAGACGCTTCTGTGGAAGCCTCACTAGAGAGGTCAATCAAAACCCCATCCATAACCGCCTCAAGCGCCCCAGCGTCATACAACCGGCTCAACCGATCGACCACAGCCTGCGCGAGCAAATAAGAACGCGCCAGCTCACCCAAAGCATCCCCAGCAATAGGCGTAGCCCCTTCCGCAGGCAAAAGCTCCGAGCCGTTCAGCGCAAGCTTCAACATATGCGCATTCAGATCAGCCGCATCCTTCAAATACCGCTCATCCTTCCCAGCCTTAACCTTATACAAAGGCGGCTGCGCGATATAGATATACCCGCGCTCGATCATCTCCGGCATCTGACGATAGAAGAACGTGAGCAACAGCGTCCGGATGTGCGCGCCGTCCACGTCAGCATCGGTCATGATGATGATGCGGTGATAGCGCAGCTTGTCGAGGTTGTAGTCTTCCTTGCCGATGCCACATCCCAAAGCGGTAATCAGCGTCACGAGCTGCTCCGAAGAAAGCAGCTTGTCATAGCGCGCCTTCTCGACGTTTAGCACCTTGCCGCGCAGCGGCAAAATCGCCTGAAACTTCCGGTCACGCCCCTGCTTCGCCGAGCCACCCGCCGAGTCACCCTCGACGATATAGATCTCCGACTTCGCCGGATCCTTCTCCTGACAATCCGCGAGCTTGCCCGGCAGACCGACGCCATCCAGCACGCCCTTGCGTCGCGTCATCTCACGCGCCTTACGCGCCGCATCCCGCGCGCGCGCCGCATCGACGATCTTCCCGCAAATGATCTTCGCGTCGTTCGGCGTTTCCAGCAGGAATTCTTCGAGCGCCTTCGCCACCACATCCTCAACCGGCGCACGCACTTCCGAAGAAACCAGCTTGTCCTTCGTCTGCGCGCTGAACTTCGGCTCCGGCACCTTCACCGAAAGCACGCACGAAAGCCCTTCCCGCATGTCATCGCCGGACGTCTCGACCTTCGCCTTCTTCGCCACTTCGTGATCGTTGATGTACTTGTTCAACACGCGCGTCATCGCCGCACGCAACCCGGTCAGGTGAGTGCCGCCGTCACGCTGCGGAATGTTGTTCGTGAAGCACAGCACGTTCTCGTTGTAGCTGTCGTTCCACTGCATCGCCACTTCGACGCCCACGCCGTCCTTCTCGCCGCTCACGTGGAAAATCGTCGGGTGCAGCACGGCCTTCGTCTTGTTGATGTACTCGACGAAACCCTTCACGCCGCCCACAAACGCGAAATCTTCTTCCTTGCCCGAGCGCTGGTCCGTCAAACGGATACGCACGCCGTTATTCAGGAACGACAGTTCGCGGATACGCTTCGCGAGAATGTCGTAGTGATATTCGACGTTGCCGAAGATCGTCTCGTCGGCCATGAAGTGCACTTCGGTGCCACGGTTTTCCGTATCGCCCACCACCTGGATCGGCGACACAGCCACGCCATCGATCTCTTCGATCACACGGTTCTGCGGCACGCCACGGTGGAACTCCATGAAGTGCTTCTTGCCGTCACGGCGCACCACAAGGCGCAGCCACGCCGAGAGCGCGTTCACGCACGAAACGCCCACGCCGTGCAGCCCGCCCGACACCTTGTAGCTGTTCTGGTCGAACTTGCCGCCAGCGTGCAGCTCGGTCATCACGATTTCAGCGGCGCTGCGCTTCGGATCGTGCTTGTCGTCCATCTTGAGACCGGTCGGCACGCCGCGGCCGTTGTCCGTGATCGAGATCGAGTTATCCGCGTGGATGATCACCTGGATGTCATTACAGTGGCCGGCAAGGGCTTCGTCGATCGAGTTGTCCAGCACTTCGAATACGAGGTGATGCAGACCGGTGCCGTCCGATGTATCCCCGATGTACATCCCGGGACGCTTGCGCACCGCCTCCAGACCTTCAAGGATCTGAATCGACGAGGCGCCGTAGCTGTTATCGGGTTGCGAATTGTTCAGTTCAGTCATGGATTTTTTCCGGTTCTGCGTTACTGCTGCATTGCTGCTTCGTTACTGCTCGGGACTTTTCAAAACACCATAAAAACGCCAAAGGGGCACTGCGCCCCTTGGTGTCTTCTTGTTGTTGAACGCGCTAGATACGCATCGGCATCACGACGTATTTGAATTCCTCGTTCTCGGGAATCGTGATCAGCGCGCTGGAACTGGCGTCGCCAAGGCTCACTTCCAGCATGTCGACCTTCAGGTTCGCGAGCACGTCGAGCAGATACGTGACGTTGAACCCGATATCGACGCTGTCGCCGGTGTAAGCGATTTCCAGTTCTTCCTGCGCCTCTTCCTGATCGGCGTTGGTGGACATGATCTTCAGCTGGCCCGGCTCGATGATGCAGCGCACGCCCTTGAATTTGTCCGACGTCAGAATCGCCGCGCGCTGGAGCGAGCGCTGCAGTTCTTCACGGCCGATCACAAACTTGTTCTTGTGTGTCTTCGGAATCACGCGCTGGAAGTCGGGGAACTTGCCTTCCACCAGCTTCGACACCAGTTCGACCTGGCCGAACGTGAACTTCACCTGCGTCGGCGCAATGTCGATCTTCAGCGTGTCGTCGATGTCTTCGAGCAGACGTTGCAGCTCGAGAATCGTCTTGCGCGGAATGATCACTTCCTGACGCGCAAACGACCCTTCAATCTTCATCGACGAAAACGCCAGGCGGTGACCGTCGGTCGCGACTGCCATCAGCTGGTCGCCATCCACTACCAGCAGCATGCCGTTCAGGTAGTAACGGATGTCCTGCTGCGCCATCGAGAAATGGACCATGCCGAGCAGCTGGCGGAACGTCTTTTGCGGAACCACCAGGTTCGCGCCGAAGTCTTTAGCTTGAGCGACGGTCGGGAATTCGTCCGCGGCCAGCGTTTGCAGCGCGAAGCGGCTCTTGCCGGATTGCACTGTCAGACGCTTGTCGTTCAAGGTAAGCGTGACCTGACCTTCGGGCATCGCGCGCAGGATGTCGAGCAGCTTGCGCGCGGCGACGGTAGTCGCCACCGATTCGCCGCCGACGCCGAAATCGGCATGCGTGGTGATCTGAAGCTCGAGGTCCGTCGACAGGAACGACACGTCCGGGCCGTTCTTGGTAATCAGCAAATTGGCGAGGATCGGCAACGTATGGCGGCGTTCTACGATGCCGCTCACAGTTTGCAGCGGCCTGAGGAGGTTATCGCGTTCGGTCTTGACCAGTTGCATAGAGTTCCTTCGTTATGTGACGGCCTGCGCGCCTCGTCCGGCAGCTTTGATGCGCGTGGGCCCCGCCCCCCGCTGGCTGGCGCCACGCTGCGCCAGTCACGGCGTGAAATCCGCCCGCGGCCGCCGGGCGGTTAAACCTGTATTGTGCCTTAAAACGGAACCGCTCCACTAAAATGGGGGCGAGTTCAGAAATAAACAGATCGGATTTCTCCGATCGGACACTCAACCTTTGAGTGTCTGCTCCAGAACGTGCAATTCGTGGTTGAGCTGGGCATCCTTGCTCCGCTCATCGGCGATCTTGCGCACCGCGTGCAGCACGGTGGTGTGATCGCGCCCTCCGAACAGCTCGCCGATTTCCGGCAGACTCTTCTGCGTCAGCTCCTTCGCCAGATACATCGCAATCTGACGCGGCCGCGCGATGTTCGCCGGACGCTTCTTCGAATACATGTCCGCGACCTTGATGTTGTAAAAGTCGGCGGCGGTCTTCTGGATGTTTTCTACCGAGATCTGGCGGTTCTGCACCGTCAGCAGGTCCTTTAGCGCTTCTTTCGTGACTTCGATCGAGATTTCGCGACCGTGGAACTTCGAATACGCGAGGATCTTGCGCAGCGCGCCTTCGAGTTCACGCACGTTCGAACGCAGATGCTTCGCGACGAAGAACGCGACGTCTTCATTCAGGCTCACGCCCTCGGACTGCGCCTTGCGCATCAAGATCGCGACGCGCATTTCCAGCTCGGGCGGCTCGATCGCGACCGTGAGGCCGGAGTCGAAACGCGAGATCAGACGATCGTCGATACCCGAAATTTCCTTCGGATACGTATCGCTCGTGATGATCACCTGCGCCTTGTTCGCGACCAGCGCTTCGAACGCGTAGAAGAACTCTTCCTGCGTGCGCGATTTGCCGGAGAAGAATTGAATATCGTCGATCAGCAGCAGGTCGAGCGAGTGGTAATAGCGCTTGAAGTCGTCGAACGCCTTGCGCTGGTACGCCTTCACTACGTCGGACACATATTGTTCAGCGTGGATGTAGCGGATGCGCGCACCGGCCTTGTCCATCAGCAACTGGTTGCCGATCGCGTGGATCAGGTGAGTCTTGCCGAGGCCGACGCCGCCGTACAGGAACAGCGGGTTATACGAGATGCCGGGGTTGTCCGCGACCTGGATCGCCGCGGCGCGCGCCAGCTGGTTCGCTTTACCGGTGACGAAGTTGTCGAAGGTCAGGACGGGGTTCAGCTTCGAACGCTCGTACATCGAGTCGTTTTCGCCATTGCCGCTGCCGGCGCCCGAACCCGGACGCCACGTGCGGCGCGCAGCGGCGGCTTCGTTGGCGTCGAGGCTGGGGAGGTCGAGATCGGCGTGATCGTCGGCTATTTGCATGGCCGCCGTCTGCGCGGTGTTGCCGCTGCCGGCACGCGCGGCGTGTGCAGCCTGAACGGCGCTCACGGCAGCATCAACGGCGGCGACGCCGGAATTCATCTGGGCTGACATCGGGCGCGAGGGCGCCTGCGGCGCGGGCGCGCGGACGCCGGCCTTCGGATCGAGAACGAACTGGACGTCGACCGGCGCCTGCCAGAAATCGCGCGCCAGATCGGAGATCCGGCCCGAGAACTGGCTCTTCACCCAGTCGAGCTTGAAACGGTTAGGCGCAGCGATGCGCAAGGTATTTGCAGCGGCGTCGAAGGCGACCGGGGCCAACGGTTTGATCCACGTCACGTACTGCTGGGGCGTCAGTTCACGCTCTAGCAGTGCCGAACAGTGTTGCCAGAAATCATTCATCGAGTTGCTGTAATTTTAAGCACAGCGGCCCGCGGCCGCCCTCGCCGCGAATTTCGCGACAAGGCCCGGTACAGCCGAGCGGACAGGCTCCAGGTGCTTGTGCCACAAGGGTTTGGGCAGGGCAAGCGGGCCGGAGCGGCGTGCATGATTTTTGGGAAGTAAGGCGAGATTCTACCGCCAAAAACTCCCGAAAAGGGAGTTATCCACAGGGACCGATCAAGCGGTGAGCCCGCGCCCAGCCTGTGGATCACCGCTCTAAACTATTGACGACCAAGAGAAAATCAGTTTAAATAGCGGGTTCCGCGAAAACCAATTTTTGAACCACCGGCCATTGCACTTTCCGCGATGCTCGCGCGGTTATTTCTCTGTCAAGTGAGAGCAACATGAAACGTACTTACCAACCTTCCGTTACCCGTCGCAAGCGTACCCACGGCTTTCGCGTCCGCATGAAGACCGCCGGTGGCCGCAAGGTGATCAACGCACGTCGCGCGAAGGGCCGCAAGCGCCTCGCCATCTAAGGCTGAAGCGCTGGTTTGCGATCATTGCGCGCTGTGTCCGATGCCCGCATCGCTGCGGGAACGGCAGGGGCGCCGCATCAGGGTTCAGTTCCGTTGCGAGCGCAAGCCGCCTTTCCCAAAGCCGCAAGGCTACTGAAAACGGATGAATTTTCATCCGTTTTTCGTTTGCGCCCGTGGCGCCGGTCGGCCCATTTCGTCGTCTACGGCCGGCCGACAGGCAACGAAGCGCGCCTCGGTCTCGTGATCGGCAAGAAGTACGCGCCGCGCGCGGTCACCCGCAATCTGGTGCGCCGCATCGCGCGCGAAGCTTTCCGGCTGCGTCGCGCGGAGTTCGGTGGTTGGGATGTGCTGCTGCGGCTTCATACGAAGTTCGACAGGAAGGCGATGCCCGCTGCGTCGTCGCCGCCGTTGAAAACGCTGTGCCGCAGCGAAATCGAGGAGTTGCTCAACAAGGCAGCTCGCGAAATCGCCCGCCGTCAGGCGCCGCCGGCCGAAACGCCCGCCAAGCCCGACGCGCCCGCGACGGAATGACGCCAGCGCCGCACACCCGCGCTGGCGCCGGTTGCTTCACCCCACAGCGCGGCGCAATCTGGCCGCACTTGCCATGCAAACGGTACTTTTCGCTTTACTGCGTTTCTACAAGGTTGCCGTGAGCCCTCTGCTCGGCAGCCGGTGCCGTTTTTACCCTTCCTGTTCGGATTACGCGCGCGAAGCAATCCAGTATCATGGCGCCGCGCGTGGTACTTACCTCGCCGCAAGGCGCCTGTGCCGCTGCCATCCGTTTTCTGCGGGCGGCATCGATCTCGTCCCGCCTCCCACTTCTGAAAAGCGCTGACGCGCCGTTCCATCGACACTGAGACAACGCATGGATATTAAACGCACCGTCCTATGGGTCATCTTCTTCATGTCAGCGGTCATGCTGTTCGACAACTGGCAACGCGACCACGGACGTCCGTCGATGTTCTTCCCGAACACGTCGGCCACGAAGACCGCTCCGGGCGCAGCACCGGCCACGACGACGTCTGGTACTCAAGGCGCCGAGCTGCCGCAAGCCGCAGCCGGCACAGCACCTGGCGGCGCGACGCCGCCCGCTGCGCAGGCAGCCGCCCAGCTGGTCCATTTCCGCACTGACGTCTATGACGGCGAAATCGATACGCGTGGTGGCACGCTGTCGAAGCTTTCGCTGATGAAGGAAGGCGACGGCAAGCAGCCCGACCTGTACATCACGCTCTTCGACCACACCGCGACGCATACGTATCTGGCGCGCACGGGTCTGCTCGGTGGCGATTTCCCGAACCACAACGATGTGTTCACGCCGGTTGCAGGCCAGCCGCATGAACTGACGGGCGACGCGAAATCGTTGCAGGTCAGCTTCGAATCGCCGGAGAAGGGTGGCGTGAAGGTCGTGAAGACGTACACGTTCACGCGCGGCAGCTATGTGATCGACGTCGACACGAAAATCGTCAACGTCGGCACGACGCCGGTTTCGCCTACGCTGTACATGGAACTGGTACGCGACAGCCAGCCGGTCGAAACGCCGCGCTTCTCGCACACGTTCATCGGGCCGGCGGTCTATACGGAACAGCATCACTTCCAGAAGATCGACTTCAGCGACATCGACAAGAACAAGGCGACCTTCGCGCCTTCCGCCGACAACGGCTGGATCGCGATGGTGCAGCATTACTTCGCATCCGCGTGGATTCCGACGCAGGGCGCGAAGCGCGACATCTACGTCGAGAAGGTCGATCCGACGCTGTATCGCGTCGGCGTGAAGCAGCCGGTCGCGACGATCGCGCCGGGACAGTCGGTGGACGTGCAGTCGCGTCTCTTCGCCGGTCCGGAAGAAGAGCGCATGCTCGAAGGCATCGCGCCGGGTCTGGAACTGGTGAAGGACTATGGCTGGGTCACGATCATCGCAAAGCCGCTGTTCTGGCTGCTCGAAAAGATCCACAGCTATGTCGGCAACTGGGGCTGGTCGATTGTTCTTCTGACGCTGCTGATCAAGGCTGTGTTCTTCCCGCTGTCGGCGGCGAGCTACAAGTCGATGGCGCGCATGAAGGCGATCACGCCGCGTATGCAGGCGCTGCGCGAACGCTTCAAGGGCGATCCGCAGAAGATGAACTCGGCGCTGATGGAGCTCTACAAGACCGAGAAGGTGAATCCGTTCGGCGGCTGTCTGCCGGTCGTGATCCAGATTCCGGTGTTCATCTCGCTGTACTGGGTGCTGCTTTCGTCGGTGGAAATGCGCGGCGCGCCGTGGGTTCTCTGGATTCACGATCTGTCGCAGCAAGATCCATTCTTCATCCTGCCGGTGCTGATGGCCGTCTCGATGTTCCTGCAGACGCGTCTGAACCCGACGCCGCCGGACCCGGTTCAAGCCAAGATGATGATGTTCATGCCGATCGCGTTCTCGGTCATGTTCTTCTTCTTCCCGGCCGGTCTGGTGCTGTACTACGTGGTCAACAACGTGCTGTCGATCGCGCAGCAGTACTACATCACGCGGATGATGGGTCAGGGTACGAAGAAAGCGGCCTGATGCCTTTCGCGTGAACGGTTGGCCCGCTGGCCGTCCACGATGCAGTTGATGCTGAAAAGCCGCCCGGTTTGCGCCGGGCGGCTTTTTTTTGTGCTTTTGCGGGTTCGTGGGTGCGGCTCCGCGCCGGCGTGGTGGTGGTGGCCGTCGCTCAGCGATTACACGCGTCGCCGTAAAACTGCGCGACGAGTTCGTGGATCAGATACCTGTGATGCGGCTTCAGCGCTTCGATTTTCGCGGACAGTTCAAGGGATTCGGCCGAAAGCGCGTGGGTCTCGTCGAGCGGCAACGGCTTCGGCACCGCGCGCGGCGCGTCCTCCGGCGACGGCCCGTAATGCAGCCAGTGCAGATCAACCTTGAACCACTCGGCGAGCGTCTGCAGCTTGTCATTGGTCGGGATCGTGCGGGCGCTCAGCCACTTGTGGACCGTCTGCGGCGACACCGGTTGCGCGCCGCGGTGGCGCAGGTTGAAATGCAGCGCGAGATCGGTGCCGCCCCGCAGTTTCTCCGGGGCACGGTTCATCGCGAACTTCAGGCGCTCGGCAAAAGCCGTTTTCTCTTCGATGGTGGGCATGGGCGAGATTGTGCCGTTTCGACCGCTTCCGGCCGACAACCTCGCGCGATAAATTTAGCCCGACGGCATCGAGCGCGGCCTGCGTGAGGTCGTGCGACCACGGCGCGCTCGTGTCGTTTCCCTGCCCGTTTCCGGTGGCACGTAGGATTTCACTGTCCTGGTGTCGGCGTTGAAATCGCGGGCTTAAGCCCGTTGGCTCTATCCCGATTAAGATAAATCTCGAATCGTCTTAGGCTTTCCGACCGAGGGTCGATTTCGCGCACCGGGCGAGGGCGCGCGAGATGCCCACGTTACAATGCCTGGCGTCGTGCGATCCTCGCCACGCCACGTGTTTTGTACTGTTTTCTCTTCTTCCGCCGCCATGCTCTCTACCGATTCCGATCCGATTGTCGCCATCGCTACCGCGCCCGGTCGCGGCGGGATCGGCGTCGTGCGGATCTCGTTCGGCCGTGCCGGTGAATCCGCCGCGCAACCGTTGATGCTGGCGCTCACGGGCCAGGCGCTGACGCCGCGGCATGCGAGCTACGTGCCGTTCCTCGATGGCGGCGGCAACGCGCTCGATCGCGGCATCGCGCTGTATTTTCCGGCGCCGCATTCCTACACCGGCGAGCACGTGCTCGAACTGCAGGGTCACGGCGGCCCGATCGTGCTGCAACTCGTGCTGCAACGTTGCATCGATGCGGGTCGCGCGTTCGGCCTGCGGCTCGCCGAGCCGGGCGAATTCACGCGGCGCGCCTTTCTCAACGACAAGCTCGATCTGGCCCAGGCGGAAGCCGTCGCCGACCTGATCGAAGCGAGTACCGAGGCGGCCGCGCGTTCGGCCGGCCGCTCGCTCGAAGGCGCGTTTTCGCGCGACATTCACGCGCTCGTCGACGAAGTCATCACGTTGCGGATGCTGGTTGAAGCGACGCTCGATTTCCCGGAAGAAGAGATCGACTTTCTCGAAGCCGCAGACGCCCGCGGCAAGCTCACACGTATCCGCGAGCGGCTCGCACATGTGCTGAACGAAGCGCGTCAGGGCGCGCTGCTGCGCGAGGGTTTGTCGGTGGTGCTGGCAGGGCAGCCAAACGTCGGCAAGTCGTCGCTGCTGAACGCGCTGGCCGGTGCGGAACTGGCGATCGTCACGCCGATTGCCGGCACGACCCGCGACAAGGTCACGCAGACGATCCAGATCGAAGGCATCCCGCTGCATATGATCGACACCGCGGGTCTGCGCGAAACTGAAGACGAGGTGGAGAAGATCGGCATCGCGCGCACATGGAGCGAGATTGAACGCGCGGACGTGGTGCTGCATCTGCTCGACGCGCGGGAAGGCATGACGCCGGAAGACGGCCCGATCGCGGCGCGTTTTCCTTCGGGCGTGCCGGTCGTGCGTGTGATGAACAAGTCGGATCTGACGGACGTCGCGCCTTCCGTGACCACGCTCGACGATACCGGCGGCATTGATCTGCGCGAGGTGCGGCTGTCGGCGAAGAAGGGCGACGGGATCGCGCTGCTGCGCACGGAACTGTTGCGGATCGCCGGCTGGCAGGCCGGCGCGGAGACTGTGTACCTGGCGCGCGAGCGGCATCTGATTGCGCTGCGCGCGGCGCAGGAACATCTCGCCACGGCGGCGCAGCACGCGGATCAGAATGCCCAGGCGCTGGACCTCTTCGCCGAGGAATTGCGACTCGCGCAGGAGCAGCTGAATTCGATTACCGGCGAGTTCACGTCGGATGATCTGCTTGGGGTGATTTTCAGCCGGTTCTGTATCGGAAAGTAACCGGGCCACTTCGTCTCGGTTCATTCACCCCATACTCGCCTGGCTTTGGAGTCAGGAAATCGTCGCCTATAGTGTCCCTATTATCCGCGGCGCAGGGTGGGCATATGAATGTCGAAGACGAACCGGAACGCTCACCTCAGCCGGCCCAGAGTGGCGATCCCGACAGGCGCACCATTCGGGGAAGTCGAGCGAGGGCGGAGAGGCAGTACGCGGAAGCTGAGCCGTCGCCAGCGCGAGCAGCAGCGCGTGCGCGTTTAGACCCCGCGTCGGATTCTCGAGATATGTTGATCGCTGAGCAGACTGAGAAGGAGATGATGACTCAGTACTTCGACGACCTGGAGGCTGCCAACCGATTCAAAACCTTCCTGCTGGGTAGCGGTGCCGAAGTGCCTTTCGAAGTACTCGACGGACTTGCCCGCCTGACCGACCAGTTGATCGTCAAAGACGTGCCGATGCCCCCGGAATCATATCCGCTGGCATCCATGCCCCCGGAGAGCGACTCATGACCGGGCGCCCATCACCGCAGGCACGGGCGCAGCTTGACGAGTACATCAAGATTCTTACCCGGTTGGGAGACGGGTTGAGCATCAACGATTTTCGTCGTGAGGCGATCGCTGAAGCTGCACGCACCAACGCGCGCGTGAAGGCGTTCGTATGCTGGGGGAGCGTGGTGTTCCTGATTCTTATGGTCGCGGAACTCGCAATCCCCGTCTTTATCACGGTGCCTGTGCACAGGATTGGCGTGCTTCTGGTTGTCCTCTGGGCGTTTTCTCTGGGTGGGCTCGGCGCGGTCGCGAATGCATTTCTGCACCTGTTGAAACTGGTCCCGCAACAGACGCTAAACACGTCCGATTTTTTCGAAGTTGTTGGCCGAACGATGCTGGGTTGCCTGTTCAGCACGGTGCTGT
This sequence comes from Paraburkholderia sp. GAS334, assembly GCF_050436625.1. Lineage (NCBI taxonomy): Bacteria > Pseudomonadati > Pseudomonadota > Betaproteobacteria > Burkholderiales > Burkholderiaceae > Paraburkholderia > Paraburkholderia sp. GAS334. Next base: position 122,850 of record NZ_JBNDMO010000020.1, on the reverse strand, counting down.
CGCTGACGCTTTTCCCCGATATCGGTCAGTTTCTGGAGTCGTTGAACGCCGCTACGGGAACGCCAAACAAGACCGCAGGCGTAACCGCGCTGGTGCCCTTTCTGCTCGGGTACAGCGTGCCGCTCGTCCTGCGCCTTCTGGACAAAACAATTCAGGCAATTGAACTGACGGTGGGAGCCGAGGACCGGCGTACGATCACCAGCGCACCGCGCCCGGGTCGCCAGGTTGGCAGACGCAGATAGGTCGCATCGCCTCGCTACGGCCTGCTTCGACCTTCAATGCCGATGCCGCATACTCCGCAGCGGATGCCGCCAGTTCATCCGCTTTGACCGCGCGACGCGGGTCTGCAAATGCCGCTCCTGCCAGAGTTCATCGGAAAACAGAAAAGCGACGATCAGTAACGGCACGACCAGAAACGCGCCCAGGATGATATTTTCAAGCACGATAACCTCCAGGATCAGCGGAGCGGCCGGTCCATCATTCCATTGTAGGCGTCGCATTCCGGATTGCATTTCCGACAGTGTGGTCCAGCCGTCAATCCATCGCAGAATCGTCCGGAAAAGGCTTGTCCCGCGTTGCTTCTAGCTTTCGACAGCGCGGCGCCTTACCCACTCCATAAGCTTTGCAAAGCATCACCCGTGCCCAACCGCATCTCCAGCGGTCTCACGAAGCCCCGCCGGCTCCGCTTTTGACCCGGGTTTCCACCACGCCAAAAGCCGCTCCCGGCAGTCAGGCATCTTTCTTATTCTGCAACTAACCCGATACTCCGCATGTTTTGATTCGTCGGTTTAATGAGTGTGTGTGCATTGCACAAAAACTGAAAAAATCTTAGTAGCCCGTTTAATTAATGCAGGAATTCAATTCGTTTAACTCACGTAAAACGCTTGCTGGATATAGCGGACAGCCAGAAATCGTTATTTTGAAGATCTGCGCCGCACCCATGGGTTTACGCGCGCTTTTTCACCGACGTCCGGACCTGTCGCAGGCTGCGACAATTCGCCACTGTTGCGAGCGCACACAAGATGTGCTTGTGTCCGTTTGCAGTTCTCCTAAAGTGCAAGATGCGGGTGTCCCCTGAAGTTAAATAGATAGCTAACCTGAGCAATTCCCCGCACGGAGGCAGAACATGAAAAAGCACGTTGCCGTTCTTTTCGCGATCGCGGGCCTTGCCGCTGTTTCTGGCGCGCAGGCGCAGGACGTCGTCATCAAGCCGCAGCAGACGATCCAGTTCCGGCCTAATTCATATGGGTGTCTGTCGAAGGAAAAGTTCGACGCCGCCGATCAACACGCGCAAGCCGGCGAGCAACAGAAGATGCAGGAATTCTTCTCCGGATACCAATGTCTTTCGACGCCGGAAAACTCCGATTTCCGCGTAGTACGCGTCGTGGGCCATGACGTCGAGTTCGTGAACGCCGGCAACGGCGACACGCAGGGACTCTGGACCAACGATCGTTTTATCAAGCAATAGCCGGTTTCCGCGTCAAGTAGAAACCTGACTGTAGTCCGAAGTGCCCGGTTTTGATAATCGGGCGATCCGGCTGCGCATTCGCAAAATGGCCTGGCATTCGTGCCCGGCCATTTTGCTTTTAGCGACTTCGCGCAACGTCATAAAAAAGCCGATGCGGTGAAACCGCATCGGCATGGCGCCTTCTCGCGAGCGCAGGATTACCCGGTTGATTTAGTGTGAGTCGCGCGGCACCGGCGCACCGCTCGATCCGACCAGAAAGTCCAGATCCGCGCCCTGGTCTGCCTGCAAGACGTGCTCGACATAGAGCTTGTAGTAACCGCGCTTCGGCAGGTCCGGCGCCTGCCATTCCGCGCGACGGCGTGCGAGTTCTTCGTCGGAAACTTCGAGATGCAGACGACGCGCTTCGACATCGAGTTCGATCATGTCGCCGGTTTTAACGAGCGCGAGCGGGCCGCCCGCAGCCGCTTCCGGCGACACGTGCAGCACGACCGCACCGTACGCGGTGCCGCTCATGCGACCGTCCGAAATGCGGACCATGTCGGTGATGCCCTTTTCCAGCACCTTCTTCGGCAGCGGCATGTTGCCGACTTCAGCGAAACCCGGGTAACCCTTCGGCCCTGCGCCTTTCAGGACCATGACGCAGTGCTCGTCGATATCGAGCGAGTCGTCGTCGACCTTCGCGTGAAGTTCTTCAATGTTCTCGAACACGACGGCGCGGCCGCGATGTTTCAGCAGCTTCGCCGTCGCCGCCGATGGCTTGATCACCGCGCCATTCGGCGCGAGATTGCCCTTGAGCACGGCAATGCCCGCCTTCGGCTTGAACGGCTCGGCAAATGTCGTGATGACCTTCTCGTCGTAATTGGGCGCGTTTTGCACGTTGTCCCAGATCGTCTTGCCGTTGACAGTCAGCGCGTCGCGATGCAGCAGGCCTTGCTCGCCGAGCTGCTTCAACACCGCGGGCAATCCACCCGCGTAGTAAAAGTCCTCCATCAGGTATTCGCCCGACGGTTGCAGGTTCACCAGGCACGGCACGTTCGAACCCAGTTCCCAGTCTTCGAGCGATAACTCCACGCCGATCCGCTTCGCGAGCGCGATCAGGTGAACCACCGCGTTGGTCGACCCACCAATCGCTGCGTTCGTGCGGATTGCGTTCTCAAACGCCTGACGCGTGAGAATCCTGTCCATCGTCAGGTCTTCGCGGACCATATCGACGATGCGTCGTCCGGCCAGATGCGCGAGCACCTGACGCCGCGCATCCACAGCCGGAATCGCCGCGTTATGCGGCAAACCCATACCGAGCGATTCAACCATCGAGGCCATCGTCGACGCCGTGCCCATCGTCATGCAGTGACCCCGCGAGCGGTTCATGCACGATTCGGCTTCGGTGAATTCTTCCTGCGTCATCGTGCCGGCGCGCACTTCCTCGGACATCTGCCAGACGCCCGTGCCCGAGCCGATATGCTTGCCGCGAAACCGGCCATTCAGCATCGGGCCGCCGGAAACCGCCAGCGCCGGCAGATTGCACGACGCCGCGCCCATCAGCAACGCAGGCGTGGTCTTGTCGCAGCCCACGAGCAGAATCACGCCATCCATCGGATTGCCGCGAATCGATTCTTCGACATCCATCGAAGCGAGATTGCGGAACAGCATGGCGGTTGGGCGAAGATTTGTCTCGCCGAGCGACATCACCGGAAACTCCAGCGGAAATCCGCCGGCCTCGTACACGCCTTTTTTCACGTACTCCGCCAGCTCGCGAAAGTGCGCGTTACACGGTGTGAGTTCCGACCACGTATTGCAGATGCCGATCACCGGACGTCCGTCGAATTCGTCGTGCGGAATGCCCTGGTTTTTCATCCACGAGCGATGCAGAAAGCCGTCGCGATCCTTCAGGCCGAACCAGGCCTGGCTGCGCAGCGGCTTCGCGTTCTTTTTAGAATCAGCCATGAAAACTCCTGTATTTATACCGTTGCAACGGGCGTGAAAGGGCGCGCGTCAATGCACGCGTTTGCTGCGGCGGTACTGGTCGAACAGCACCGCGAGTAGCAGAATCCCGCCGCGAATCAGGTATTGATAGAAAGTCGGCACGTTCATCAGGCTCATTGCATCCTGCACCGAGCCCATGATCAACACGCCGACGAGTACGCCGGAAATCGTCGCCACGCCGCCCGTCAGCGACACGCCGCCGAGCACGCAAGCGGAAATCACGCCGAGTTCGAGACCCACCGATGTCTTCGGATCGCCCAAGCTCATCCGCGACGCAAGCATCACGCCTGCGAAGCCGGTCACGAGCCCTTGCAGCACGAACACGGTGATCTTGATGCGCGTCACCGGCAGACCGGCGAGCAAAGCCGCCTCGCTGTTGCCGCCGACGGCCAGCACGTTCTTGCCGAACACCGTCTTCTTCAGCAGGAAGCCGAACAGCACGAAGCCGACGATGTTGCTCCAGATCGGATACGAAATGCCGAGGAACGAACCACCGCCGAGATCGAAGAAACTTTCTTCGGAGATCATCACCGCGTCGCCATTCGACGTGATGAACGCGAGGCCGCGCACGACTTCCATCATTGCGAGCGTGACGATCAGCGAGTTGATCTTGTAGCGCGCCACCAGCACGCCATTCACGAGCCCGACCGCGCCGCCCGCCAGCACGCCCGCGGCGATGCCAAGCGTGACGCTATGCGTCGCGGTAATCAGCGTCGAAGCGACGACGCCCGAAAACGCGACGATCGACGCGACGGAAAGATCCACTTCGCCGAGCGCGAGCACGAACATCATCGTCACGGAGATCGAGCCGATCAACGTCACCGATAACAGCAGGCCCTGGATATTGCGCGAGCTGACGAAGCCCGGCACCGTGAACGACAGCACCGTGAACAGGATGAGAAACACCATCACGATGCCGGACCTGTTGATGAGGTCCCACGTGCGCGCGGCACGCGCACTGACGCCCGCCGACGCATGCGGCGGTGGCGGTACAGAAGAATTGGTCGATTGCGTTTGCATGTTGTCTGTTTCCGTTTCCGTTGCTTGATGCGCGCGTCAGCGCGGCAGCGCGAGCTTGATGAGCGCGTCGGGCGTTGCCTGCGCCTTCGGCAGATCGCCGGTGATGCGGCCTTCCTTCATCACGAGAATGCGATCGGCGACGCCGATCACTTCCGCGAGATCGCTCGACACGACGATCACCGTGCGGCCCGCTTCAGCGAGCCCGTACAGCAGGCCGTAGATTTCGCTGCGTGCGCCGACGTCGATACCGCGCGTCGGCTCGTCCATCAGGAACACGTCGATTTCTTCGGCGAGCCAGCGCGACAGGATCACCTTCTGCTGATTGCCGCCCGACAACGTGCCGATCGGCGTATCGCCGCTGCGCGTCTTGATCCCGAGCTTCGCGATGAACGCCTTCGACGTATCTGCTTCCTTGCGTCCGTTCAGCACGTTGAAGCGGCTGAAGTGACGGCGGCAACTGATATTCAGGTTGTCCGAAACCGAGGCGATCGTGACGATGCCTTCCTGCTTGCGATCTTCCGGACACAGCGCGACGCCAGCGCGCACTGCATCGCGCGGCGTGGCGAAATGCACGCGCTTGCCTTTCAGCGTGACTTCGCCCGCAGTGGGTTTAACTGCGCCGTAAATCAGCTTCATCAACTCGGAGCGACCGGCGCCGACAAGCCCAAAGAAGCCGACGATTTCACCCGCGCGTGCCGCAAACGAAGCCGGCTCCGACAGGCCCGGTCCCATGAGACCTTTGACGTCGAGCTGCACCGCGCCAATGTCGCGCGAACGATAGCCGTAGACGTCGCTGATCGAGCGCCCGACCATGCAACTGATCAAGCGGTCGCGATCAAGGCCGTCGACATCGTCGAATGTTTCGATGCGGCGGCCGTCGCGAAACACAGTCACGCGATCGCACAGTTCGTAGACTTCATCCATGCGATGCGTGACGTAAATGATCGCGCGCCCCTCGGCCTTCAGCGCACGGATGATGCGGAAAAGCTGCTCCGTTTCGCGTGAGGAAAGCGAACTCGTCGGTTCATCGAACGCGATCACGCGGGCGTCACGCATCAGCGCCTTGCCGATCTCGATCATCTGCCGTTGACCGATCGACAGATGCTTCACCTGCATCGACGGATCGATCTTTTCGCCGAGCCGGTCGAGTTCGTGAATGGCGCGTTTGATCAGCGCCTTCTCGTCGAGCACGCCAAAGCGGTTCGGCAGCGCGCCGAGCATCAGGTTTTCCGCGACCGTCAGTTCCGGGACGAGATGCAGTTCCTGATAGATGATCGCGATGCCGGCTTCGATCGCGGCCTTCGTGGTCGTGAACTGTTGCGCGACGCCGTTCAGCGACAACGTGCCTGCCTCCGGCTGATTCACGCCCGACAGCACTTTCAGCAGCGTCGATTTGCCGGCGCCGTTTTCGCCCATCAGGCCGTGCACTTCGCCACGACGCACGCCGAGCGACACCTGATCGAGCGCGAGCACGCCCGGAAAGCGCACTGTGATGCCTTCGAGCTGCAGATACCGATCGACGGCGCGCGTATCGAGCGCCGTCGTTTCGTCTTGAGATAAACCGGTCATCGAATGCCTCTTGCTGATGGAGCGAGGCGAACGGCGCTATACGCGACGTTCACCTCGCACAAGCATCCTTAGATGCCGAGTTCCTGACGCACCTGCTGCCAGTTGCTGCGCACCATCAGCTTGCCGGTCGTCTGTGTATCAGCCGGCGGCTGCTTGCCCTTCTCGATCCACTCGACGAGGTTCTCCGTGCTCTCCTTGCCGTGATTCGTCGAGCTGACGGCGATCGTGCCGTAGAAGCCCGTCGGTTCCTTCTTCTGGAACTCGGCGAACGCTTCACCCGCGCCGTTGATGCCGACACCGATCACATCCGTCGACGGAATATGCAGCTGCTCGGTCGCACGCACGCCGCCGAGCACGCTTTCCTCGTTGAGCGCGAAGATCACCCACTTCTTGATGTTCGGATGCTGCGCGAGCACCGGCGAAGAACCATTGAAGCCGCCTTCGTCATCGGTTGTCTTTTGCGGCGCATCGAAGATGTTTTCCTTCTTGAAGCCGCCTGCGAGCAGCGATTGCGTTGCGCCATCGGTACGCAGCTTTGCCGTCGGCAGTTCGTAGTTCGTGATGCGCAGCGCGCCGACTTCTTCCGGCTTCCAGCCGCGGCGCTTCATTTCATCCGAAATCGCCTGGCCAACCTGATTGCCGATCTTGAACGCCGACATGCCGAGGTGCGGCACGTTCGACAGCGGCTTGCCCGCCGAGTCGACGAGCTGGTCGTCGACGGTCACGAACTTCATGTTGTAGCGCTTCGCACGTGCCTGAATGGCCGGTCCGAGACGCACGTCGGGCGCGCAGATCACGAAGCCTTTCGCGCCCTGTGCGCCGAGGTTGTCGATCGCGGCCAGCACCTTTTCGCCATCCGGCGTGCCGATATTCACGACCGAGAAGTTTTCCTTCTGACCGAGCGCGCTCGCGGCTTTCTGTTCGTTGATGAACCAGGCCTGTTCCGGCATTTTCACGAGGAAGCCGACTTTCAGCGGTTCGTCGGCCTGCGCCGACATGTGGAAGGCAAACGGAGCGGCGAGGGCGGCGGCGGCCATCGCGGATAGCGTCAAACGGCGAAGCTTGCGATTCATCAGTTGTCTCCTTCGATTATTAAAGCTGCATGCCTTTCTGTCGGATTGCAGCAGGTCAATACAGACGCATGCGGATCCGGGTGCCCGCGTGCGCCGGGGTGCTACGTCGCGTCCGGCTTCCAGCGTGCCTTCAGCCTGCGACGTAAGCGGTCTTCACAGTCGTGTAGAAATCCACGGCATACGTGCCCTGTTCACGCGGTCCGTAGCTCGATCCCTTTCGTCCGCCGAACGGCACGTGATAGTCGACGCCGGCTGTCGGCAGATTCACCATCACCATGCCGCTCTGGCTGTGCCGCCTGAAATGCCGCGCATATTTCAGCGACTGCGTGCAGATACCGGCACAGAGACCGAACGGCGTGTCGTTCGCGAGATAGAGTGCGTGGTCGTAATCGTCGGCGGGCAGCACGACGGCGACCGGCCCGAAAATCTCTTCACGCGCGATGCGGTGTCCCGGTTCGCCGGTGAAGAGCGCCGGTTCCAGAAAGTAGCCACGCGTCGCGCGTTCCAGCTGGCGGCCGCCGGCGATCAGTTCCGCACCTTCGTCACGGCCGGCGCGCAGGTAGTCGAGCGTCACGGCAAGCTGCTGCTCGTTCGCGACCGGGCCGATATCGGTGCCACGTTTGAGCGCGTGATCGACGGTGAGCGCGGCGAGCTTTCCCTTCAGCGCGTCGACGAACGGCTCGAACACGCCGCGTTCGACGATCAGCCGCGACGACGCCGTGCAGCGTTGTCCAGTCGAGAAGAACGCGCCGTTCAGCGCGGCATCGACGGCGGTGTCGAGACTGGCGTCGTTCAGTACGACGAGCGGGTTCTTGCCGCCCATCTCCAGCTGCACGCGCGCCTGGCGCGCCGCGGCCGACTGCAGTACACGTGTGCCCGTCCCGACCGAACCCGTGAAGCTGATCGCGTGAACGAGCGGATGCGAGACGATCCGTTCGCCCACCTGGCGTCCGCTGCCCATTACGAGGTTGAACACGCCCGCCGGCAGTCCCGCGCGATTGATGATGCCCGCCAGCGCCACCGCGCACGCCGGCACCGTTTCGGCCGGCTTGAAGACGACACAGTTGCCGTAGGCGAGGGCAGGCGCGATCTTCCACGCCGGAATCGCCAGCGGAAAATTCCACGGCGCGATGATGCCGATCACGCCGACCGGTTCGCGCGTCACGTCGATATCGACGCCGGCCCGCACCGAGGCGAGATGCTCGCCTGGAATGCGCAGCGCTTCGCCGGCGAAGAACTTGAAGATCTGCCCGGCGCGCGCCGCTTCGGCGATCGCTTCGGGCAGCGTCTTGCCTTCTTCGCGCGCCAGCAGCCGCCCGAGCTCGTCCTTGCGCGCCAGGATTTCGCTGCCGATTGCGTCGAGCGCATCCGCGCGGCGCTGCACCGAAGCGAGTGACCACTCGCGAAATGCGGCGCTTGCAGCCTCGATCGCTGCGTCGGTCTGACGCGCGTCGGCCCGGGCGTATTCGCCGACCGGCTCGTCGAGGTCCGACGGATTCAGCGAAAGCCCGGTCGTCGCGCCCGATTCCCACGCACCGTTGATGTAGTGCCGGAATGGACCCGAAACGAGGGGAACGAGGAAGTCGCGATTCATTGATGCACGTTGCCGGTTCGCTGAAAGTCCACGAATGGTATGAGTCGTCGCAATAACTTTCCAATCCCTTTTTGGGCCTTCGTGATATCGTTTCTGGTATGACGTCGTTCGAACACGCCTCGCCATGCCGAGGTGTTTTCCGGCAAGACGAGACAACGGAGCGAGACACGCGATGACCCGCAGCTATTCGAACTGGTTTGTGCGCGCGCGGCTGAAAACACGTCAGTTGCTGCTGCTCGCCGCGATGGAAGAGGAAGGCAACGTCCGCCGCGCCGCCGACGTGCTCGGCATGACGCAGCCCGCCGCATCGCGTCTGTTGAAGGAACTGGAGGACATGCTCGGCGTGAGCCTCTTCGACCGGACGCCGCACGGCATGCACGCCACGCTCTATGGCGAAGTGATGATTCGCCACGCGCGGATGGTGCTGTCAAACCTCAGTCACGCGCATGATGAAATATCGGCATTGCGCGAAGGACTCGCGGGGCAGGTGCGCATCGGCGTGATCGCCGCGGCGGCCGCGACGATGGTGCCCCGCGCGATCGCGAATGTGAAGGCCCACTATCCGCAACTGCAGATCTGGGTGCAGGTTGAAACCTCGGATGTGATGCTGCCGCGCGTGGCCGAAGGCGAACTCGATATCATGATCGGCCGCGTGCTGGAACGGCAGGACCAGCTGAAAACGGAAGTGCACTATGAGCCGCTCGCCGACGAGCCGCTGTGCGTGGTCGCGCGGCCCGGCCATCCGCTCGAAGGCGAAACGGGGCTGACGTTGCGCGGCATCGTCAATGCGGGTTGGGTACTGCATCCGCCCGGCAGCGTGCTGCGTCACCGCTTCGACATGATGTTTTCGCAGATCGGCCTGAATCCGCCGCAGAACGTGGTCAACACGAACAATTTTCTGGCGATTTCGAGCCTGCTTTTGCAGAGCGACATGCTCGCCGTGCTGCCCGACGAGGTGACGCGGCAGTATCAGCAGTATGGCGTGCTGAAGCGTCTGCCGATCGAACTGCCGTACCGGATGGACGCTTTCGGTATCATCACGCGCCAGTCGCATCTGCTTTCGCCGGCGGCTTCGATCGTGCTGGCCGCGCTGCGCGCGGCTGCCGTCGAGGTCTACGGCACACCGTTCGATATGGCGGCGGCTCGCTGAAAAACCGCGGTTTAACCCTGATTCTGAAACGTCCGTGCAAACGGGCTACAAACGCTGCATGGCTATCAAATCGACGATTTACAAGGCAGAACTCCAGATTGCCAACATGGACCGGCACTATTACGCCGACCATCAGTTGACGATCGCACGCCATCCGTCCGAAACCGACGAGCGGATGATGGTCCGCGTCGCCGCTTTTGCGCTGTTCGCGCAGGAGCGCCTCGAATTCTGCAAGGGCCTGTCGGATATCGACGAACCCGATCTCTGGCAAAAAGACCTGACCGGCGCCATCGAAACATGGATCGACGTCGGCCAGCCGGACGAACGGCGCATCGCGAAGGCGAGCGGCCGCGCAAATGACGTGATCGTGATCGCGTACGGTGGGCGCACGTCTGACATCTGGTGGCAGGGTGTGCGTAACAAGGTGGACCGGCTGCGGAACGTGACGGTGTGGTCGCTCGGAGAAGGTGTGGCGGCGTCGCTCGGAAGCCTGGCCGAACGGACGATGCGCCTGCAATGCACGGTGCAGGACGGGGCGGCATGGCTCGGCAGCACGGCCGCCGATCCGGTTCCGGTCGAGTGGGCAGTGTTGAAGGCGCCCGCCGGCGCCTGAGGGGGCTGGCAACGCACCGCCTGCCCACAAAGCCTGCGGCGGCGTGTCGGGCGCCTACAGCGAGTTCGAGCGCGCCGCTTCCGGAGGCCCTTTCAGCTCGACCATATTGCCCTCTGGATCGAACAGATACTGCGACTGGCCGTACCCGTCGGCGCCGTATCGCAGCGCCTGCTCGCCGAGCCGCGCACCATGCGTGACGAGATGCGCCCTGAGCGCGTCGGCATCGAACGGATCGATGCGCAGACAGACGTGATCCATGTTCCGCCCGGCGCCGGGCGCACCGCTGTCCGGACGGTCGATCGGGCCGCCCACTTTCAGCAGATCAATCAGCGAGCGCCCGGCCCGAAGCTGCGTCAGGCCGATATCCGGCTGTTCTTTCTCGACGTTGCAGCCGAGCACATCGCAGTAGAAACGCGTCATCGCCTTGGGATCGAGAACCCGGATGACGATGTGGTCGATCTCGCGAATATGAAACTTCATGGGAATCTCTCCTCCGGGCTGTGCCGGATGCCACTGGAAGCTACGAGTGTAGGAGAGTGAAGCAGGAAGTGAAGAGCGCCAGGACGACTGGATCGCCGCCTGCACGCGCCTGGCGGGCAAAAAGCGGGGCAAAAACCGGCCAGACGACAGGCAAAAAAAAGCCCGCTCACAGGGAGCGGGCTGAATCCATATCAGGAGGAGACATGGAGGAGACAGAGACAACTATACACAACGGGTTGGTGCGACGCAATAACTTTTTAAGGGAAAACCCGAGGAAATGACAATTTGCCGCATATTACCTGGGTCTCGCCCCAAAAAACGCCCGTCTACAGGCCGCACGGGCGAAATGACAGAGCAAGAACCGGAGCGTAGGGTAAGGGGATGCCGACTACATTGGTGAACATCGAAACTGTCCTGTCGGGAACGTCATGAACACCTCGAACACCACCCACACCGCCTGGTCCACCGACGCCCAACGCTGGGCCGCCGTCACCGAACGCAACGCCGAAGCCGATGGCGCCTTCTTCTTCGCCGTCCGCACGACGGGTGTCTTCTGCCGTCCGTCGTGCGCGTCGCGCCCGCCGCGGCGTGAGAACGTCGAATTCTTCAACACACCGGACGACGCGCGCGCCGCCGGCTATCGCGATTGCAAGCGCTGCCAGCCTGCCCGGCTGCCGCGCGACCTCGAGATCGTCAATCGAGCCTGCGCCGCACTCGACGCCGATCCGCAGCAGCGCCTCACGCTCGCCCAGTTGAGCGACGCGGTGCATGTCAGCCCGTTCCATCTGCAGCGGCTTTTCAAGCGCGTAGTGGGCGTGTCGCCGCGCGAATATCAGGCTGCACGACGCGGCGCCGCGCTGCGCGACGCGCTGCGGCGGGGCGAGGACGTGACCCGGGCGACCGTCGACGCCGGCTTCGGCTCACCGTCGCGCATGTACGACAACGCGCCCGCCGACCTGGGCATGGCGCCGTCGGCGTACCGTCGCAAGGGAGCGGGGCTGGTCGTGCGCTACGCCAGCGCGCCGACGTCGCTCGGTTTCGTGCTGGTGGCCGCCACCGAAAAAGGCATCTGCAAGATCGCGTTCGGCGACGACGTCAGCCCGCTCGTCGACGAACTGCGCGCCGAATTTGCCAACGCCGAGGTGAAGGAGGACGCGGAGCCGCTCCGTCCGTTCGTCGCGCAGATCGACGCGTATCTGCGTGGCACGCGTCAGCAGGTCGATCTGCCGCTCGATATCGCGGCGACGGCCTTCAAACTGCGTGTCTGGGACGCGTTGCGCCGCATTCCCTATGGCGAGACGCGCAGCTATTCGGACATCGCCGAAGCGGTCGGCTCGCCACGCGCAGTGCGCGCCGTGGCCAGCGCCTGCGCGACCAATCCGGTGGCGCTCGCGATTCCCTGCCATCGGGTGGTGCAGAAGGGCGGAGCACTCGCCGGCTATCGCTGGGGCTTGCCGCGCAAGGCCGCGCTGCTCGACGCCGAAGCGCGTCATGCGGGCGGAAATACGGAGGACGGCGCGCCCGCATCCTTCGAAACCAACGATCTGGATCACGTCGCTTGAGCACACCTGCCTCGCTTACCGCTGTCACGCTCGAACTGCCGTTCAAGCCGCCCTTCGACTGGCCGCGCATCCTGCGCTTTTTCGCGGGACGCGCGACGCCAGGCGTCGAGGCGGTCGAAGACGGCGCGTATCGGCGCGCGATCGAATGGGCGGGCGACAGCGGCACGCTCACCGTGCGTCTTCATCCGAAGAAACGCTGCATCGTCGCGAGTCTCGAAGGCGAGATCGGCCGGCACGCGGACACGCTTGCCGCGCCCATCGCCCGCATGTTCGACCTGCACGCCGATCCGGCTGCAATACGCGCGCATTTCGCCGACGATCCGTGGCTCGCGCCGCTGATCGACGCCGCCCCCGGCCTGCGGGTGCCGGGCGCGTGGTCCGGCTTTGAGCTGGTCGTGCGCGCGATCGTCGGCCAGCAGGTCAGCGTGAAGGCCGCGACCACCCTCATCGGGCGACTCGTGCAGCGCGCCGGCCAGCGCATTGAAGGTCACGCGCATGAGCGCACCGCCTGGCGTTTTCCGACACCCGCGGCGCTCGCTGCCGTCGATCTCGCGCAGATCGGCATGCCGGGCAAGCGTATCGCCGCATTGCAGGGCTTCGCGCAGGCCGTGGCTTCGGGGGCCGTACCGGTCGATGGCGCCGGAATCGACGACCTCAACGCATTGCGCGCCGCGCTGCTAGCCATGCCGGGCATCGGACCGTGGACCGTGGAATACGTCGCCATGCGTGCGTGGCGCGACGCCGACGCGTGGCCGGCGCTCGACCTCGTATTGATGCAGTCGATCGCAGCGCGCGACCCGGCACTCGTGCGCCCGGCGCAGCAGCGCGCCCGCAGCGACGGGTGGCGTCCGTGGCGGGCTTACGCGGCCATGCATCTATGGAACGAAGTCGCGGACCGTGCACAGGGCGCGCGCGGCGGTTGAACAGGGCGGCGGCATGGCGACAGGGCTCTGGTAATACTGCGGGATGGCGAAAAACGCGTCGCCAGGGGAGTCCCGGAGGGTCGCAGAGGGGGCTCAGACGGCCGCCAGAGCGGCCTCAAGCAGGCGTCGTGGCGAGATGTTAAAGTGCCCGCTACTGAAAATTCTGCCGATCGTTGTCGGCCGCACAACGCGCCGACAGCGCACGACCTGCATCAATGCCCAACACGACCCCCATCCGCACGACCGACGCTCTTTCGCACCGCCTGTCCGTGCTGACCTCCGGCCCACAGCGCGATGCGCTGACGACCGGTCTGCGCGGCATCGAAAAAGAAAGCCTGCGCGTGACGCACGACGACCATCTCGCGATGACGCCGCACCCGCGCGCGCTCGGCTCGGCGCTCACGCATCCTTCGCTGACCACCGATTATTCAGAAGCGCTGATCGAATTGATCACGCCCGCCGAGAAAGACGCCACGATCACGCTCGAAAAGCTCGATGAACTGCATCGTTTCGTCTATGCCGAACTTGGCGACGAGATCCTGTGGAACAACTCGATGCCGGCCCTCCTGCCCGCCGACGATGAAATCCCGATCGCGCGGTACGGCACGTCGAACATCGGCAAGCTGAAGTACGTGTATCGCGTGGGCCTCGCGTTGCGCTATGGCCGCACGATGCAGTGCATCGCGGGCATTCACTACAATTATTCGCTGAACGAAGAAGTGTGGCGTCTGCTGCATGCCGATCAGCAGTCGACGGCGAACGCGGTCGACTTCCAGTCGGAACGTTATCTCGCGCTGATCCGCAATTTCCGCCGTACGAACTGGCTGCTGATGTATCTGTTCGGCGCGTCGCCGGCGCTGGATCGGCGCTTCCTGCGCGACCGCGCGCACACCCTCGACACGTTCGACGCCGACACGCTGTATCGCCCATACGCCACGAGCCTGCGGATGAGCGATCTCGGTTACTCGAACACGACGGCGCAGGCTGCGCTGCACGCCGATTACGACACGCTGGCCGGCTATCTCGACGCGCTCGCGAAGGCGGTCAGCCAGCCGTATCCGCCGTACGAGGCGATCGGCACGCAGCGCGACGGCGAGTGGGTGCAGATCAACACCAACGTGCTCCAGATCGAAAACGAGTTTTACTCGACGATCCGTCCGAAGCGCATCACGTATCCGGGCGAGCGTCCCTTGCACGCGCTGGCCGCACGCGGCGTGCAATACGTCGAAGTGCGCTGCATGGATATCGATCCGTTCGAGCCGGTCGGCATTTCGCTGGAAACGGCGCGTTTTCTCGATGCCTATCTGCTGGTCTGCGCGCTCGACGACAGCGCCATGCTGCCGCCCGATGCGTATGCGGAAGCGAACCGGAATTTCGGCAGCGTGACGATGGAAGGGCGCAAGCCCGGGCTCGAACTGACGCGCGATGGCAAAACCATTTCGATGCTCGACTGGGCGCATGAACTGTTCGAGAGAATCGATGCGACCGCCGCGGCGCTGGATTCGATACGCGGTGACGATACCCACGCGCGCGCCGTCGCGACGCAACGCGCGAAGCTCGCCGACGTGTCGCTCACGCCATCAGCACGTGTCCTGCAGACGATGCGCGACCAGAAACAGAGCTTCCTGCAATTCGGCCTCGCGCAAAGCGAAGCGCACGCTGCCGCTTTTCGCGCGCGTCCATTGCCCGTTGCAGACGCGCAGGCGTTTGCTGCGCTCGCCGCAAAGTCGCTGGAAGAACAGGCGAAGCTCGAACGTGAAGAAGTGGGTTCGTTCGATGCCTTTGTCGCAGCGTATCGCGCCTATACGTTGAACCGGTTTAGCGTGTGATTCCCGCGCGCAGGTAGTCGACGCAGGTAGTCGATGTACGACAGGAGAAGGGCAGCGACATGCTGCCCTTCGTCGTTTCGGCGAGTGCAAATCAATCCCATCGGCGCAGGTAATGAATACCCGCCTGGCTCCATGTCGAGATCCCACGACCGGCAATTTCTCCATCTGGCGAGCCACACTGGAATCGCGCATGAAACGACATCGCCCGCGCAGGGTCAAAGTTTCATGAGGGGACGCGCGATCCTTCGCGATTGCGAGATCGCGCGGCCCAACCGATGGAGGATTGAACGCGATGAAGAAAGCTCTGCTGGCTCTCCTTTGCGTGCTCGCCGCAGGTTGCGCGACCAGCGGCCAGGTCGATCCCGACACGATGCAGATCGCGACCGCGCCGCTCACCTGCGTGAACAAGGCCGAATGCGATCTGTGGTGGAAGCGCGCGCAGGCATGGGTCACACAGGTGTCGACCTACGGACTGCAATCGGAGAGCGACACGCTGATCCAGACCGCCGGGCCCGACGGCGGCAAACGGGCGCTCGCCTACCAGATCACGAAAACGGAAAACAAGGACGGCACCGCGACGATTGGCTTCGCCGCGCATTGCGACAGTTCACTGGGCTGTACGCCGAACCCCTGGGAAGCAGGCGCCGATTTCAAGCGGTTCGTGAGAGGCAGCGCCGCGGGTGTGTCTTCGCAACATCCTGCTTCGGCGCCCGCAACGACGATGCAGCTGGAGTCGGCGCCCGCACAATCGACTCACACGCCGACGGGCGAACCCGTGACGCAGTGAGACCCATGACGCAGTAAGGCGGCCGAATGCGCGTTTTGCATTCCCCGCGGCGCGGCGATATCAACCGGGTTCCACAACGCCTGCTTTGAATCCGCAACCGCAAAGCAGGCACTCGCGCCCCGCGTCGGCATCAATGTCCCATTGATGCCGACGCACCCTTCCTCGGCTTCGTAATCCACACCAGCCCCGCAAGCACCAGAAAGCCCAGGCACGAGATCCTGAAGAAATCGTTGGTCGCCATCATGTAGCCCTGCTGCGTGACGATCTGATTAAGCTGCGCCGTGATGCCCTGGCCGGCAATGCCGAGGTTCGACAGCGCATCGCTGTACGCGGTGGTGTTCGCCGAATACGCGCTCACCGATTCAGACAGCACCGCGTGGTGATAGATCGCATCGTTTTCCCAGTACGTCGTGCTGATCGCGGTACCGATCGCGCCCGACAACGTCCGGAAGAAGTTCGATAGCCCGGACGCGCTCGCCAGACGCTCGTCTGGCACGCTTGAAAGCGTGATTGTCGTCATCGGCACGAAGAAGCACGCGACGCCGATGCCCTGCACAAGCCGCGGCCAGATCACGTGATTGAACGGGAGGTCGAGCGTGAAGGTCGAGTTCCAGAACGACACGAACGCGAAGACGAAGAACGCAAAGCTCGCGACCATCCGCAGATCGAGCCGGTGCATGTTGCGGCCGATCAGCGGCGACAGCACGAGGGCAAGCAGCCCGACGGGCGCCGTCGCGAGGCCGGCAAGGCCCGCGGTGTAGCCCATTACGGTCTGCAGCCATAGCGGGAAGATCACGACCGAGCCGAAAAACGCCATGAAGCCGAAGGAGATGATCAGCACGCCGAGCGCGAAATTGCGGTCCTTGAAGAGCGAGAGATCGATGACCGGCTCCTTCTCCGTCGTCTCCCACGCGAGCATGAACGCGATCGATATCACCGCGATGATCCCCAGCGCGACGATGAAGTTCGAGTTGAACCAGTCGCGATCCTTGCCGAGGTCGAGCACCATCTGCAGACACGACACACCGATCACGAGCAGCGTCAGCCCGACGGCATCGATGCGCTGCTTCGTCGTCTTCGTTTCGCGGCCGCGCAGCAGGAAAAATGCGCACACGGCCGAGAAAAGACCGATCGGCACGTTGATGTAGAAGATCCACGGCCACGTGTAGTTGTCGGTGATCCAGCCGCCCATCACGGGGCCGAAGATCGGCGCGACGATCACCGTCATCGCCCATAAGCCGAGCGCGAGCCCGCGCTTCTCGGCGGGATAGGAACGCATCAGGATGGTCTGCGAAAGCGGCACCATCGGGCCGGAGACGAGCCCCTGGATCAACCGGAACGCGATCAGCGATTCGAAATTCTGTGCAAAGCCGCACATCGCGGAAGCGAGCGTGAACAGCAACACCGACAGCGTGAAGAGACGCACCTCGCCAACCCGCCGCGCGAGCCAGCCTGTCAGCGGCACCGCAATCGCCGACGCCACCGAATACGACGAGATCACCCATGTGCCCTCGCTGGTCGCCACACCGAGGCTGCCAGAGATGGTCGGCACCGCGACGTTCGCAATCGACGTGTCGAGTACTTCCATGAAAGTACCGAGCGCAAGCCCGAGCGTGAGCAATGCGAGCGCGCCCCCGCCCAGCGGCACGGGCTGCGCAGGCCGAGCCGTCCCGGCGGCGCCATCGGAAACCGAAACAGACATGATCCAATCCCTCTTTGTCTGCGGGAAAAGCTTGTCGCGGCATGCTTATGTGAGCCTGTGAAGCGGGCTCAGGCGCCTTCTTGCATGCTTTGACATTCTCTGCCCAGACAGCTAATTGCCCAAAAAACTGGCGCCTGATGGCGCCTTCTCTTTATTCGTCCGATGGAGTGCCGCTTTCGCCGTTCTGGATAAAGCGATCCAGCAGGTTGACCAGCGTCGCCACATCGCTCTCCGAAAATCCCCGCAACTGCTCGTTCAACACGGCCGACCCGATGCCCGGCAACACCCTGGCCGCTTCCTTGCCTTCGGGCGTCAACTCCAGCTCGACCATCCGGCGATCGGCATCACTGCGGTTACGTGCGATGAACCCCTTCTTTTCCAGCCGGTCCAGCATGCGCGTCATCGAGCCGCTGTCGTACGACATCGCCCGCGAAAGCTCGTACGGCGTATGCGCCCGGCCGCACGACAGCAACAGGATCACCCCAATCTGCGACGACGTCAGTCCGAGCGGCCCGACCGCCCGGTCCATCCGCTGGGCCAGCACGTTGCGCGCTTTCGACAGGTAGTAGCCGAGGCTCGCCTCCAGGTGGATCTCTTTGCTGTCATCAGGTCCATCACTCATCGCAGGTCGCCGGAAACGTCAATCAACTGGAGCCGGATTTTATCTGCCTGGGCAGGCAGCTCAAAGTGAAATCTACGTTTGCGCGCTGCAACAAAAAAACAACAGTCAATCGGAGCTGGCGCAAAGTATGTTGAAATTTAATTGCATAGTCAATATTATGACAGGCAATGAGTTAAGCGCGACCTGCGCCGTCACGAGACCATGTTTTGACCGATTGATCTGCACCGGCATCCGCCGCTGCACTGAGGATTTCCGCAATGCTGTACCTGAAAAACACCCTTGGCGGCCTGAGCCGCTCCCTGACCGGTTCCGCGCTCCAGACTTTGCAGGGGCCCAATCGCTGGTGGAAGCTGGCGCTCTATACAGTCATGTTCGTGCTGCCGGGTGGATCGATTGCGGTGATGCTCTTTGCATGGGTCGATCATCGGCGTGCTATCCGCGATCGCGCGGTGGTCGTTCCCACCGCCCTGCTGACTTCGAATCCGGCGACCGCGAGCAAGGCCGCAAAGCCCGCCGTCACGGCACAGTCCAGCGCAACGGTCTGCCAGACGCGCTGCGACGCGCCGCCGTGCCGCGCAGCGGCCGGCAAACAGGCTCGCCAGACCAGCGACTCGCGCTGCTAAACACCTCATCCGGCCACGCGCAGCGCACCGGACGGTAACGCGGCGTAACCGTGCCGAAACCGTCAGTAACACACCTTCCGCGGCTGCCGCATTACCCTTTCAGTTTTCCACGTCTCACGCAACGCGTGCGCTACCATCTCGGTGCGCCGCGCCGTCGCGCTTCGGCCAGTCGTGGCGGTCGCGCGGCGCGCTCCGTTGCGCGGCGGCCGGATCGAAAGGAATTCATTGCATGCAGTTTGAACAGACCACGCGCCCGAAAGCGGCTCTGCCTCGCGTCCTGACGCCCACCGTCGCCGGGATGGTCGCGCTTGCGCTTGCGCTCGCACTCGCTGGTTGCGCGGTCGGCCCGGACTACAAGCAGCCTGCGGTGTCGGTGCCTGCGTCGTACAAGGAAGCCGCCGAAGGCTGGAAAGTCGCACAACCCGCCGACCAGGGCGACCGCGGCACGTGGTGGACGATCTACAACGATCCGCAGCTGAATGCGCTGGAAGACAGGCTTAACCAGTCGAACCAGACGGTCGCGCAGTTCGCAGCCGTTTACCGGCAGTCACGCGCGCTCGTCGGCGAGGCGAAGGCGGCGTACTTCCCTGTGGTCGGCGCATCGGCGGCTGAAACGCGGCAGCGCTCGCCGTCGCGCAGCACGTCGGGCTCCATCACCGGGTCGAACGGCACGAGCGCGGGTCTCAGCAGTTCCGGCTCGATCAGCAACAGCTACAACCTTCAGCTCAATGCGTCCTGGGAACCTGATCTCTGGGGCAAGGTGAGCCGCTCGGTGAATTCGCAGGAAGCAGGGCAGCAGGGCGCTGCAGCGGATCTCGCCAACGCGCGTCTGTCCGCGCAGGCCACGCTTGCGCAGACGTACTTCGCACTCCGCTCGCTCGACGCCACGCAGCGGCTGCTCGACGACACTGTCGCCGCCTACGGGCGCTCGCTGCAACTCACGCAAAACCAGTATCGTCAGGGCGTCGTCGCACGCTCGGACGTGATCCAGGCGCAGACGCAGCTGCAATCGGCACAGGCAGCGGCAATCGACAACGGCGTCGCGCGCGCACAGCACGAGCACGCGATCGCGGTGCTGGTCGGCGAGCCGGCCTCGACGTTCTCGATTCCGCCATCGCCGCTCGATGCGACGCCACCCACCGTGCCCGCGCAGATGCCTTCCGCGTTGCTCGAACGCCGCCCGGATATCGCATCGGCCGAGCGCAAGGCAGCCGCTGCGAACGAGCAGATCGGCGTGGCCATTGCCGCGTTCTTTCCTACGTTGACGTTGACAGCGACCGGTGGCTTCGAAAGCTCGGTGTGGTCGCAATTGCTGATGGCGCCTTCGCGGTTCTGGACGCTGGGTCCGCAACTCGCTGCGACGATCTTCGATGCCGGTCTGCGTCGCGCGCAGACCGACGCCGCGCGCGCAACCTACGACCAGAACGTGGCCCTCTACCGGCAGACCGTGCTGGCCGCGTTCCAGGACGTCGAGGACAATCTCGCGTCGCTGCGCATTCTCGAGCAGGAAATCGTCGTGCAGCAGCAGGCCGTCGAATCAGCGCGTCAGGCTCGGGATATCGTCGAGAACGAGTACAAGGCCGGCACCGTCGGCTACGTTAATGTGCTGACCGCGCAGACCACCGCGTTCACCGCCGAACAGAAGCTGGCGAACATCGCTGGTCAGCGGATGGTGTCGTCGGTCGGGCTCGTCAAGGCGCTCGGCGGCGGCTGGGATGTGTCGCAGATGGATCGCGAAACAGGCGATGTGGCCGCGCCCGCGCCGGCTTCCGCACCCGCGGCGCAGACTGCCGCGCAGAAACCGGTCGTCGCGCAGAAGTAAGGAAGGCGGCGCTCGCCGTGCCGCTCAATGAGCGAAGGTCAACACCACCGTGTCCGGCCCGGTCCTGCGGCCGAGCAGGTTCAAGAGGCCAGCGAGGTTGTCGCGCTGCTCCGGCGCAGCGCTGGCCGTGCCCTGAAATGATGAGTGGGTCTGCTGCACGGTGCCATGACCTTCCAGCATCAGCGGCCCTTTCAGCGTCGACAGATCGACGGTCGAACTCGCGCCTGCCGCCTGCACCACCACCCGATACGACCCGAGCGGCTTGACGAGCGACACGCGCGAACTCATCTCGCTCAGTGTGACGTTGAGCTGACCGAACGCCTCGTTGCCCAGCGTGCGCCAGTCGGTCCACGCGAGCCGCACGTCGCCCTGCAGACCGAGGGTGTTGAACGGCGCGCCGAGGCCCGCAAGCAGCGACGCTGGCACGGTGATAGCGCCGCCCGTCACCGTCGCGCCGCGCGGGGCGGCGTCGAGCGTGATGGGATCGGGCATGGCCTCCGTCTGGCGCATCTGCATGCGCACCCGGCCCGCAAACAGCGGCCAGAATGCGGTGTGCCACTCGATGCGGCCCGGCAGCAACGTCGCGCCGGACGGGTCGTCGCCGGCGGCGAGCACCAGCGTCGCCGAGCCGCTCCACAACGAACCCGCCGGGTCGACAAGATTCACGTGGCCGTGCGTCGCTTTGGCGAATTGCGGCGTGATCCACGCGGCAGGCAGCAGCACGAGCAGCACAGCGACGTTCGACAGCACGGCAACCAGCACCCACGGCACCACCGCGCGCAGACGGCGCATCCAGAAGTTCATCGGCAATCCTGTCGGTGAACGTTCATTTGACCGTCGAGGGCTGCAGCGAAGCCGTCAGATCGACTTGTCCATCCTCCTTCAGCGCGCTCACATGCGCCTCGGCGACCTGCACCTTGAACTGCCGGCGCGCATCGTCGAGCCACGCCGTCCAGGCCGGAAACGACGCGTTCTTTAGCTGGATCTGCACCGCGTTGCCGAGCACCTGCACCTGCGTCGCGGCGAGCCCGTGATCGGTGAGCGACGCGCTCAGCGCATCTTTCAGCGCGCCGCCCGTCGGCGCGACGCCTTGCGTCGCCGCCGACAGCGCGCGCGCTTCGTTTGCCTGCGCCGTCATCTGCGCGAGCCGGCGCTGCATCGTCGGCAGCGTGTCGCGCAGACGCGCGCGGCCTTCCTGCGCCGGCGCCCACAGCACCGACCACGCAACTACGACGGCGACTGCCGCGCCGCCCCACGTCAGCAGCGTTTTTTCGCGCGTCGTGCGCGCGTCCCAGAATCCGGCCCAGGTATCCGCCAGTGCTGTGTTCATTGTCCGTTCCTGATAGTCCACTTGCCGGTATTGCTGTCGATCGCGCCATTCAGGCCGTTGCGAGCGAGGCGCTTGCCGAGGTCGCTATCGACCTTCACTTCGGGCTTGAACGTCACATCCAGACGACGATCGTGATAATCGAGCGCGGCGATGCCGTTCACGGGAATGCTGCCGAGCGAGCGCGCGAGGCGATCCGCCAGCGACAGGAAATCATCCGGTGACAGCTCGCCCGCCGCGACGCGCAGCTGCTGCAACTGACGCGACATCTGATCGGGCGCATCGAGGACCACGGTCGTCTTCGGGAACGCGTTGAGCAGCAGCTCGGTCATCTGCGCGTTGATCGCGTCGCGCTGGCGAGCCAGCATCATCCACTGCACATTGGCGCCGACGATCGCGATCACCAGCGACGCCACCGCAAGCAGCAGCGGCACGCGCAAATGACGCAGCGTCGCGCGATCGAGGCGCCACGGCTGCGACGCGAACTCGAACTGGCACAGATCGAAGCGGCATTCGGGCGCGCGACGCGCCAGCGTCTCGAATGTCAGCGGTTGCGCGCCGCTTACCAGCGCGGGATCCGACGCGAGACGCGGTTCGTTGCCAGGCAGATCGGTAAGCGTGTACAGCGTGACGGGCGCGGCACCGGCGAGCGCGGCGAGCGTCGCGGGGACAGCGGTCGCGGGGACGGCCAGTCCTTCGCCCTGTGCGCCGCGCACGATCGCGAGTTCGACGCGCGGTACGCCGTTGTCGAGCGCAGCGTCGATCAGCAACGCGGGCGCGGTCGATACGACGCGGCCCAGCACGGCCGCGACAACGGGCACGGCTGGCGCAGGCGATGTCGGCGAATGGAGGGCCGCGC
Organism: Paraburkholderia sp. GAS334; assembly: GCF_050436625.1. NCBI lineage: Bacteria > Pseudomonadati > Pseudomonadota > Betaproteobacteria > Burkholderiales > Burkholderiaceae > Paraburkholderia > Paraburkholderia sp. GAS334. The sequence continues at coordinate 99,844 of NZ_JBNDMO010000020.1, read as the reverse complement.
CGGCGGTCGCCTTTGCTGGCGCCGTATCCACACCGGCCAGCGCGACGGCTTCTTCGAGCGCGTTTGCCGACTCGACAGCAACCGGCTGCGGCAGGCAACGTGTGACGGGCACCGCGCGCAGGTTGCGATGTCCGGCCGCGCCGAAGCCTTCGACGATGAACCGGAACCAGCCGCGATCGATGATCGCGAGCACCTGACGGCCACCCGCGAGCGGCTGGGGATCGAGCGCGATGTGGCAGGTTTGCGGATCCTGGATCAGCTGATCCTCGACGACGTTCGGCAATGCCTGACGCAGCCGCGGCCCTTTGAGCGGCGGCACCGTGGCGGCGATCATCAGGAGGTCGCGGGCGGCGACCATCAGCACGGTCGACGAAGCGCGCGGCAGCAGCGCGAGCGCCGAGCGGCCGGCCCGCTGCGTGCGACCTGCCTTGTCGAGCAGCAGGAACGGCATGTCCGGCAGTTGCCATTCCTGCGAAGGGACCGCCGGGTCACGCGGCGGCAACAGGACGATCAGGGTGCTCAAAGGTCAGTGTCTCCGGGTTGTTCAAGGCTGATCGCGAACACGCACGATACGCGTAGTGTGAGTCATTGCATCGCGATAGACGAGCGTCGTGCGGTCCACTTCGGCGCGTTCGTGCTGCACGCGTCCGTGAATCACGAAGTAGTTCGTATTGACGTCGAGCTGGTTTGGGTCGTAGACGGCAAGCTGCACGCCCGCGCCGCGCAGCGCGAGCTGTACGTCACCGATGTTATGAAAAAACACCGTCTGCCGGCGCGCGACGAACGCCTGCGCACTCGACAGGTTCATCCCCGGCACGATGGCCGCGATCACTTCGGCGGACGCGGTGTTCATGTTGACGGCGGTGGTGGTCGGCAGCACGGTCACGAATGGACGCAGCCGCTCGACCATTTCGGGCGTGAAGCCGGGCACGTCGAGAAGCGAATCGACGCCTGTCATCTGAAGCGGCGCGACGGCGGAATTGTCGTCACTATCGGCGAGGCCGGGTTTGTCGGTGAAATTCTCGCCACCGGTGGCGCCGCCTTGCTGCGGTGTGGTTTGCGACGTGGCGGTGCCGCTGGTCGTTTGCGTCTGGAAGCGCGTGGCGGATTGACCGAGGCCGGCGCGCAGCTGGACGGCGGTGTTTTTGGCGAGCTGGCTGTTGATACCCAGGATGGCGAGCAGGCGCTGGAACGACTGGATCTGATCGATGTTCAGCAGCAGCGCGCCGGGCGCCGGGCTCGAGACGAGGTTTCGCAGGTTGAACTTTGCCTGGGCGTCTTCGATGGAGCCTGAGAGGTACGTCTCGGCGCCCTGGTCGGCGCGCACTTCGCCTATCTGGCCGAGGAAATCCGACAGACGTGTCCTGGCGATGGGGACGCCCCAGATGCCGCCCAGGTACGTTATTCCTGCGGACGTGTCGCCTTCCGAACGGAGGATCAGGCGCGTCCAGTCCAGCGCGCCTCTTGAGACCCATTGGGCTTGTGCCAGTAATCGCTGGTTTTCGATTCTTCTGATTTGTACCTGCTGGCGCCAGAGCATGCCTGAGACGAGGATTGCTGATAACGCCACGACTAGCAGCGCGGTGATTATTGCCGCGCCTTGGTCTTGTCTTTTGGCGTTTCCTTGTGTTCGCGTCGGTCTGGTTGTGTTGCCCCTGTGCGGGGCGGCATCTGCTTTTCTTTCCTGTGCGGAGATGGCGTCGCCCGATTCTCGGTGATCTTGCGGTGATGCCTTTCCTTGTGTTCGCGTCGGTCTATTTGCGTCGCCCCTGTGCGGGGCAGCACCTACTTTTCTTTGTCCTTGCCAAAGAAAAGTAGGCAAAAGAAAGGCGCCGAAAACTCGATAGCTCCGGGTTGTGTCGCACGCGGGGAACGGCACCCCATGAAGCGTCGCCCTCGCATCGACACCACATCGGTCCGCGCACGAGACCGTCCCTCGCCGTTGTCCCGGTAGTGACAAGGCAGTCATCCATCCCACTTCGCACTGCGTGCGTCGCGGACGGGTCCGCCCGGCGGCTATGTTCACGTCCGTGGTGGCGTTAGCGTTCGTGGTGGCGCCCAGGTTTGCAGCGCGCTTCGATCCGACATGCCTGTCCGTCAGGCACTGCGCGCCGTCGCTCGAAGTGTCACGTCCGCCGAAATGCCCAGCGCGGGCGTACAAGCGCGAAGCACCAGACGTAGGCGTTGCCGCAGCCAGATCGCGCCCCCCGCGCCTCGTGAGCGCAGTAAGCGCCGTGAGAGCCGTGAGAGCCCTGAGGCCAGTGAACTGGTCGGCGATACGCGAAGCGTGGAGTCGGATGAATGAGCCCTTTGCCACTTGCGCCGGATATGTGGGAGACGTGCTCGTGCGCGGACCCATGCCGCTTGAAGCGCGAGGGAGACACTTCATGGGGTGCCATTCCCCGGTAGCGACACACTCCAGAACGGACGAGTTTTCGGCGCCTTTCTTTTGCCTACTTTTCTTTGGCAAGGACAAAGAAAAGTAGGTGCCGCCCCGCACAGGGGCGACGCAAATAGACCGACATGAACACAAGGAAAGGCACCACCGCAAGATCACCGAGAATCGGGCGACGCCATCTTTGCGCAAGAACAGCAAATAGGAGCCGCCCCGCACAGGGGAAAGGCCAACACCCAGCGAAAGCCAAAAGAACAAAAACCCAAGCGCGTGTAACGCAGAAGAAAACCTCATCATTCCCCCACCAGAAACACCCGCACAACCGGCCGCGCGAGCGACTTCGCGCCAATGCTAACTTCAATCCCGGTCACCGAGCGCGGCAACGGCGCGTTCCCCAACTGGGGTATCTTGAGATTATTGTCATACTGGGTAATAGCCGACTGCACATCCTTCATCTGCGCAGTCCATCCAAGCCTCTGCACATAAACCCGCGCGGAAATGGCCCCGACACCGCCCATCAACGGCACCGCGTTCCAGTCGCTTTCTTCCCCACCACGCAACGCACGCCGCAACTCACCGACATTCGCCAGCGGCGGCGACGCATACCGGATCACGCGTCCATCGACGATCCGATACCGCACGACCTGCAACCGCGGCGCAGCACCCGCCACATCGCGCTCCCGCACGATCTGCAGCACGCTGCCACCAATACTCACCGCAGCCTCGCCAGCTTCATCATCGGTTGCGGCCTGCCGCGCGTCGATCCGCATCTGGTCGAACAGCTGCGCAAACACACGCTCGTCTTCCATCGCATTGGTGATCGTCTGACGGCCGCGAATGATCTGGTCCAGCCCGCGCCACGACAACACCGCAATCACCGCCAGAATCGCGATCGCAACCAGCAGTTCAATCAGCGTAAAACCCCGCACGCGCGCACGCGCGCCGCGACGCACGCCGCCCTTACAGCGATCGGTTCGTTTCATTCGCGATCACCGTTACCATCTGGGCCAGATTGCCGGAACGTCCCGGCATCGTCACCGTGACTTCGACGCGCCGGAAAACCGGATTCGGCGTCGCGGTCACATTCTCTGTGCAGATCAGCTGAAGATTGCCCTGCGAGCAGTCGAAACTCTGCGCGCCAACTTCCGGCCACGCATGCGCGAGCCGCAACTGCGCCAGCGTGTTGTCCGCGCTCCAGCCAGCCAGCAACCGCTTGTGCAGATCGGCCTCGCCGGTCGCGAGACTCCCCACCGCGCGCAACGACGCCGCCAGCGCAACAGCAATAATCGCCAGCGCGACCAGCACCTCGATCATCGTAAAACCACGCGACCGCTTAAAGCCAAACGCAAGAGGCCGCATCTCAATGCACCTCATACCGGCCGTTACCGGTGCCGACGATCGTCGCCTGTCCCGCCGACGAAAACAGCGTCACCTGCACCGGTGCGTCGATGCTCTCGGTGCCGAAGACAACACGATTCGACTGCTGGTCCGAGCCCGGATAGCTGATCGCGACACTTGTCACACCACCCTCCCAGTGACGCGGTCCGAGCAGGTCATCACGCAGTGGACGCCAGCCGTCGTCAGTGCGCATGTCGAAACGATAGCCATCGTCGACCGGCAGCCACGCGATCGGCCGCGCGCGCACCTGCGCTTCGTCGCCGGCCGATTCGAACAGCAACGCGAGACGCTGCGCTTCTTCATTCAGATCCGTACGCGGATTGCGCGTCAGCGTCAGCGATGCCAGCGACACCAGCAGGCCGGCAATCACCAGCACCACCAGCATCTCCAGCAACGTGAAACCGCGAGCCCGAACATGCGTGCGCGGCATCGGACGGATCGCCTTCATACAATCAACCGTTCACTGCCACGAACCGACGTCGGAATCGTTGCCTTCGCCGCCGGCCTTGCCATCGGCGCCGTAGCTGAACACATCGATCTCACCATGCACGCCCGGGTTCAGATACTGATACGCATTGCCCCACGGATCGTTCGGCAGACGCTCCAGATAGCCGCCGTCCTTCCAGTTGTTCGGCACCGGATCCGTCGTCGGCTTTTCGGTCAGCGAGTGCAGACCCTGCTCCTGCGTCGGATAACGGCCATTGTCGAGACGATAGAGTTTCAACGCCTGCATCACGGTGCCGATGTCCTGCTTCGCCGCGACACGGCGCGCTTCGTCCGGGCGGCTCATGATCTTGGGCACGATCAACGCGGCAAGAATGCCGAGGATCGCGATTACCACCATGATTTCGATCAACGTGAACCCGCGTTGACGGCGGGCGCGCGGCCCCGTAACTTCAGCGCGGCGAGTGGTCCACATCTGCATAGCTTGCTACCTCGTTCCAGAAAAGTATCGATGCATCGGACGATGCCCGATGCGGTGAATATCCTGCGATCCTCAGGCCGGATTCACATCCGGCGAGTCATTTTAATGTCATGGAGTTGAAGGGTTTCAACTCCACGCAAATTTCACAATAGTCCGTACAATGACGCGCATGAACGCACTCCAGGTACGCCTTCTGTCGCTCGCGCTTTTCGCCGTTTTCTGCGCGACACTGACTTATTGGGTCGTCACGCTCACCGCGCATCAGCCCGGTCCGGCGGCGGCCGCTGCACAACCACCGGTCTCGGTCGAACAGGCCGCGACGCTGTTCGGCGGACAGCTCACACGCAACACCAATCAGGACGTTCGCCTCTTCGGCATTCTCGCGCTGCGTGAAGGCGCCGCGGCGATCGTCAGCACCGGCGGTGAACCGCCGCATGCGGTCTCGCTCGGCAGCACAATCATGCAGGGTGCGAAGCTCTCCGAAGTCCGCGCGCGTTCGATCATCATCGACCGCAACGGCGCACACTCCGAAGTGTTCCTGCCCGCCAACGCACCCGGTCCTACCATCTACGTGCGCTAGATCCCAGCGCGGCTTCTCTGGCCGCGCCGCTTCGTCAACGACTGCCGCTCACTGCACCAGGTTATTCAGTTCGATGATCGGCAGCATCACCGCCAGCACGATCACGAGCACCACGCCGCCCATCGCGAGAATCAGCAGCGGTTCAAGCAGGCTCGTCAGGAACATGGTCCTTCGTTCGAGTTCGCGCGATTCGCCTTCGGCGGCGCGGTCAAGCATCGTGGTGACGTCGCCGGTCGCTTCGCCCGAGCGGATCAGGTGAACCAGCACCGGCGGAAACGTCTTCGTATTGCCCAACGCGCGCGATAACGATGTGCCTTCGCGAACGCGCACGATCGCATCGTCGATATTCAGGCGCATCGCCTTGTTGCTGAGCGTTTCGCCGGCAGCCTGCAACGCGCGCAGGATCGGCACGCCCGCTGCCGTCAGAATGCCGAGCGTGCTCGCAAAGCGCACCGTGTTGTAGCCGCGCACGAGTTTGCCGAAGAGCGGCGCCGTGAGCAGCCAGCGGTCGAACGCGAGCCGTGGTCCAGGCTGCGCGAGAATCGAGCGCACGACGTAGACCACGACGACGAGCGCGATCAGCACCGCCCACCACCAGTTCCGCACGAAACTGGACAGCGCCATCATCATGATGGTGAGAATCGGCAGCTGCTGCTTCGTGCTCGCGAACACGTTCACCACCTGCGGCACGACGTAGCTCAGCAGGAACGTGACGATTGCGAATGCGATGAAAGTGACGACCGTCGGATACGTGAACGCGAGAACGATCTTCTGCTTGAGCGCGTTGCGCTGCTCGATGTAGTCGGCGAGACGCGACAGCACGAGGCCGAGCTTGCCGGTATGTTCGCCCGCTGAAACCAGCGCGCGATAGATTTCGGGAAAATCGCGCGGATGCTGCGACAGCGCATTCGCCAGCGAATGGCCGCCAAGTACTTCGGCCCGGATCGACGCCATCAGCTCGCGAATGTAGTCGCGCTCGGATTGCTCGGTCAGCACGGAGAGCGCTTCGTCGAGCGGCAATCCGGCGATCAGGAGACTCGCGAGCTGTCGCGTGAGAATCGCCTGCTCGCGTTGCGACAGACGACGCCCGAGCGACAGACGCTGATTGCGCTCGCCGCGCGTGCGCGTCGCGGCCGGTTCGACGACGAGCGGCGTCAGTCCCTGCGTGCGCAACTGCGTGCGCGCGCCGCGTGCGCTGTCCGCGTCGAGCACGCCTTTTTGCGCCTTGCCAGCCGCATCGATCGCTTCAAAGCGGAACGCTGGCATGCGCTTACACTCCGCCCGTCACGCGGATCACTTCTTCAAGTGACGTCAACCCGGATTCGAGCCAGCGGTTGCCATCCTCGCGCAGCGTGCGCATGCCCTGTGCGCGACCTGCTTCGAGAATTTCTGAATCGGCGGCGTTGCGATGGATCTGCGAGCGGATCGCGTCGTCGACGAGCAGCAGTTCGTACACGCCGCGTCGGCCTGCATAACCCGAATGGCCGCACTTGTCGCAACCGACCGGGTGCCAGCGCACGCTGCCGTCTTCTTCGACGCGCTCTTCCTTGCACACCGGACACAGCCGTCGCACGAGCCGCTGCGCGAGCACACCCAGCAGCGAAGAAGCCAGCAGATACGGCTCGACGCCCATGTCGGTCAAACGCGTCACCGCGGAAGCGGCATCGTTCGTGTGCAGCGTCGCCAAAACCAGGTGACCGGTGAGCGACGCCTGCACGGCAATCTGCGCGGTTTCGAGATCGCGGATTTCACCGATCATGATGACGTCCGGATCCTGCCGCAGAATCGAGCGCAACGCGCGCGCGAAGGTCATGCCGATCCGCTCGTTCACCTGCGTCTGGCCGATGCCCGACAGGTCGTATTCGATCGGATCTTCGACGGTCATGATGTTGGTCGTCGCCGTCTCAAGCCGCGACATCGATGCGTACAGCGTCGTCGTCTTGCCCGAACCGGTCGGGCCCGTGACGAGCACGATGCCGTGCGGACGCCCGATCAGCCTGTCGAATTTCACGAGCGTATCGGCGGCCATGCCAAGCGCTTCGAGGTTCAGCCGCGCCGCGTCCTTTTCGAGCAGACGCAGCACCGCGCGTTCACCGTGACCGGTTGGCAGCGTCGAAACGCGCACGTCGACCGGACGACCGCCGACGCGCAACGTAATGCGGCCATCCTGCGGCAGACGTTTCTCGGCGATATCGAGCTGCGCCATGATCTTGATCCGCGAGATCAGCGCGCCGTGCAGCGCCTTCTTCGGACGCACGACATCGCGCAACGTGCCGTCTACGCGAAACCGCACCACCGACGATGTCTCGAACGGCTCGATGTGAATATCGGACGCCTGCTCGCGCGCGGCCTGCGTCAAAAGCGCGTTGATCATGCGGATGATCGGCGCGTCGTCTTCCGATTCCAGCAGATCCTCGACTTCCGGAATCTCCTGCATCAGTCGCGACAGATCGACTTCGCCTTCGACTTCACCGACCACCTGCGCCGCGCTACCGTCCTGGCGCGCGTACGCCTGGTTGATTGCCTGCGCGAGTTCATCGGCGGAGAGCCGCACCACCGACAACGCGCCGAAATTGCGCGCGACTTCAGCGAGCGCCGCGTCGCTCGTGCGTTCGCTGATCCAGACTTCGAGACCGTCCGCATGCTGATGCGCGACGAGAATCTGGCCGCTCTTCGCGAAGCCGTACGGCACGAGCCGCGCGGCGAGCGGCGAGGGCGCCTCGCGCTCACCGGTGACCGGGTGGTTGCCCCGCTCGCTGGCCGGGTCGCCGCCCTGAGCACGATGCGCGGCTTGCGCGGGCGTCTGCGTCACGGACGCGCTCCCGGTGACTGGGTGTTCGGCCCCGTGCTGCCCGCCGGAGCGGCGGCCGGCGGCGGCGCCATCTGCTGACGACGCATCTGCTCGAGGTCGAACAGGTTCATCGCGGGCGAGCCGCCCTGGCTCGGGCCGATCGGCATCGGCGGAACCACCGGATCGTCCTTGTCCTTGATCAGGTTGTTATCCGACCTGTACGCGCCCTGCACGCCCTGGATGTAGTCGTAGCGGTTCGACGTCACGGCCTGCGCGGTATCGCGATCGTTGATGATCACGGGGCGCAGGAACACCATCAGGTTAGTCTTGTTGCGGTTCTTCTGTTCCGAGCGGAACAACTGGCCGATCCACGGGATATCACCCAGCAGCGGCACCTTGCTGTTGCTGACCTGGTAGTTGTCCTGCATCAGGCCGCCCAGCACGATGATCTCGCCGTTATCGGCGAGCACCGTCGACTGGATCGAACGCTTGGTGAACTCAGGGCCGGCCGGGTTGGTCGTCGCGTTGGTCGTGCCGTTCACGATCGCCGAGTCTTCCGTGTAGAGCTGCAGCTTGAGAATCCCTCCGTCGGTGATCTGCGGCTTGATGTGCAGCGTCAGACCGACGTCGATGCGGTCGAAGGTGTTGAACGCCGAGCTTGTGGCGCCGCTCGTGAGGTTCGAATACGAACCCGTCTGGATCGGCACGTTCGTGCCGACGACGATCTTGGCTTCCTCGTTGTCGAGCGTGATGAGGTTAGGCGTCGACAGCACGTTCGCGTCGGCGGTCTGCGACAGCGCCTGCAGCAACGCGCCGAGTCCCTGCACACCGAAAATGTTGTGCACCCAGCCGACGTTGAGCCCCTGCTGGACACTCTGGGTTCCGAGCGCTGTCGCGAGACCGCCGGTGCTCGCGGCCGCTGCGGCCGCCGCCGTCAGATTGATGATGCTGTTGCTGTTGCCGGTCGCCAGGTTGGTGCCGGCAAAGATCGAATTGTTCCCAACCTGCCACTGAATGCCGAGATTGGCGTTCGTGTTCGAATTCAGCTCGACGAGCAGCGCCTCGATATAGACCTGCGCGCGCCGCGCGTCGAGCTGGTCGATCACCGCCCGCAGGTTGCGGTACACGGGGTCGGCCGCCGTGATGATGAGCGAATTGGTTGCGGCGTCCGCCTGGATCATGCCGCCCGGCTGATTCTCCTCGCTCTTTTCCTTGTCGCCGCCGAGCAGGCCGCCGGAACTGGAACCACCGCCCGCGCCGTATGCTCCCCCGCCGCCGCCCATCGACGACGACAGCGAGCTGCTGCCGAGTCCGCCCGACGGCAGCGGCGGCGTACCCGACGTGCCCGTCGAGCCACCGCCCAATGAGCCGCCGGTGTTCTGGTTGAACGAACTTGCTTCGTTCGCGCCGGCCGACGAGCCGGTCTCGCCGCCTTTGCCGAGCATCCCGCGCAAGGTCTTCGCGAGCTTCGTCGCGTCCGCGTTGCGCAGCGCCACGACGTGCATGTTGCCGGGCATGGTGGTGGGCGCATCGAGCTGCTGGGCGAGCGACTTCGCCGCCGCGAGCCGCTGCACATTCGATGCGCGAAGCAGCAGCGAATTGGTGCGCGGGTCCGCGGTGACGGATACCTTCAGCGTCGCGTCGGTGCTGCCGATCACGCCTGGATCAAGCATCTTCGAGAGCTGCGTCGCGATATCCAGCGCGTTGGCGTTCTTCAGCGGCACGACCTGGACCCGCTGGCCCGCGGCCGTATCGACGCCCGCGATGATCTGGGCGATACGGCGCACGTTGTCGGCGTAGTCGGTGACGACCAGCGTGTTGTTGGCCGGGTAGGCCGCGATCGTGTTGTTCGGCGAGATCAGCGGGCGCAGCACCGGCAGCAGGTTATTGGCCGATTCATTCTTCAGCTGGAAGACCTGCGTGACGACCTGGTCGCCGCGCGCGGCCGGCGCGTTGCCCACGTAGGTCGGCACGCCCTGCAGCTTGGCATCGGCTTCCGGCACGACCTTGAGCACGCCATTGTCCTGCACCAGCGCAAAGCCCTGCATCCGCAATGCGGACTGCAATGTTTTGAGCGCCTGGTCTTCGGGGACGGCATTTTCTGAAACGAGGTTGAGCTGACCCTTGACTCGCGGATCAACGATGATCGTTTTGCCGGTTGCCGCGCCGATCGCCTTGGCCACCTGGTCGATGTCCGCGTTGACGAAGTTGAGGGTCACCTGTGCGTGTGCGATCTGCGAGGTGATCAATCCAGCAACCAGCAGCGCCGTTGCGACGCGACGCAATGCCATACGATTTCTTCTCATGGAATGTGATGTCGATGCCGACGGCAACTGCCGCCAGCGGTCATGCGCAGTGGACATGCTGGCCGGGCTCAACCCCTTCGCCCCGACGCCTGCCCGTCTCCCGGATGCACACGAAACTGAGGCCCGAAAAAAATAAACAGTAACAGCTTTTCATGACGAAATTCTCACAAAAAAGCCCCCGGCAGTAAGTTTCCTCTAATCGCGGATTGCGGTTGTTAACTTCATGAAAGGTCACCGCGGCCCTCTAACGGCCATCATCACTTCGAAATGTGCGGCCTTATGTCGGTTAGCCAACTTTAGCCGGTCGCCGGCTGCCGGTATGATACGGGCGTTACATAAGATGAATGCATCCAGACGGACGCGGGTTTTCCCCAGTTTTCCGTGAGGGTGTCAGACATCGCATTGTCCTTCACTTCTATTTGCTTAGTCATCTTGACCGATGAAACTGGCTCTCGTCACTGTTGCCGTCGGGCTCTGCGCGTGGTTCGCCGCCGCGCCCGCACGCGCCGACTGTTTCGATGAGGCGGCCAGTTACCAGAAAGTCAATCCGCTCATTCTGCGCGCGATCGCATGGCAGGAGTCGCACAACCGGCCGGACGCGAAGCACAAGAACGCGAACGGTTCGACCGACTACGGCGTGATGCAGATCAACTCCATCCATCTGGCGACGCTGTCGCAGTACGGCATTTCTACCGGTACGCTGATGGAACCCTGCAAGAATGTCTACATTGCCGCCTGGCATCTGCGACGTCAGATGAACAAGTATGGCAATACGTGGAACGCGGTCGGCGCCTATCACTCGGAAACGCCATCGCTACGCGATCAGTACGCGAAGCAGATCGCGGGCATTCTTCAGAAGTGGAATCTCCTGCGCTGAGGGTTACTGTGCGCGGACATCTCGCTGACCTCCTGCTGATCTTTTTGCTACGTCAAGTTTGACACCACTGCTCACGCTTTCGGGCGGCAGATTCGCGCGACATCGCGACGTTTGATGCACAATGCGGCTTCGTCCTGCCGCTCGCCTGCACTCCGGTTTTGCGCCCGGCACGCCTTTCTTCTCCTCTCGTTTCCGTACCGCAATGAACCAGTCGCCACTGCCCGTCACCGTGCTCTCCGGTTTTCTGGGCGCGGGCAAGACCACGCTCATCAAAAATATTCTTACGAACGCCGGCGGCCTGCGGGTCGCCGCGATCGTCGCCGATCCGGCCGGTCTCGCCGGGGTTGATCCCGATTCGACGCTTGTGCGCGCGTCAGGCGGATCGCACACCGCTGCGGAAAACCAGATCGAACTGGCCAACGGAAGCGTTCTAATTGCGGCGGGCGACAACCTGTTCGAAGACATTCGTCGCCTTGCCAACGCACAACAGTTCGACGCGATCCTCGTTGAATCGACGGGCGCCGCCACAGCGATGTCGATTGCCGAAAACCTGGCCTTCGGCGATGAAGACGAAGACGGCGCGACACTCGCCGACATCGCGCGGCTCGACACGACCGTGACGATCATCGACGCGTCGCGTTTCCTGCTCGACTTTGCTCGCACCGATACGCTTGCCGAAGCCGGCATCGCGACGACCGAAGACGACGATCGCACGATCGTCGAACTGCTTGTGGATCAGGTCGAGTTCTGCGACGTCCTGGTGGTGAACAAGGCGGATCTTGTCAGCGACGACGCGCTTGCCCGTCTGCAACGCATTCTCGCGCGCATCAATCCGGGTGCCGTGCAGATCGTGAGCCGCTTCGCCGATGTGTCGCCCGCCGACGTACTCGATACGCAGCGTTTCGATTTCGAGGCCACTTCAGGTTCCGCAGGCTGGCTCGTCACGCTCACGGAAGACCGCAATCGGGAACCGCATGGCGAAGCCGACGCATCCGGCATCGGCACCTTCGTCTACCGCGCGCGCCGGCCGTTTCATCCGGAGCGCTTATGGGCACTGCTGCATGAAGAATGGACAGGCGTGCTGCGCAGCAAAGGTTTCTTCTGGCTCGCGACGCGCAACGACATCGGCGGCTCGCTTTCGCAGGCGGGCGGCGCATGCCGGCCAGCGCCGGCTGGCACATGGTGGGCCGCGCAGGACCGCAGCGAATGGCCCGAAGGCGATGATGAACTGATGGCGGAAATTACCGCCGACTGGTACGGCGATGCGAACGAATTCACGATCGGCGATCGTCGCCAGGAACTGGTGATGATCGGTGTCGATATCGATCGCGACGCGTGGCGCGCGAAGCTCGATGCGTGTCTTCTGACCGACGGGGAATACGCATCCGGTGTCGATGCGTGGAAAGCATTCAACGATCCGTTCCCCGCGTGGGACTTCGATGAGGATGAACACGACGATCATGAACACGATGACGATGACCACGATCATAGGCACCGCCATCATGGTCACGGACATCACCATCACCAGGAATGACCGGGAACCACAGGGAACGCAGACGAAAAAAAACCCGCCAATGGCGGGCGTCAACACAAGGCTCTTAAACGCTTAGCGCTTGTTGACTGCGTCCTTGAACGCTTTACCAGCCGTAAACTTGACGGTCTTGGCGGCCGGAATCTTGATGGTTTCGCCGGTCTTCGGGTTGCGGCCTGTACGCGCTGCGCGCTTGCCCGAACCAAAGCTGCCAAAGCCGATCAACTGGACAGCGTCACCCTTCGACACGGCTTTCTTGATCACCTCAAGCAGCGTGTCCAGCGTTTCGCCGGTTTGAGCTTTGCTGGCGCCCGTCTGCCCTGCGACGGCGTCGATCAGTTCCTGTTTGTTCATTAAGGTTCCTTTCTGGTTTAGGTTGACACGAACAGCGCGAACGCGCCGATTATACGTGCGCGTGCCGCGCCGTCGAGCAGCGACGATGCCGGAGCACTCCGGACAAACGCGTCGCAAAGCGTTGTATGCGACGGCCGTGCTGCCGCTTCCCTGTGCGGCGCCTGCTATGATAGCGCAGCGCAAACCCAATCAGGACAAGGGTTTCGAAGATTTACACGGTTCTTTGTCTGATCCAGTTCGGATTGGGCCGATTTCGATCAGGAACGCATCAAACAACACGCGTCATGGCGCTCGATGCCACGCTGGCGTTGGTTTTTGCCAACGTTCAGGCGCACGTGTATCGCCGTGTAACCCTTGTAACAAGGGCTTTCCAGCGCTTTACACTTCGCTTCACAGCGCGCTTTTTACGTCATTAACGACGTCCTCTTTCTACTCATGAACGAGCCGCTGATCCCTGCCACTCTCGCTTTTCGCGACAACGGCGCACCCTTCTCACGCCAGTACGACGACATCTATCACAGCGCAGTCGGCGGTCTTGCGCAGGCTGAGTACGTGTTTTTGCAGGGCAACAATCTGCCCGCCCGCTGGCAGGATCGGCGCATTTTCACGGTGACGGAAACCGGCTTCGGCATGGGCATCAACTTCCTGATGACATGGGCCGCATGGCGCGCCGACCCCACTCGCTGCGAACGACTGCATTTCGTCTCGACGGAAAAACACCCGTTTACACAGGACGATCTGCGTCGCGCATACGACGCGACCGTTGCGGACGCATCGATCTCGTCGCTCGCGCAGACGCTTGCCGATGCGTGGCCAACCCTGGTTCCAGGCACACACCGGCTCGAATTCGAAGGCGGCCGCGTGATACTCACGCTCGTCTTCGGCGACGCGACCGATACGCTTCCGTCGCTCTGGTTACGTGCTGACGCGTTCTATCTCGACGGCTTTGCGCCCGCGAAAAATCCTGACCTGTGGACGCCGCAACTTTTCAAACAACTCGCGCGCCTGGCGGGCGATGACGCAACGTTCGCCACCTACACGAGCTCCGGCGACGTGAAACGCGCGCTGTTGCAGGCCGGTTTCGAGTATCGCAAGGTCGAGGGTTTTGGCTGGAAGCGCGCGATGCTGGTCGGGCGTTTTGCGCCACGCTGGCGCGTGCGCCGGCACGAACCGCCGTTGCCGCTTGCCGTCGATGAGCGACACGCCATTGTGATCGGCGCCGGGCTGGCCGGCTGTGCCGTGATCGAACGGCTCACCGCGCGCGGCTGGCACGTCACATCGCTTGAACGACACGACGCGATCGCGCGCGAAGCGTCCGGCAATCCAGCAGGGGTATTTCATCCGATGCTCTCTCGCGATGACAGCGTCGCGTCACGCATCACGCGTGCAGGTTTTCTCTACGCGTTGCAGCGATGGGCTGCGCTCGAAGACGCCGGACATTCAATCACGCGTGGTCCGTCGGGTCTGCTTCAGCTTGCCGCGAACGAAGAAGAAGCGCGGGAGATGACTGAATCGCTGGCATCGTTTGCGTGGCCATCGGATTACGTCATACCGATGTCGCGCGATGAAGCGCGACGTATCGCGAATGTCGATGTCGCGAACGGCGGATGGTTTTTTCCGCGTGGCGGCTGGATCGACCCGGCCACACTTTGCGCCGCGCAATGCGCGGCCGCGGGTACGCTGCTCGATCGACGCTTCGGCGTGAACGTCGCGCGCATCGAACGCGCAGGCGACCAGTGGAATGTGTTCGACGTGAGCGGGCAAGTGGTTGGCCGCGCACCTGTTGTCATCGTCGCGAGCGCGCACGATGCCGCGCGCATTGCTGGCCTGCGCTACGCAGCGACGCGCAGCGTGCGCGGTCAGCTGACCGTGCTGCCCTCGGGCGCGGTCTCCGGTCTGCAGGTGCCGGTAATCGGCGAAGGCTACGTGGTTCCGTTCGCCAATGACCTCACGCTGACGGGCGCGACATACAACATCGATGATCTCGATCCCAGCTTGCGCGCAGACGACCATGTCGAAAATCTGGCGCGCATTGCACAAATGCTGCCGGCGCTGCGTAACACAATCGATCCTCTAACGACAGCGACGCTGGAAGGCCGCGTCGCATTCCGATGCGTCGCCCATGACCGGATGCCGATGATCGGCACACTCGCCGATGAAGCCGAAGCTGCGCGTGAAGCCGGGCGTCTTCGCGGCGCATGGCCGCTCGATCTGCCGCGCACAACAGGTATGCATGGCGCATTCGCTTACGGTTCACGCGGGCTGGTATGGGCCGCGCTCGGTGCGGAACTCATCGCCTCGCAGATCGAAGGTGAGCCCTGGCCGATCGAACGCGATCTTGCCGAAACAATCGATCCCGCACGCTTCCTCCTGCGTGCGTTGCGTCAAGGCACGGTTCAATAGAGACCGAAAAGTTATCCACCCGTGCCTGTGGATAACCGTGAGAAAAACCGGTTCAACTCATGTGGAACCGATGTGGACGTAAACGGGACAACTTTTGCGTCGCGTCTTTTCCGGAAAAGTTGTTCCTGGAAGCCCGCGAGAGCCGCACATGCTGTGCGTGCTGTTATGCGCTCCCCAATGCGATGATTTGATTCGGTAAACGAAGGTTATCCACAGAAAAGCGATGCCCTTGTTAACTGTTACTACGTATACATACAGGTAAACATATAAACAAAGGGGTCTGGGCGGTCGCTTCAGATCAAACCCGAAGGGCCAAACCCCTCGACCCGCAAAAACCACCGTTCGCACCGGCCCCTCCAAAACCCGGTTCAATCCGAAAAAAGCCCGGCGGCGCTACCCCAATGCACCCCATAAAACGGTCGTTTTTTCCTGTTTCGCTGAAGATAACGTCCGTTTTTACCGCTTTACCCTCACGTTAGGGCCTTTTCGGTCCACGTTGAAAAACCTGTGGCACAATCGCCGTTCTTCGCGCGCACGCTTCGCTCCATTCAACGTGCGCACCAACGGAACGGTTGCCGGTCAACAACAATCTGATTCACAGGTCGACGGCGTTCGTACACATGTGTCTGCCAAGCTGCCGCAGGGCACACGCTGATACACGCGGGCACGTGCAGACTTCGCCGTCCGCAGTCAATCGGTTTTCGCGCAACCGTCTCAGTTTTCACCCGATCGACAATCTGCAACGCCCGTCGGCGCAGCGCGATAGCGACGACGAACGCGAGCCGCGTTCACTCCGTCACCGGCCCGTCCGCCGGTTCGCGCCGCATGGCCGTTGCTGCAAAAGGAGAAGCCACCACGATGAAGTCGGCGTTTTCATTTTTCCCGGCCTGGCCGCTCACGCCCGACGCGATCTTCTGGGCCGGCCTCGCGCTGCTTGCGGCGGGTCTCTGCGGAGAACTCTGCTATCGCGCATGGCGTCTGCCGCGTATTTCCGGCTATGCGGTGATTGGTCTGATCGCTGGTTCGGCCGGTTTCGGCGTGATCGACGCCAGCAGTTCTGGCGCCGCGCGTCCGCTGCTGGACGTCGCACTTGGCCTGTTGCTGTTCGAACTGGGCAGCCGTCTCGACCTGCGCTGGATCCGTCGTAACCCATGGCTGATCCTGTCGAGCATCGCCGAAGCGACGCTCACGTTCGTACTCGTTCTTGCCGTCCTGCTGTTCCTGAAGGTGCCGACGATGGTCGCGATGGTGCTCGCCGCGATCGCAATGGCCACATCGCCCGCGATGGTGATCCAGCTCAAGACCGAACTGCGTGCAGAAGGACAGGTTACGCAGCGTCTGATGACATTGACCGCGCTCAACAGCATGTACGCGGTGGTGATCGAAAAGCTCGCATCGAGCTGGCTGCATCAGGAGGTGTACGGCAACGTGTTCGCTACGATCCTGCAGCCGCTTTATCTGCTGATCGGATCGTTCGTGCTGGCATTTGCGCTCGCGCGTGCGTGCAATTTCTTTTATCGACGCATGAACATGCAGGACGAGCATTCGTTTGTCGCGCTGTTCGGTCTTGTGCTGCTGGCGATCGCGCTCGCGCATCTGTTCAGGCTGTCGACGATCCTGAGCCTGCTTGCCGCCGGCATCATCGTGAAAAATCTGGAAGCGCGGCCGCAGTTGTGGCCGCAGCATTTCGGCACCGCGGGCTGGCTGTTGACCGTGATTCTGTTCGTGCTGACGCTGACGTCGTTCGAATGGAAAGACATCGCGCTCGGCGGCGTCGCCGCACTGGGTCTGATCGTTGCGCGTCTGATCGGCAAGCTCGTCGGCGTGCTCGCGTTCGCGAAGCCGAGCGGACTGAACTGGAAGCAGGGCATGGCACTCGGATTGTCGCTTTCACCGATGTCCGCGCTTGCGTACCTGCTCGTCGACGATACGTATGACCTGTATCCGAATTTCGATCCGCTGCTGCGTGCAGTGGTGATGTGCTCCATTGTCGTGCTGCAGCTCGTCGGGCCGTGGCTCGTTTATCGCAGCCTTGCACTGGTGGGAGAACGTCGCGAGTAGGCGTTCGCGCGGAACAGCCCTCATTTCACAACGATTGCGGCCGGCCAGCGCGCACGCGAAAGGCCGGCCCAACCAGCAAACCTAAGGGACGTCATGTCACTCGAACCCTTTGTCGACTCGAAACCGTTCACTTTCGGGATCGAGCTCGAAATGCAGATCGTCAACACCCATGACTATGATCTGACCAAAGCCGGCACCGATCTTCTGCGCCTCATCAAGGACGAACCGATTCCTGGCAACATCACGCCGGAAATCACCGAAAGCATGATCGAGCTGCAAACAGGCATCTGCACGACGCACGAGCAGGCACTGGCCGATCTGCGCACGATCCGCGACACGCTGGTCACCGCGGCCGACCGTCTGAACGTCGGGCTCTGTGGTGGCGGCACGCACCCGTTCCAGCAGTGGAGCGACCGGCAGATCGTCGATACGCCGCGCTTCCAGTACATCTCCGAGCTCTACGGCTATCTTGCCAAGCAGTTCACCGTGTTCGGCCAGCACGTGCAC
The DNA here is from genome assembly GCF_050436625.1 of Paraburkholderia sp. GAS334. Classification (NCBI taxonomy): domain Bacteria; kingdom Pseudomonadati; phylum Pseudomonadota; class Betaproteobacteria; order Burkholderiales; family Burkholderiaceae; genus Paraburkholderia; species Paraburkholderia sp. GAS334. The sequence goes on along the minus strand of NZ_JBNDMO010000020.1, from coordinate 81,716 downwards.
ATCGGTTGCCCGGATCCGGATAGCGCGCTGTTCCTGCTGCATTCCATGTCGCGTTTCATTCCGCATTTCATCGCGTTGTCTGCTTCGTCGCCCTTTGTGCAGGGCGTCGATACCGGGTTTCATTCGGCGCGACTGAACTCGGTTTTCGCGTTCCCTTTGTCGGGTCGCGCGCCGTTCGTGCTCACGTGGGACAGCTTCGAAGAGTATTTTTCGAAGATGGTTCACACGGGCGTCGTGAACAGCATGAAGGATTTTTACTGGGACATCCGTCCGAAGCCCGGTTTCGGCACGATCGAAGTGCGGGTGATGGATACGCCGATGTCCGTCGACCGCGCCGCGGCGATCGCCTGCTACATCCAGACGCTCGCACGCCATCTGCTGCTCGACAAACCGCTGATGCCGAAGGAAGACGATTACCTCGTCTACACGTTCAACCGCTTCGAAGCATGCCGCTTCGGCCTTGCGGGCACCTGTATCGATCCGCAGACAGGCGAGCGGCGTACGATTTCCGAAGATATCCTCGCCACGCTCGACCGTATCGCGCCGCATGCCGACGCGCTGGGATCGGGCAAGGCGCTGGAAGAAGTCGGCGCGATCGCGCGCAGTCAGGTCAACGATGCCACGTGGCTGCGTGGCGTATTCGCCGAAGAAAAGTCGCTGCATGAAGCCGTGCGGCAGCAATGCCTGCAATGGCGGGCGTGATTCCCGCCGTCAGGTTGTCGTTGTTATCCGACAGAACCCGCTTTTAGCGGGTTTTTTTCGCCTTTTGATTTCCAGCTCGGGCTTCCTCTAGTTTGTCCAATGTTTACGTATACATACGTAGTAATAGTTAACAAGCATGGGCTTCATCTGTGGACAACGAAGGATTTCCCTGCAAAGTCAATGTATTGCGTAAACGACAACCATGCGGATCTTACCGGTGTCTTCGCCCGGAACGGCGGATAACTTCATGTCACCAGGATGCCGATGCGCGGGTTATCAAGAATCGGTGCACATCCATTTCATGGGATATCCCGGGGTTATCCACAACGCGCGCTGGATAACTTAGCTGTACGATTGGCCGCACTCGCATAGAATGTCGGTTTTAACGCTGTGGCGTGGCCGCGTCAGGCATTGTTTCCGAAAGAAACCATGGTCGACGATGCCCAGTGGATAAAAGAGAGCATCGCTGCACGACGCGCCGGAACAGGCTCGCAATGCAGAATATTTTTGAGATAGTTAGAATCGGCCCCGCCTTTCCCGGACGGGACGGTCCCCACACAGGCTGCCGGCGTGTATATCGCCGACGGCCGACCACGTGGCAGCTTGCTGTCAACAACGAACGAAAGATTATGAGCGAAGGCGTCTACGGAGAGCAGGCAACCGGGCGGGTGACCCACACCCTGCTGCGACTGAGCACGGCCATGCGGAGCCAGGCATGGGAATGGGCGGAAGGTGCGGGTCTCACCCCGACCCAGGGTGAAATTCTCGTTTTGCTGATGCAACGCAAGGGTCCGATGCGTCTCGGCGAAATTGCACGTGAAACGGCTTTGACCGCAGCCACAACGAGCGACGCAGTCAGCACGCTCGAAGGCAAGGGTCTTGTCGAAAAACGTCGCGCGCTGGACGACGGTCGCGCACTGGCCGTGCGTCTCACTGCGCGCGGCCGTACTGCGGCGAAGCGCGCAGCGCAATGGCCGGATTTTCTGGCGAAGGCCGTTGGTACGCTGAAGGTAGACGAGCAGGCCGTGTTCTATCGCACGCTGCTGAAGACAATCCATCAGCTGGAAGCGCAGGAAACCATTCCTCCGCACCGCATGTGCCTGTCGTGCACGCACTTCGAACCGAGCAGGAATCCGAAGAAGACGCCGCACTACTGCATGCTGCTCGAGTTGAAGATGGCGGACACGGACGTGCGTCTGGATTGCGCAGTGCACGAAACCGCCGACGTCGCGACGCAGAAGAAGATCTGGAAGATCTTCGCGCAGTAAGCGTCAGTTCGCCGGGCCGCAGGGCAGGGATCGTCCGTCCGGAAGCTTCTGCTTCTTACCGGGCGATCCGGTCTGTGCTGCAGCGGGTACGTCAAGGCATGCCCCGGCGCTCTTAAAGTCAACTTCGAGTCAACCTCGAGAACAGGACCTGCCGATGAATCACGAAGTTCTGGCCATCCGCCATGTGCACTTCGAAGATCTGGGCAGCTTCGAGCTTGTGCTCGGCGAGCGCGGGCGTCCGGTGCGTTATCTCGACGTTGGCGTTGGACGCATCGAGGCGCCCGACCCGGTTGCACCTTCGCTAATGGTCATCCTTGGCGGTCCGATCAACGCGTGCGACGACGCACGGTATCCGACACTGGTGCCGCTCGTGTCGATGATCGAACGGCGCATTGCCGCCGGTTTGCCGACGCTCGGCATCTGCCTCGGCGCGCAACTGATCGCGCGGGTGCTGGGTGCGCGGGTCTACGCAGGCCCGCAGCCAGAGATTGGCTGGAGTCCGCTGACGCTTACCGGGGCGGGTCATGCATCGCCCGTTCGTCATCTGGACGGCGCACACACGTCGATGCTGCACTGGCACGGCGATACCTTCGATCTTCCCGAAGGCGCGACGCGTCTTGCCTCCACGCCGATTTGTGAAAATCAGGCATTTGCGTGGGGCAGGCATGTGCTCGGTCTGCAATGTCATCCGGAAATTCGTGCCGACCGCTTCGAGCCGTGGCTGATCGGTAACGCGTCGGAAATCGGCGGAACGGTTGGCGTCGACGTATTGCAGTTGCGAGCGGATACGGCCCGCCTGGGTCCGCGTCTCGAAGAGGCGTCGCGCAAAATGTTCGGCGAATGGCTGGATCAGGTCGAGGCCAGACCATGAGCGATACGGTGTTTCGTGTCGATGCCGTGCTGACGGGCGTCGTTGCGCCGCTCGGTGACAACGGCAAGCAGAGCGCGATCGGCAAGGTACAGGTCGACCGTCGCGTGTGGCTCGGCGAAACGGGCCTCGACGGTGACGAGCAGGCCGAGCGCAAACATCACGGCGGCCCGGAAAAGGCGCTCCTTCACTACGCGTTCGATCACTATGCCGTCTGGCGCGATGAATGGTCGGTGGCGCGCGATGGCCTGACACGGCTCGACACTCGTGGCGCGTTCGGTGAAAACATCAGCACACTGGGCATGACTGAAGCGACGGTGTGCGTCGGTGACGTGTACCGGATGGGTGGCGCACTCGTGCAGGTCTCGCAGCCGCGACAACCCTGCTGGAAACTGAACCTGCGTTTTGGGCGCGATGACATGTCGCGTCGTGTGCAGGATACGCGTCGCACGGGCTGGTATTACCGCGTGCTCGAAGCCGGCGAGATCGGCGCAGGCGATACGATCGAACGGCTGGCGCGGCCGCATCCGGGCTGGACCGTCGAGCGTCTGTTGCGCGTGCTGTACGTCGATCGTGACGATCGGGGCGCGCTCGAGGGCATGGCGAATCTCGACACCCTGACGCCTTCGTGGCGCGCGACCGCATCGAAGCGGCTCGCGAGCGGCAAGGTCGAATCCTGGTCGAGCCGTCTCGATACGCCGGTAAGCCAGAAGCAGGACACCTGAAGTCTTACCCGGCGTTCAGGTTTCAGTCGGCTTTCTGGGCGGCCGCCTGCCAGCAGCAGAAGAAACGCGGTGCTATGCTCGATCGCTCTTTGTCCTCCCTCGCGAGAACCTATGAGCGCGCTATTTTCTCCGCTCACGCTGCGTAGCGTGACGCTCCGTAACCGTATCGTCGTGTCCCCGATGTGCCAGTATTCCGCCTGGCGCGGCGAGGCCAACGAATGGCACATGATCCATCTGGGCCACCTCGCGCTTTCCGGCGCAGGTCTGCTTTGCATCGAAGCGACCGCTGTCGAACCGGATGGGCGCATCACGCCCGGTGATCTCGGTTTGTGGGACGACGTCACCGAAGCCGCGCTCAAGCCGGTGCTCGCAGCGATCCGCAAGCATTCACATGTGCCCGTCGCGATGCAGCTTTCGCATGCCGGCCGCAAGGCGTCGAGTCATGTGCCATGGGAGGGTGGCCAGCTGATTCCGGTGTCTGAAGGTGGCTGGTTACCTCACGCACCGTCGGCGTTGCCGCACAAGGCCGGCGAAGAGCCGCCGCTGGCGCTCGACAATGCAGGACTCAACCGGATCCGCGAAGCGTTTGCTGCATCGGCGCGTCGCGCGGCGCGGCTCGGCATCGATGCGCTCGAAATCCACGCGGCGCACGGCTATCTGTTGCATCAGTTTTTGTCGCCGATCGCGAATCAACGCACCGACGACTACGGCGGCTCGCGCGAAAACCGCTGGCGTTTTCCGCTGGAAATCATCGATATCGTGCGCGCTGCATTTCCCGCCGACAAACCAGTCGGTGTGCGCGTGTCGGCGACCGATTGGGTCGATGGCGGCATCCTGCTTGAAGACACCATCGCCTTCGCGCATGAACTGAAGAAGCGCGGCTGCGACTGGATTGACGTATCGTCGGGCGGTGTGTCGCCGTTGCAGAAGATTCCGCTCGAGCCCGGTTATCAGGTGCCGTTTGCACAGGCCGTGAAGGAGGCGACGGGCCTCACGACGATCGCGGTCGGTCTGATTACCGATCCGCAGCATGCCAACGGACTGATCGAAGCGGGCGATGCCGATCTCATCGCGATGGCCCGCGCGATGCTCTACGATCCGCGCTGGCCGTGGCACGCGGCCGCGCAGCTCGGTGCGACCGTCGAGGCGCCGCCGCAATACTGGCGCTCGCAACCGCGCGACGAGAAGGCGCTATTTGGAGAGACAACGCTCGGGCAGCGCTGATCACAACGAAGAAGAAGAACATCGGATGGTTTTTGACGGTTGAACGAAGTCGTCTCTAACGTGTACGATGCCGGTTGTGGCGCATGGGCGTCGCAGGACTACGCGGCGCCGGTATGGCGCCGCGTTTGCTATCCGCGTCAGAAAAACCGGCAGGTTCCTGGCATGACCCACGGGAGCAACCGCATGTTCACCTCCAGTTCTTCACAAGGATTCATTCAATGAGTTCACGCAGGATCGCTGTGCGCCGCTCGGGTGTGCACGGCAAAGGCGTATTTGCCGTGGAAGCGATTGCTGCCGGCGAACGACTGATCGAATACAAGGGTGAGCGGATCACGTGGAAGGAAGCACTGCGTCGTCACCCGCACAATCCGGACGAACCGAATCACACGTTCTATTTCGCGCTCGATAGCGGCCACGTGATCGACGGCAAGGTCGATGGCAACAGCGCGCGCTGGATCAACCACTCATGCGCGCCGAACTGCGAAGCTGAAGAAATCGACGGCCACGTGTACGTCCACGCGCTGCGTGACATCGAAGCTGGCGAAGAACTGTTCTACGACTACGGCCTCGTGATCGACGCGCGTCAGACGAAGAAGCTGAAGAAGGAATACGAATGCCGCTGCGGCGCACGCAAATGCCGCGGCACGATGCTGGCCGTTCCGGACAAGCCTGAGAGGAAAGCGAAGAAGAAAAAGTGAGCGACGGGCCGCGCGTGACGCGCGCCCGCCAGACATCACATATCGATCGGCGCCTGGTGCGCCGATTTTTTTGTCGCGCGGCCGGGTGCATCTTGCACGCTGCCCGCGACGACTGGAATGCGCACGATGAAACGCGCGCCACCGTCGGCAGCATCTTCGTAGTGCACGTCGCCGCCGTGCAGCACCATGATGTCGTGAACAATCGCGAGACCCAGACCGGCGCCCCCGTCGACGCCCGTGTCGCTTTGTCCATCGCCGCGGAAAAACCGTTTGAACAGTTCCGCCTGCTGCCTGGGCGGCACGCCCGCGCCGTTATCTTCGACGATGATTTCCGCCATCGCGCGGCCGTCGTCGATAACCTGTGACACGCTGACCGTGATGCGGCCGCCGTCGTAGCGCGTGGGCGGCACATATTTGAGCGCATTGTCGAGCAGGTTGGCGAACACTTCGTGCAGCAGCACCGGATTGCCGCGCGCGATCAGCGGACGGTCGTTAGCCGGGTCGTCCAGGCGCTGGAAGCCCAGATCGACGTGGACCGCAAGCGCTCGCGGTACCCATTCCGCACCGGTTTCGAACGCGAGCGCGGCCATATCGACGTTCATGAAACGCGCGGCCTGTTCGCCTGGCTCCGCACGCGCGAGCGACAACAACTGGTTCGACAGGCGCACTGCACGATCTGCGGCCGCGCGCAGTTCGCGCACGGCGACCAGCACCTGCTTCGGTTCACGCGCAATGGCGGCCTGCTCGGCGTGCAGTTTCACTGCGGTTAGCGGCGTGCGAAGCTGATGCGCGGCGTCGGCGATGAATTTGCGCTGCCCATCGAGCGCGGTTTTCAGGCGGTCGAGAAGACCATTCAGTGCGCTCGTGAGCGGCCGGATTTCGATCGGCACAAACGTTTCGTCGACCGGTTCAAGTGACGTGTGCGTCTGCCGGTTCAGCGAATCGGCGAGATCGGTGAGCGGATTGAGCTGCTGGTTCACGACGCGCCACACGATCACCCAGCCGGCAAGCAGCAGCAACAGCAGGGGCATCATGATCGCGACGAGAAACTCGGCGGCAATGCGGAAGCGATGATGGACCGGCTGGCCGACCTCGACGACGATCGGATTGCCCTGTGGCTGGTTCACGCGGACCTGCGCGACGCGCACGCTCGTGCCTTCGTGCTGCGTCTCGAACACATACGCGTAGTGCATGCGTCGCACACTGGTACCTTGCAGCGGCAGCTTGGGATCGCCGGCAATTTCGGTTTCGCCGTTGCTGATGCGGTAGACGAGCTGTTCGACCGGATCGGAGAACATCGCCTGCGCGAGCGGCGGCACGGTAATGGGCGCGTCGGGTCCGGCGATCTGCACCTGCCGCGAGATGGCGGTGGCGAGGTCAGCGAGGGAACGGTCGACGACGTGCTGCGTGTACTGCCATGCAAGCCAGTAAGCGATGAGGCCGCTCATCAGCGCGAGCAGCGAAAGGGGAGCAGCGAGGCGGCGCAGCAGCGAGCGCCGCAGGCTGTTCGCGACCGGATGGGGCATGGTCGAACGCGCAAAAAGGATCAACGCGGATCAGATTACTCCTCGTCCGCGAAAAAAGCCGGGCGCCGATGGGCATCTCGACAAAAAGGTGCCCGACGGCGAAGGCCCGGCCGTATCAGGCCACCGGGTGAAACACGCGGTTACGCGGCCTGACGGATTTCCTGCAGCAGATACCCAAAGCCACGCACCGTGACGATTTCCACGCGGCAGGCTTCGAGCTTTTTGCGCACCCGGTGCACATAGACTTCGATCGCCGTATCGCCGAGATCGCCGCCGAAGTGCGTCAGGTGATCCTGCAGTTGCGCCTTGCTCACCACGCGGCCATGGCGCAGCAGCAGCATTTCGAGCACCGCGAATTCGCGCGGCGACAGTTCGAGCGGCTTGTCGTCGTTGAAGATGCGGCGGTCGACGCCCGACAGACGCACGCCGCCCAGCGAAACTTCCGGACGCGGCATGTCGCCGTGCGGGCCGCTGCGGCGCATCACCGCGCGGATACGCGCTTCGAGTTCGGCGGGTTCGAATGGCTTCAGCATGTAGTCGTCGGCGCCGGAATTGAGGCCCTGAACGCGGTCGTTCAACTCGTCGCGCGCGGTCAGCACGATCACCGGCGTGTGGCGGTTGCTCTGGCGGAAGCGCGAGAGCAGCGTCATGCCGTCGATGCCGGGCAGGCCCAGATCGAGGATCACGAGTTCGTGACGGTTTTGCGTGAGAGCCTGTTCGGCGAAGATACCGTCGTGGACCATGTCGACCGTGAAGCCGGCTTGTTCGAGGCTACTTTGGATGCCGCGTGCGATGGGGCGGTCATCTTCGATCAGAAGGAGTCGCATGGATTTCGCTCAAGTACAATGGGTTTAGGCGTTTCGTGCATGCGTTCGCCGGAGCGCCTGCTGCACAGCTTGTGCGGCGTTGCCGTGCGATGCGGCCATCGAATGATCACGAAAGTCATGTCCGTCATTACGATCAACGAACTCGAAGCTGCGATCAACTTCTGGCGCAGCCGCTCACCTTCGAGCGGCGACGAACTCAGCCTGTGCAAGGAGGCAAGCGCGCTCTCCAGGCCGTATGCGCAGATGATTGTACAGCGAGCGACCTGGCTCGAACCGGAACGATTGGACGCGATTGCCCGCGAAGCGTGGGATTCTTACGTGCGCCTTAAGAACGGCCTGTAGAAGTGAAGGTTTGGTAGCCTGAATACCTGCAAAACCCTTTCATCAGACGTGTTCGGGCGGGTTTTCCCTGTCTCGTTGCCATTTTCCCTGCATCATTCGTGCTGTGCCGGTTTCGCGATTCCGTCGATGAAACGGGCCATGGCGATGTCGCGCTCCGTGACGCCGTTCACCTCGTGCGTCGACAGCGTGATGTCCACCTTGTTGTAGACGTTGAACCACTCGGGATGGTGGTCCATCTCCTGCGCCTTGATCGCGACGCGAGTCATGAAGCCGAACGCCTCGTTGAAGTCGGCGAACTGGAACTGACGCTGGATCGCGTCGCGACCGCTCGCGACCTGCCAGCCGTCCAGATGGCTGAGCTGCGTTGCGCGTGCTTCGGAAGTCAGTTTCTGGATCATCGGAATACCTCGTTAGCCGGGTTGTACGCGCGTCCCCGCTGCGGCACGGCACGCGTGTATCGGACTATTTTTTCACGGATGCGGATGCGCTGCTGATCGCGGCGCCGGCTGCCGTGCGGCAGCACCGGTCAGACGTCGCCTTCGGCCTCCCAGCCTTCCTGCGTGCCGCGCGTGATGATGCGGCCGGCGTCTCGCACGTCGCATATCCCGCCGGCAGCGAGCGCGGGTTGATCGACGAGTTTCGCGAGCAGCGGCGCAAAGTCGGTACGCGCGACGTCGAACAGCTGGGCGAAGTCATCAATGACAAAGTACGTTTTCTGGAACGTGTCGATCCGGTAGCGCGTCTGCATCACGCGTTCCAGATCGAAGCCGATGCGGTTCGGCGCGTCGCTTAGCTGGCTGTATAGCGTCTCGCCCTTGCTCGACACGATGCCCGCGCCGTAGATTTTCACGCCGTTGGGGCTCGCCGCATCGCGGATCAGGCCGAATTCGACCGTGTACCAGTAGAGACGCGCGAGTAGCGGCAGCGCGCCGGCGTCGCTGGCGGCGAGCGCCGCGCGGCCGTAGGCGTGCATGTAGTCGGCGAAGACAGGATTGATCAGCAGCGGCACGTGGCCGAACAGGTCGTGAAAGCAGTCCGGTTCCTGCAGATAGTCGAGCTGGTCGGGTCGACGCATCCACCAGGTGACCGGAAACCGCCGGTTCGCCAGATGCTCGAAGAAAACGCGATCTGGCACGAGACCCGGCACGGCGACGATCTGCCAGCCGGTGGCGGGCGTCAGTTGCGCGTTGATGGCATCAAACGACGGCACCCGTTCCGCCGGCAGGTTCAGCTGCGCCACGCCTGCCAGGAATTCATCGCAGACGCGGCCCTTAAGCAGCGCTGTCTGACGTTTATAAAGCTGCTTCCACACCGCGTGATCGACGGCGCCGTAGCGATGCATCGGCTGATCGATGGTGAAATCGGCGCGGGTTTCAAGACCGGCGTCGAACTGTTCCTTGAGTTTTGCGGTGCTGGCCGTCGACATGAAGATGCGCGTTGCTGCAGAGTGAGGATGTCTGCAAGTGTAGAGCGGCGAACACGCGGAAAGGGCGCAATGATGGCGTTACCGGTCGTAGATATGCAATAATCGTGCATCAAACAGCAATTCAATGCGGAGAATGATCATGCTCGAACTGGATCACTTCGATCTGGCGCTTCTAGAAGTGCTGCAGCGCTTCGGGCGCGCCACGCACCAGCAGCTTGGCGAGCAGATTCCGCTGTCGCCGTCGCAGATCGGCCGGCGGTTGCAGCGGCTCGAATCGACGGGTGTGATCGACGGCTATCGCGTCGTGTTGCGGCCCGAGAAGCTCGGGCTCGGCGTCACCGCCTTTACCAGCCTGAAACTGAAGCACCACGGCGATTCGATCATCGAACAGTTCCAGCAGCAGCTCGACGTGCTGCCGGAGGTGCTGGAGTGCCACGCCGTCGTCGGTGATGCGGATTATCTGCTGCGGATCGTGGCGCCCGATCTGAACGCGCTTTCGTCGTTCGTGATGAAGAAGCTGATGCGTGTGCCCGGCGTCGACAGCGTGCGCTCCAACATCGTACTCACGACCTTCAAGCGCAACGGGCCATTACCGCTCGGCCATCTGTCGCCGGGCGCGCCCGCCGCCTGAGCGCGGGCGTTTCGCTGCTGCGCAGGCCAGCTCAGCCCACCTTCAGCGGTTCGCTCTCCGGGTTGAGCAGATCCACGTAGGCGACCGCCACCAGATCCGATTCCGGCACCCCGAGCTTCGCGAACATCGCGTGCGCCTCGGCTTCGCCGCCCTCCTCATCGTCATCCTGCGCGAGCACAACTTCGAGTTCGATGAAGTCGCCCAGACCGTCGACGCGATCCAGATGAATCCGCGTGCGCCCGATCAGATACACGTGGCGTTCCTTCGTGACGATACCACGCGTGGTCAGGGCCGTGGCCAGCAGCGAGTGCATCGCTTCGGCGTTCGTGACCGGGCTGCGTGTGTAGTACGACGCCTTCGGGCCGTCGCGGTCGTCGCGTTGATAGAAGATCAGTTCGGCGGGCGTGCCATCGTCGAACTGACGCAGTTTCAGACGGCCGCGCGGCACGTCGTAGAAGAAGTCCTGCTGGCGGAAGATCAGCGGCGCGTCCGGCGAAAGCTGCGCGGCGCGTTCGCGCAGTTCGTCGAATTGCCGGGCGCGGGCTTTGATCTCGATGTTGCGTGCCATGTGAGACTCCTGTCGAAAGATAGGGCGGGCGACGGCTTCAGGTCGTGCATCGAAGCGCGTCGAGATGGACCAGCGGAAAGTCAGAAGGCGGGCGTTGCGCGGTGCGCAAGACTCGAATCTAGCAAAAAGCACGTGACGGTGTCGTTACGTCAACGTTCGCAGCGACGGCTGTCATGAGCTGCGCTCATATCGTCCATTGCTGCTCGATCAGTTTCATGGCGGCGGCGATGGCCGGTTCGTCCTTGCGGCTGGCGAGGCTGATGAACGTGAGCTCGGTGGGCACCGTGATGCCGTCGACGATCGTCAGCGCGTGGGCGTGCGCTTCGGCGATGGCGGTGGCGTCGCGGGCGAGCGACAGGCCAACGCCCGATTTGACGAGGTCGAGCATCGACGGCTCCTGGTCGACCTCGGCCACCTTGACCGGTTTCACGCCAGCCTCGTCGAACAGATGCGACAGCAGCCGGTTGTGCGCGGACGCGGGCGGCGTCCAGATCCACGGCAGCGCGGCGAGAGCACGCCAGTCGCGCGCGCCCTTGACGCGGTCTTTCCAGCCCGGCGGCGCAAGCACGCGGTACTGGAAGTGCGTGAGCGTGACAACGTGAAACGCCGCTTCGCTGCGGCTATCGTCTTCCGACGGCTGGCCGATGTAGTAACCGACGTCCAGTTCGCGCGCGAGGATCTGGTCGCGCACCCAGCCCGACATGCCGTGCCGCAGCGCGGTTTCGATTTGCGGCCAGGTTTCCACGAGCTGTTTCAGAAAGCCGCCAAGCCGCAGGAACTGCGGATCGAGGATCGTCCCGATACGCAGCCGGCCGCGCACTTCGTGGCGCAGCGTGGCGGCTGCGCGCTGCACGTCGCTGGCGGCGGTGAGCGCCCGTTCGGCGTGCGGCAGCAACGCCTGACCATCGCGGGTGAGCGTGAGTCCGTGCGACGTCCGCGTGAAAAGCGACACGCCGAGCGTCTCCTGCAGATGCTTGATCTGCAGGCTGACGGCGGGTTGGGTCAGGTGCAGCTGCACGGCCGCGCGCGTGAGATTGCCCTCGCGCGCGACGGTGACGAATGCCCGGAGCAGAGTCAGGTCCATATCCTGATATTAGCGCGCCTTATACCGCAATTGAGCATTACTCATTGGATTTTCGAGACGAAGGACGTTTACGCTTCGATCAGCCGCGTATGCAAACCGCGAGTACCGATATTCACCGAAGAGGAATGACATGAGCGAGACAGATCAAGGCGCACGCGTGCGCGCGCTGACGCACGTTATCAACGGCCGCGCCACTGAAGGCAAAAGCGACCGCTTCGCCGACGTATTCAACCCGGCACTGGGCACGGTGAGCGCGCGCGTGCCGCTCGCGAGCGTCGCGGAAGTCGATGCGGCTGTGGCTGCGGCGAAGGCGGCGTATCCGGCGTGGAGCGAGACGGCGCCGATCAAGCGTGCGCGTGTTCTGTTCAAGTTCAAGGAACTGCTCGACCGTCACCACGATGAGCTGGCTGAACTCATCACGCGTGAACACGGCAAGGTATTTTCGGACGCGAAGGGCGAGGTGATGCGCGGCATCGAGATCGTTGAATTCGCGTGTGGTATTCCGAATCTGCTGAAGACCGATTTCACTGACCAGATCGGCGGCGGTATCGACAACTGGAACCTGCGTCAATCGCTGGGTGTGGTTGCGGGCGTGACGCCGTTCAATTTTCCGATGATGGTGCCGTGCTGGATGTTCCCGGTTGCGATCGCGTGCGGGAATACGTTTGTGCTGAAGCCATCGGAGCGCGATCCGTCGGCGTCGATCCGGCTGGCCGAACTGATGAAGGAAGCGGGCTTGCCGGATGGCGTGTTCAACGTCGTACATGGCGACAAGGTGGCTGTCGACGCGCTGCTTCAACATCCGGACGTGAGCGCGCTTTCGTTTGTGGGTTCGACGCCGATTGCCGAATACATCTATACGGAAGGCACGAAGCGCGGCAAGCGGGTGCAGGCGCTGGGCGGTGCGAAGAATCATCTGGTCGTGATGCCCGATGCGGATCTTGATCAGGCCGTCGATGCATTGATCGGCGCCGCGTACGGATCGGCGGGCGAGCGTTGCATGGCGATTTCGGTGGCGGTTGCAGTGGGTCACATCGCTGACGAGTTGATCGAGCGTCTTACGCCACGGGTGGAGACGCTGAAGATTCGCAACGGGATGGATTCAGAGGCCGAGATGGGGCCGCTCGTGACGGGCGCGCATCGCGCGAAGGTGGCGGGATATATTGATGCGGGTGTTGCTGCTGGCGCGAAGCTGGTCGTCGATGGACGTGGACATCAGGTCGAGGGTCACGAGCAGGGGTTCTTCCTTGGCGGGACCTTGTTCGATGATGTGAAGACCGACATGACGATTTATAAGGAAGAGATTTTTGGTCCGGTGTTGTGTGTGGTGCGGGTGCCGGATTTTGCTTCTGCAGTTGAGTTGATCAACTCGAATGAGTTTGCTAATGGGGTGTCGTTGTTTACCTCTGACGGCGGTGTGGCCCGTGCTTTTTCGCGGCAGATCCAGATCGGGATGGTCGGGATTAATGTGCCCATTCCTGTGCCGATGGCCTGGCATTCTTTTGGTGGGTGGAAGCGGTCGTTGTTCGGCGATCACCATGCCTATGGTGAAGAAGGTGTGAGGTTCTATACGCGATACAAGAGCATCATGCAGCGGTGGCCGGACAGTATTGCCAAGGGCGCTGAGTTTACGATGCCGGTGGCTAAGTAAGGGTTTGTTGTTGTTGGCCTTTCCTTGCTTTGGTGTTGGTCTATTGGCGTCGCCCCTGTGCGGGGCGGCACCTACTTTTCTTTGTCCTTGCCAAAGAAAAGTAGGCAAAAGAAAGGCGCCGAAATGTCGTCCGTTCCGGGTTGCGTCGCACGCGGGGAATGGCACCCCATGAGGTGTCTCCCCCGCACTTCGCGCGACCGTGGTCCGCGCACGATCTGATCCAGCGCGTGAGTCACACATGTGACAAGGCAGTCATCCATCCCACTCCGCACTACGTGCGTCGCGGCGCGGATGATACGGATGCCGGTACCTCGACGTCATGACGCAAGCGTCGCTGGACCGGTCGTCGAAAAAGGAACATGCACTGAACTGCGGAAAGACGGAAGGCCCCAAAAGCTCAAAAGCTCAAAAGCTCAAAAGCTCAAAAGCTCAAAAGCTCAAAAGCTCAAAAGCTCAAAAGCTCAAGATCCAAGACCCAGGACCTCAAAGTCTCAAGGTCTCGGGCGGTCCAAGGTGGTAAGAGTGCGGAGGCTTGACGGGGGTGAAGACGAAACGGTTGAGGCTAGGACGGACGTGCTTGAAGGTTATGCAGGTCGGCGACGCGCGTAGCGCGGAGGCGGGTGAATGATTGCTTTGTCACTGGCGGTGCTGTGCGGGGGATGGTCTCGTGTGCGGACCAAGGCCACATGAAATGTGGGGGCGACACTTCATGGGGTGCCATTCCCCGGTAGCGACACACCCCGGAACGGACGAGTTTTCGGCGCCTTTCTTTTGCCTACTTTTCTTTGGCAAGGACAAAGAAAAGTAGGTGCCGCCCCGCACAGGGGCGAGGCCAATAGACCGACATGAATACAAGGAAAGGCCAACGAAACAGTCCGAAGGCAAAAGCAAACACACCAAAGCAAGACAAGGGAAAAAAGCAAAAAGCAAAAAAGCAAAAACCCAACCGTTATGTCGTGAACGGCGACACGGCCAAGGAGCCACTGGGTGACCATCATGAACCATGAATCAACAACCCCCCGCACACTCGAAGGCGAATTCGACTACATCGTAATCGGCGCGGGCACAGCGGGCTGCGTTCTGGCGAACCGCCTGAGCGAAGACCCAGAAGTAAAAGTCCTACTGTTAGAGGCAGGCGGCAAGGACGACTACCACTGGATCCACGTGCCGGTAGGCTACCTCTACTGCATTGGCAACCCGCGCACTGACTGGCTCTACAAAACGCAACCAGAAACCGGCCTGAACGGCCGCACCCTCTCTTACCCACGCGGACGCGTGCTAGGAGGCAGCTCGTCGATCAACGGCATGATCTACATGCGCGGCCAGCGCGAAGACTATGACGACTGGGCACGCGTCACGAACGACCCATCGTGGGCATGGCAAAACGTATTGCCAGTCTTCAAACGCAGCGAGGACTATCACGGCGGCGCCAGTGAATCACACGGCGCAGGCGGCCCGTGGCGCGTCGAAAAGCAGCGGCTAAAATGGAAAGTGCTCGAAACCTTCGCGCAGGCCGCGCAGCAAACCGGCATCCCCGCTACCGATGATTTCAACCGCGGTGACAACACCGGCGTCGGCTACTTCGACGTCAACCAGAAACGCGGCATCCGCTGGAACGCATCGAAAGCCTTCCTGCGCCCGGCAATGCAACGCCCGAATCTCACCATCATCACCGGTGCGCTCACACAACGCCTCGTCTTCGAAGGCCGTCGCTGCACCGGCGTCGAATATCGTGGCGGCGACACCGACTTCATCGCAAAGGCACGCTGCGAAGTCGTGCTCTGTTCGGGCGCGGTCAATTCGCCGCAATTGCTCGAACTCTCCGGCATCGGTAACGGCGCGCGTCTGCAAAACCTCGGCATCGATGTTGTGCACGACCTGCGCGGCGTCGGTGAAAACCTGCAGGATCACTTGCAGTTGCGCATGGCTTATAAGGTCAGCGGCGTGCGCACGCTCAACACGGCGTCCGCGCACTGGTGGGGCAAGCTGATGATCGGCCTGCAATATCTGCTGCTGCAAAGCGGCCCGATGTCGATGTCGCCGTCGCAACTCGGTGCGTTCGCAAAGTCGAATTCCGACGATCCCTCGATTACGCGGCCCGATCTCGAGTATCACGTGCAGCCGCTGTCGCTCGATCGCTTCGGCGAGCCGCTGCACCGGTTCAACGCGTTTACCGCTTCTGTGTGTCAGTTGCGGCCGACGTCGCGTGGCAGCATCCACATCGAATCCAATGATCCGCATGCGCCGCCGCTCATCGCGCCAAACTATCTCTCCACCGATTACGACCGCCGCGTCGCCGCCAACGCGATGCGTCTCACGCGCCGTATCGCAGCCGCACCTGCGCTCGCGCGCTATCGCCCCGAAGAAATCCTGCCGGGCATCCAGTTCCAGACCGAAGAAGAATTGCAGCAGGCCGCCGGCAATGTCGGCACAACCATCTTCCATCCGGTCGGGACCTGCCGGATGGGCACCGCCGACGATCCCGCCGCCGTCGTCGATAACCGGCTGCGCGTGATCGGCGTCGATGGCCTGCGCGTCGTCGATGCGTCGGTCATGCCGACCATTACCTCGGGCAACACGAACTCGCCGACGCTGATGATCGCCGAGCGCGCGAGCGACATGATCCGCGCCGATCGTCGCGCGCGTCTCGCAGGTCTCGAAACGGAGACACACCATCCGCAGACTGTGTCTATTGCATGACATGCAAGCCTTGCGTGCAATCGCATGAGGGGTGCGCATAAAACACTAAGTGCAAATCCCAATGAATGCGCTGCATCATTGGCGAGACAATGGCATCCGTGCTGCGTGGTGCGGCAGGGATTACCGTCCGTATTGGTGCACCACGCAAAACAGGCGACACGGGGGTGTCGTTATAAAACGTCGCGCGGCTTGAAGGCGCGGAAGATCGTAGCAGTTCGCCTTACTCCGTATGGAAGGGAACATGATTCTCGGCGACACGATTCTTGAAACGCGCGGATTGACCAGGGAATTCAAGGGCTTCACCGCTGTAAGCGGTGTGAACCTGCGCGTGCGCCGTGGTTCGATCCATGCGCTGATCGGCCCGAACGGCGCCGGCAAAACGACCTGCTTCAACCTGCTGACCAAATTCCTCGAACCGACTGCGGGCCAGATCGTATTCAACGGCGTCGATATCACGCGCGACCGTCCGGCACAGATCGCGCGACGCGGCATCATCCGGTCGTTCCAGATTTCCGCGGTATTTCCACATCTGACAGCATTGCAGAACGTGCGCGTCGGCCTGCAGCGCTCGCTGGGCACGTCCTTTCATTTCTGGAAGAGCGAACGCACGCTGCGTCAGCTGAACGACCGCGCGATGGATCTGCTTACGCAGGTCGGTCTCACGGATTTCGCTGATGTGCTCACCGTCGAGCTCTCGTACGGCCGCAAGCGCGCGCTCGAAATCGCGACGACACTTTCGATGGAACCCGAACTGATGCTGCTCGACGAACCGACGCAAGGCATGGGCCATGAGGACGTCGACCGTGTGACGGCACTGATCAAGAAGGTGTCGGCGGGGCGCACGATCCTGATGGTCGAGCACAATATGAACGTCATCGCCGGTATCTCCGACACGATCACGGTTCTGCAACGCGGCGAGGTGCTCGCCGAGGGCAGCTACGCGGACGTGTCGAAGAACCCGCTTGTCATGCAGGCCTACATGGGCAGCGCGGACGCGGCCCTTGCGGGAGCGCACGCATGAACACAATTGCGGAACGCGAAAGCGCCGAAGTGAGCGGCGCGGCCGGCGCTGTGCCCGCGCTGGCGATCGCCGGCCTGCAGGCATGGTACGGCGAATCCCACATTCTGCACGGCGTCGATCTCACGGTGAATCAGGGCGAAGTCGTTACGCTACTCGGCCGCAATGGCGCCGGCCGTACGACGACGCTGCGCGCGATCATGGGACTCACCGGCCGCCGCACGGGCTCGATCAAGGTCGCTGGCCGCGAAACCATCTCGATGCCGACGCACAGGATTGCCCATTGCGGCATCGGCTATTGCCCGGAAGAGCGCGGTATCTTTTCCAGTCTGTCGTGTGAAGAGAACCTGCTGCTGCCGCCGCCGGTCGGCGACGCGTCGCGCGCGATGTCGATCGACGAGATCTATTCGATGTTCCCGAATCTGAAGGAGCGTCGCATGAGTCAGGGCACGCGTCTGTCGGGTGGGGAGCAGCAGATGCTGGCTGTTGCGCGCATCCTGCGTACTGGCGCGAACCTGTTGTTTCTCGACGAAATCTCGGAAGGGCTCGCGCCGGTCATCGTGCAGGCGCTCGCGCGCATGATCATGACGCTGAAGTCGCGTGGCTACACAATTGTGATGGTCGAACAGAATTTCCGGTTTGCGGCGCCACTCGCTGACCGTTTTTACGTGATGGAACACGGACGTATCGTCGAGCATTTCGGCGCAGGGGAGCTCGAAAGCAAGATGCCGGTTCTACACGATCTGCTCGGGGTGTAAGCGTCGATGTAGTCTGAACGCCCGATTGCCTCTGAATAACCACAAGTTTGGAAACAAGGAGACACGCATGAAATTGAAGACTGTCGCGCGGTTGAGCGCATTCTGTTTCGCAACCGCCGCAAGCGCCGCGCTGACGATGGGTACGGCACACGCCGCAGCAGGCGACACCGTGAAAATCGGCTACATCAGCGACCTGTCCGGCCTGTATGCGGACATCGACGGCCCGGGCGGCCTCGAAGCGATCCGCATGGCGATTGCTGACTTCGGCGGCAAGGTCAACGGCAAGCCGATTGAACTCGTCTATGCCGACCACCAGAACAAGGCCGACATCGCCGCCTCGCGCGCGCGGGAATGGATCGACCGTGACGGTGTCAACGCGATCATCGGCGGCACGAATTCGGGGACGGCGCTCTCGACCAACCAGGTCGCCGGCGAAAAGAAGATTCCGTACATCAACATCGGCGCAGGCGCGGACAACCTGACGAACGAGCAATGCACGCCGTACACGGTTCACTACGCGTACGACACGATGGCGCTCGCGAAGGGCACCGGCTCGGCGGTGACAAAACAGGGCGGCAAGACGTGGTACTTCCTGACGGCTGACTACGCGTTCGGCAAGGCGCTCGAAAAGAACACGTCGGACGTCGTGAAGGCGAGCGGCGGCCAGGTGCTCGGCGAAGTGCGTCATCCGCTGTCGGCGTCGGACTTTTCGTCGTTCCTGTTGCAGGCGCAGGGCTCGAAGGCGCAGGTGCTCGGTCTCGCGAACGCGGGCGGCGATACGATCAACGCGATCAAGGCCGCGAAGGAATTCGGCGTCACGAAGACGATGAAGATCGCCGCGCTGCTGATCTTCCTGACCGACATCCACAGCCTTGGGCTCGAAACCACGCAAGGCCTGGTGGCGACGGACAGCTGGTACTGGAACAAGGACGAGAAGACGCGTCAGTGGGCGCAGCGCTACTTCGGCAAGATGAAGAAGATGCCGACCAGCCTGCAGGCCGCCGATTACTCGGCCGTCACGACGTATCTGAAGTCCGTGCAGGCAGCCGGTACGACCGATAGCGACAAGGTGATGGAGCAGCTTCACAAGATCAAGATCGACGACTTCTACGCGAAGGGCTACATCCGTCAGGACGGCAGCATGATTCACGACATGTACCTGATGGAAGTGAAGAAGCCGGCCGAATCGAAAGAGCCGTGGGACTACTACAAGATTACCGCCACGATCCCGGGCGACCAGGCATTCGGCACGAAGGCAGAATCGCGCTGCGCGTTGTGGAAGTAAGCGTCGGCTGACGCCCGCCTGGTCGGGGGCGCGGCAGGCGGCACCGTCGCACGTGACCCGCGCAGATGCACGGGCGCGTGCGGACGCCCGACGGCCCGCGCGTGCCGAGCGGTTCGCGCGCCTATCGATCTCATCTGGACGACGGGTTTAATGGATATCTTTGGCATTCCGCTACCGGCGATGCTGAGCCAGTTGCTGCTCGGGCTCGTAAACGGCTCGTTCTATGCAATTCTGAGCCTGGGTCTCGCCGTGATCTTCGGCCTGCTCAACGTGATCAACTTCGCGCATGGAGCCTTGTTCATGCTCGGCGCGATGCTCACGTGGATGGGCCTCGCGTATTTCAATCTCCCTTACTGGGCGATGCTCGTGCTCGCACCGCTGGTGGTCGGGCTCTTTGGCATCGTCATCGAGCGCACGATGCTGCACTGGCTGTACCGTCTCGATCATCTCTATGGCCTGCTGCTGACGTTCGGCCTGACGCTCGTCGTCGAAGGGGTGTTCCGCTCGGTCTACGGTTCGTCCGGGCAGCCGTACGACGTGCCGTCCGCGTTGTCGGGTGCGACCAATCTCGGCTTCATGTTCCTGCCGAACTATCGCGCGTGGGTGGTGCTGGCCTCGCTCGTCGTCTGCTTCGCGACGTGGTTCGTCATCGAGAAGACGCGTCTCGGCGCGTATCTGCGTGCGGGCACCGAGAACCCGAAGCTCGTCGAAGCATTCGGCGTCAACGTGCCGCTGATGATCACGCTGACGTACGGTTTCGGCGTCGCGCTCGCAGCATTCGCGGGCGTGCTGGCCGCGCCGGTCATCCAGGTCTCGCCGCTGATGGGGCAACCGATGATCATCACGGTGTTCGCCGTCGTCGTGATCGGCGGCATGGGGTCGATCATGGGTTCGATCCTCACGGGCCTGATGCTCGGCGTCATCGAAGGGCTCACGCGTGTGTTCTACCCGGAAGCGTCGGCGACCGTCGTCTTCGTGATCATGGCGCTCGTGCTGCTGGTGCGCCCGGCGGGTCTTTTCGGCAAGGAAAAATGATGCAAAGAAAAGCGCTTTACGGGCTGCTGTTGATCGCGCTGATCGCCGCGCCGTTCATCGGCGCCTATCCGCTGTTCGTGATGAAGGTGCTGTGCTTCGCGCTCTTTGCGGCCGCGTTCAACCTGTTGATCGGCTATACGGGATTGCTGTCGTTCGGTCACGCGATGTTCCTCGCTTCGGCAGGTTACACGACAGGCTACGCGATCCAGTCGCTCGGGTTTTCGCCGGAGCTGGGCGTGATCGCAGGCACCGCGGTGGCGACGGTACTCGGTCTGATCGTCGGGCTCTTTGCGATCCGGCGGCAGGGCATCTACTTCGCGATGGTGACGCTCGCGCTCGCGCAGATGGTCTACTTCGTGTTCCTGCAGGCGCCGTTCACGCATGGCGAGGATGGGCTGCAAGGCGTGCCGCGCGGCAAGCTGTCTGGCATCCTGAGCCTGTCGTCTGACCTGACGCTGTACTACGTCGTGCTCGCGGTGATGGTGCTGGCGTTTTTGCTGATCGTGCGGATTGTGCATTCGCCGTTCGGCCAGGTGCTGATCGCGATCAAGGAGAACGAGCCGCGCGCGGTTTCGCTCGGCTATGACACGGATCGCTTCAAGCTGCTGGCGTTTGTGCTGTCGGCGGGACTGGCAGGGCTGGCCGGTTCGCTGAAGGTGCTCGTGCTCGGATTCGAGACCCTCGGCGACGCGTACTGGACGATGTCCGGACTCGTGATCCTGATGACGCTTGTCGGCGGCATGGGCACGCTCTTCGGGCCGCTACTCGGCGCGACGGTGATCGTCGCGCTCGAAGACCGGCTGGGCGACATCGGCACGGCACTCGCAAACACGACTGGCATCGACTGGTTTCGCTCGTTCGGTGAATCGGCGACCATCGTCACGGGGTTGATCTTCATTGCCTGTGTGCTGGCGTTCAGGCGCGGGATTGTCGGTGAGATCGTGGCGCGGGTTCGACCGTTGCGCGCGTGAGTCTTTGGCATATGAAGATAGTTCGGCATCCAATCTGATGAGCGGCCTGACGGTGGCGTGTGATGCGTCGAAGACACCGATCGAAGTCCACGAAATGTGCCCCAATTTAGTGCTGCACTGCACCACTAGGGTAAATGCTAGTTGTCTGGTGAATGGGGGTTGTTTAATCTTCACGCAGTTCTGAAGCACCGGTGACACGAAATTTGCAGGTGGAGAACGAGGAGACATGAGGCACAAAGTGCCCACACGAAAGCGCTGCTGGATTGATATCCAGCGGCGCTTTTTATTTGTCCTTTCATTAATCGGTCCACGCTGTTTCCGTTTCATCTCGCACTGATTCTTCGCGCGCCTCTTTCTACATTTCCTCTCCGATTTTCCCTTCGCATTTTTCGCTGGATTATCAATGCACTGAGGCTTGCAAAACGCTTGCCGCAGGGCGCGCGCGTCCGCTAAACTCGCCATTCGCCGACCATACGGTCGGCGTTAAAAATCCACGAATTTTTAATCGGCGCCACTGCGCGCGGATATTCACGGGGCAGAGGAGCGGAATGAAGTTGGCAATGCGATGGATCAGCGCGGCATGCGTCGCGGCAGGCGTAATGGCGGCATGGAGCGGTGCCGCATCGGCACAGGTGAAAATCGGCGTGACGGTTTCGGCCACGGGCCCGGCGGCTTCGCTGGGCATTCCGGAAAAGAACACGATCGCGCTGCTTCCAAAGGAAGTCGCAGGCCAGAAGATCGAGTACATCGTGCTCGACGACGCGACGGATTCCACGCAGGCCGTCAAGAACGCCCGCAAGCTCACCAGCGAAGACCACGTCGACGCGATCATCGGCTCGACCGTCGTGCCGAACTCGCTCGCGATGATCGACGTGGCCGCTGAAACCACCACGCCCATCATCTCGTTGGCCGCCGCGGCCACGATCGTCGAACCGATGGACGCGAAGCGCGCATGGGTCTACAAGACGCCGCAAAACGACATCTTGATGGCCACGGCCATCGCGCAACACATGTCGAACCACGGTGTGAAGACGGTCGCCTTCATCGGCTTCTCGGACGCTTATGGCGAGAACTGGTTCCGCGAGTTCGGCAAGGCCGCGGATCTCGCGAAGATCAAGGTTGTCGCGAACGAACGCTTCGCGCGTAATGACGCTTCGGTGACGGGCCAGGTGCTGAAGATGATGTCGCAGAACCCGGATGCCGTGCTGATCGCCGGCGCAGGTACGCCGGCCGCTTTGCCGCAAAAGACGCTAAAGGAACGCGGCTACAAGGGCAAGTACTACCAGACACACGGTGTCGCGAATAACGACTTCCTGCGCGTGTGCGGCAAGGATTGCGACGGCACGTATCTGCCGGCGGGTCCGTTGCTGGTTGCGGATCAGCTGCCCGATTCGAACCCGGTGAAGAAATCCGCGCTGACCTACAAGCATGCGTATGAAGGCGCGTACGGTGCGGGTTCGGTGTCGACCTTCGGCGGTCACGCGTGGGACGCCGGTCTGTTGCTGCAACGTGCGATTCCGGTTGCGCTGAAGAAGGGCCAGCCAGGCACGCCGGCATTCCGCGACGCGTTGCGCGCGGCGATCGAAAGCACGAAGGACATGCCGGCTTCACATGGCATCTTCAACATGAGCGCGAACGATCACTCGGGTCTCGATCAGCGGGCGCGTGTGATGGTCGAGATTGTCGGCGGCAAGTGGAAGCTGGCGACAGACTGAGCGAAGGCGAGATAACGAATTGAACCTGGGAAAAAGGCACGTGCAGTCAGACGTGCCTTTTTTCTTGCGCGTGCGCTGAAGCAGCGATGCGCGCGAGATGTGAGCCGTAACGCAGTCACGCATAGCGAGCGGTTTTGCACGGCGAACAGGGAAAACCATGCTAGGCACGCTCGAAGCCGAAAACTAGATTCAGAAACCCGGTACAGAAGCCGGATCAAACAACACGCAACGCACAGCGTTTGGAGACAGCAATGAAAACAACAGGCAAATGGGTACGTGCAGGCCTCGCGGCAGCGCTCGTATGCGGCGCGAGCGCCGCGACTGCGCAGGTGAAGATCGGCGTGACGTTATCGGCGACAGGGCCCGCTGCATCGCTCGGGATTCCTGAGAAGAATACGATCGCGCTGTTGCCGAAGGAGATCGGTGGCAAGAGCGTGGAGTACATCGTGCTCGACGACGCATCCGATACAAGCCGTGCCGTGCAAAACACGCGCAAGCTGATCGACGAAGATCACGTTGACGCAATCATTGGCTCGACCGTGACGCCGAATTCGCTGGCGATGCTCGACGCGGTGTCACAAGGCAAGACGCCGATGATCTCGATGGCCGCGTCCGCCGCGATCATCGCGCCGATGGATGCGAAGCGCACGTGGGCCTTCAAGACACCGCAGAACGACAGCCTGATGGCCGACGCGATCGCCGCATACATGCAGAAGCATGGCGTGAAGACCGTGGGCTTCATCGGCTTCGCGGATGCGTACGGTGAGAACTGGTACACCGTGTTCAACGCGGCCGCGACCGCGCACCACCTGAAGCTGGTATCGAACGAGCGCTATAACCGCACGGACGCGTCCGTGACCGGCCAGGTGCTGAAGCTGGTGGGCTCGAACCCGGACGCGATCCTGATCGCCGGCTCGGGCACACCGGCCGCTTTGCCGGCGAAGGCGCTGAAAGAGCGCGGCTACAAGGGCAAGATCTACCAGACGCACGGCGTCGCGAATAACGACTTCCTGCGCGTGTGCGGCAAGGATTGCGAAGGCGAGTTGCTGCCCGCCGGTCCGATCCTCGTGACCGACCAGCTGCCGGATTCGAACCCGGTAAAGAAGTCCTCGAAAGCCTACAAGATTGCGTATGAGAATGCTTATGGCGCGGGCACGCTGTCGACGTTCGGCGGTCACGCGTGGGACGCCGGCCAGATGCTGCAGCGTGCGATTCCTGAAGCGCTGAAGAAAGCCCAGCCGGGCACTGAGGCGTTCCGGGAAGCGCTACGTGCATCGCTGGAAAACCTCAAGAATCTGCCGGTCGCGCACGGCATCATGAACATCACGACGACCGATCACAACGGCTTCGACAATCGCGCGCGCGTGATGGTCAAGATCGTCGACGGCAAGTGGCAACTCCAGAACGACTAAAAAAGTACGCGCTTCTCGCCTCCGGTGTGGCCATGACGCCGCACCGACATTCTGTTCGAAGAAAATGGCGACGACCGCCGCGCCTGATCCGGGCGCGGCGGTCGCGTTTCAGGGCAGGGGTGAAGAACTCCATCCCGAAGACAAGGCGGCCGGTTGTTTCCCGCTTCGGCGCCAGTTTCGATTTCGATTTCGACGTTCCAGAGGAAGTATGGATCTTTCTATAGCGGCGATCCTCGCGCAGGACGGGGTCACCACGGGCGCAATCTACGCGTTGCTCGCGCTTGCGCTGGTACTGGTGTTCTCGGTCACGCGGGTGATTTTTATCCCGCAGGGCGAGTTCGTCTCATATGGCGCGCTGACGCTCGCCGCAATACAGACGCAGAAGTTTCCCGCCACCTGCTGGCTGCTGATCGCGATGGGTGCCGCGTGCTTCGTCGTCGAGACAGCCGGGCTTGCGCGGCATCCGGAACGGCGGCGGAATGCGGCACGCACACTGGTGAGCCTGGCGAGCAGGTACCTGCTGTTCCCGATTGCCGTCTACGCGCTCACGCGTGGCCTCTTCATGCAGCCGCTGCCGATGATCGTGCAGATCGCGCTAACGCTGCTGATCGTGATTCCGATGGGCCCGTTCGTGTACCGGCTCGCGTATGAACCGATCGCCGAAGCGACCACGTTGTTGCTGCTGATCGTTGCGGTCGCGGTGCACTTCGCGATGGTCGGCCTCGGGCTCGTGATGTTCGGCGCGGAAGGCTCGCGCACGACGGCGTTCTCCGACGCCACGTTCAACATCGGCAGCATGACGATCTCGGGGCAGAGCCTGTGGGTGGTCGGCACAGCCATCGTGCTGATCGCCGCGCTGTACCTGTACTTCGATCGCTCGATCTCGGGCAAGGCGTTGCGTGCGACATCGGTGAACCGCGTCGGCGCACGCCTTGTCGGCATCGGCACGACGCAGGCGGGCCGGCTCGCGTTCACGCTTGCGGCGGGCCTTGGCGCGCTGTGCGGAATCCTCGTCGCACCGTTGACGACCATCTACTACGACTCGGGCTTCCTGATCGGTCTGAAGGGGTTTGTCGGGGCGATCATCGGCGGTCTCGTCAGCTACCCGCTGGCGGCCGCCGGATCGATCCTGGTGGGCCTGCTGGAGTCGTACTCGTCGTTCTGGGCGAGTGCCTATAAGGAAGTGATCGTGTTCACGCTGATCATCCCGGTGCTGCTATGGCGAAGTCTTGTGAGCCCGCATGCCGAAGAGGACGAGGAGTGACACGATGAAACGGATCATGCAAAACAGGTTCTTCTGGTTGTTCCTCGTGGTGATGTTTGCGCTGCCGGTGCTGCCGCAGCCGGTCCGCGTGCCTGAGTACTGGGTCACGCTGCTCAACTACATCGGACTGTATTCGATCGTCGCGATCGGCCTCGTGCTGCTGACGGGCATCGGCGGGATGACGAGCTTCGGGCAGGCCGCGTTCGTCGGCGTGGGCGCGTATTCAACCGCCTATCTGACGACGCAATTCGGCGTGTCGCCGTGGCTGGCGCTGATCGTGGGCGTCGTGCTGACCGGGCTGATTGCGCTCGTGCTCGGCGCGGTGACGATGCGTCTGTCGGGCCACTTCCTGCCGCTCGGGACGATCGCGTGGGGGCTCGCGCTGTTCTTTCTGTTCGGCAATCTGGAGATGCTCGGCAAGTACGACGGCATCAACGGTATCCCGGTACTCAACGTGTTCGGCATCAATCTGGAATCGGGGAGACACATTTACTACCTCATCTGGGTCGTCGTGCTGGGTGCAGTGGTTTCTGTTCAGAATCTGCTTAATAGCCGGCCTGGGCGCGCGATCCGCGCGTTGCGAGGCGGTGGATCGATGGCGGAAGCGATGGGTGTCAACACGGCCTGGATGCGCGTGGTGATCTTCGTTTACGCAGCTGTGCTGGCGTCGGTGTCGGGCTTCCTTTACGCGCACTTGCAGCGGGCGGTGAATCCGACGCCGTTCGGCCTGAATCACGGCATCGAGTTTCTGTTCATGGCGGTGGTGGGCGGCGTATCACACGTGTGGGGCGCTGTACTCGGTGCGGCGATCCTGACGCTGCTGCAGGATTACCTCCAGACGCTGCTGCCCAAACTGCTCGGCGAGAACGGCAATTTCGAAGTGATCGTCTTCGGCATCTTGATGGTGCTGCTGCTGCAATACGCGCGGCAAGGCGTCTGGCCGTTCGTCGCGCGCCTGTTTCCGCGTGGCCCGCGTGCGCACGTTCCAGACAATGCCGAACCTTTGCCGCAGCGCAGCAAGCCGACTGCGGGCGAGACGCTGCTGTCGGTTGGTAAGGCGCGCAAGCAGTTTGGCGGACTGGTGGCGGTGAACGACGTCAGCTTCGAAGTGAAGGCTGGACAGATCATCGGGCTGATCGGTCCGAACGGTGCGGGCAAGTCGACGACGTTCAATCTGGTGACCGGTGTACTGCAGGCCACTAGCGGCGAGATTTCCTTCCGCGGTGAGCGGATCGATTCGCTGACTTCACGTGAAATCGTCAAGCGCGGGATCGGTCGGACGTTCCAGCACGTCAAGCTACTGCCCCGCATGACGGTGCTGGAGAACGTTGCGATCGGTGCGCATCTGCGCGGCCACGCGGGCGTCTGGCGCAGCGTCGCGAAGCTTAATGGAGCGGAAGAGGGTCGTCTGATGGCGGAAGCCGCGCGGCAGATTCGCCGGGTCGGCCTCGAGCGGCATATGTATGACGAGGCGGGCAGTCTGGCGCTCGGCCAGCAACGGATTCTGGAAATCGCACGTGCGCTGTGCTGCGATCCGACGCTGCTGCTGCTCGACGAACCGGCCGCTGGCCTTCGCTATCAGGAAAAGCAGCAACTGGCCGTGTTGCTGAGGAAGCTCAAGGAAGAGGGTATGAGCGTGCTGCTTGTCGAACACGACATGGATTTTGTGATGAACCTGACCGATCGGCTCGTGGTGATGGAGTTCGGCACGCGGATCGCGGAGGGCCTGCCGCAGGATGTGCAGAAAGACCCTGCTGTGCTGGAAGCTTATCTGGGCGGGGTGGAATGATGACGATGCAAACTGATTCCGGTGTGCCGATTCTTGAAGTCACGGGTCTGTCCGTCCGCTACGGGAAGGTCGAGGCGCTGCATGGAGCGGCGATCAAGGTGCGGCCCGGCCAGATCGTATCGGTCATCGGGCCGAATGGCGCCGGCAAGTCGACACTGCTGAACGCGATCATGGGCGCGTTGCCCGTGAGCGGACATGCGAAGGGCGCGATCTCCTTTCAGGGCGAAGATGTCAGCGCCGTGCCGGTTGAAAAGCGTGTGGCGCGAGGTATGTGCCTCGTCCCGGAAAAGCGCGAACTGTTTTCGACGATGGCCGTCGAGGACAATCTTGTGCTGGGTGCGTACCGACGTAAACGGAACGGGGAGCGTACCTATCTTGATCAGCTTGAACACGTATTCGCGTTGTTTCCGCGGTTGAAGGAGCGGCGCAAGCAGGCGGCAGGTACGTTGTCAGGTGGCGAGCGGCAGATGCTGGCGGTCGGTCGGGCGTTGATGGGTAAGCCTGACCTGCTAATGCTGGACGAGCCAAGCCTTGGACTCGCGCCGCTGATCGTGAAAGAGATTTTTCATATCATTAGTGCGCTGCGGCAAACGGGTGTCGCTACGCTGCTGATCGAGCAGAATGCCCGCGCTGCACTGCAGATTTCGGACTATGGATACGTGCTGGAAACGGGCGAGCTTGCGCTTGAAGGTGCGGCATCCGATCTGGCGCAGAACCCGCGGGTTATCGAAACCTATCTTGGGCTGACAAAAAAGGTGGCCTAGTCGTTTCTTGCTCGAAGTTGCGGTTGCGAAAGGCGGTGTGTTTCACGTGAAACACACCGCCTTTTTTATCGTTAGCCGAATGGACGAAATTCGGGCCAAAAGCGAACCCGTTATAATTCGCCCATACATTTTCCTTTTAAAGGCTCACGCGGCGTGTTCGGCGTGAGATCCGCGATGCTTTTTCCCTCAGAATTTGACGTAATTGTCGTCGGTGGCGGTCATGCCGGCACGGAAGCCGCCTTGGCGTCCGCGCGCATGGGCGCGAAAACGCTATTGCTGACGCACAATATCGAAACTCTCGGCCAGATGAGCTGCAATCCGTCGATTGGCGGCATTGGCAAAGGCCACCTGGTCAAGGAAGTCGACGCGCTTGGTGGCGCAATGGCCGCAGCCACGGACGAAGGCGGGATTCAGTTTCGTATCCTGAATTCGTCCAAAGGTCCCGCTGTCCGGGCGACGCGCGCTCAGGCAGATCGCCTGTTGTACAAGCAGGCCATCCGGCATCGCCTGGAGAATCAGCCGAATTTGTGGCTGTTCCAGCAGGCGGTCGACGATCTGATGGTCGAGGGCAATCGCGTCGTCGGTGCGGTTACGCAGGTTGGGATCCGGTTCCGTTCACGCGCCGTTGTGCTCACGGCCGGGACGTTCCTCGACGGCAAGATTCACGTTGGACTGAATAATTACACTGGCGGCCGGGCAGGTGATCCCGCTGCGGTGTCGCTGTCGGCACGGCTCAAAGAGTTGAAGCTGCCTCAAGGGCGCCTCAAAACGGGTACGCCACCGCGTATCGACGGCCGGACGATCGATTTTTCCGTGCTCGAAGAGCAGCCGGGCGATCTGGATCCGGTGCCTGTTTTCTCGTTTCTCGGACGCGTCGAACAGCATCCACGTCAGGTCCCGTGCTGGGTCACGCATACCAACGAACGTACACACAACATCATCCGGAGCGGTCTCGACCGGTCACCGATGTACACGGGCGTGATCGAAGGTGTGGGTCCGCGCTATTGCCCATCGATTGAGGACAAGATTCATCGATTCGCGTCGAAGGAATCGCATCAGATCTTCCTCGAACCGGAGGGGCTGACGACCAACGAGTTTTATCCGAACGGCATCTCGACCAGTCTTCCGTTTGACGTGCAGCTGGACCTGGTCCGCTCTATGCGCGGACTGGAGCATGCACACATCCTGCGTCCGGGCTATGCGATCGAGTACGACTATTTCGATCCACGCGGTCTGAAGGCGTCGCTGGAAACCAAGGTGATCGACGGCTTGTTCTTTGCTGGCCAGATTAACGGCACCACCGGCTATGAAGAAGCGGCCGCACAGGGACTGCTGGCCGGTATCAACGCCGGCTTGCAGGTGCAGGGCAGGGAAGCATGGTGCCCCCGCCGGGATCAGGCGTACCTTGGCGTGCTGGTCGACGATCTGGTTACGCGCGGCGTTTCTGAGCCGTATCGTATGTTCACGAGCCGTGCGGAATATCGCCTCAGTCTGCGTGAAGACAATGCAGATATGCGCCTGACCGAAATCGGCCGCGAACTTGGTGTCGTGGACGACACGCGTTGGGACACGTTCAGCCGCAAGCGCGACGCTGTTTCACGTGAAACAGAACGCCTGCGCACGACCTGGGTGAATCCTAAGACGTTATCAGCTGATGCGGCGATCGCGTTGCTCGGCAAGCCGATCGAACACGAATACAGTCTGGCGGACCTGCTGCGTCGTCCGGGTGTCAGCTATGACGGTGTTTGCGGTTTGCTCGAAGGAACCTGCGGCCCCAGCGAGACCTTGGCCGACGACGAAGTCCTGCTCGCACAGATCAAGGAGCAGATCGAAATTGGCGTGAAGTATCAGGGCTATATCGAGCGTCAGGCTGGTGAAATCGAGCGCAACGAAGCGCATGAAAGCACGCGCCTTCCTGAAGCGCTGGACTACGCGGAAGTTCGCGGCCTGTCGTTCGAGGCCCGGCAGAAACTGACGCAGTTCCGCCCGGAAACCATCGGGCAGGCATCGCGGATTTCCGGTATTACGCCCGCCGCGATCTCGCTGCTCATGGTGCATCTGAAACGTGGCTTGGGACGGCGTACGGCCGCGGCCGTCGATGGTGGCGCCGACAGTACCCCGGTGGCGCAATGACGGCAGGGCAGCGGGGTTTCGCAGCAGCAGACGGTCGGGAATCATTGTCGGCGCTGCTGCGTCAGGGCGCGGGCGAACTTGGTCTCGACCTGACCGAGTCACAGCACAACAAATTGCTCGACTATGTCGCGCTGCTTGGTAAATGGAACGCGGTGTACAACCTGACCGCGATCCGCGATCCCAAGCAAATGCTGATCCAGCACATCCTCGATTCGCTTTCGATCGTGCCGCATCTCGCTCCGCGAGGTGCGTCGTCGGCGCTGGATGTCGGTTCGGGCGGCGGCCTGCCGGGTATCGTGCTGGCCATTGTCTTGCCCGACTGGACGGTAACGCTCAACGACATCGTCCACAAGAAAACCGCATTTCAGGCGCAGGCCAAGGCTGAACTGGGTCTAGCCAACCTGTCGGTGGTGACCGGCCGCGTCGAAACACTGCGACCCGGGGTCGAGGTGCCGGCTAAATTCGACGTTATCGTCTCGCGCGCGTTCGCAGAGCTCTCGGATTTCGTTACACTGGCCCGTCATCTCGTCGCGGAGCGAGGTGCGATCTGGGCGATGAAGGGTATTCGTCCGGAAAGCGAGATTGAACGTCTGCCGGAGGGTGCGCGTGCGAAGCAGATCATTCGGCTCAAGGTGCCATCGCTCGACGCAGAGCGGCATCTGATCGAAGTCACGCTCGACGCCTGATCCGCCCAACGCCAGTCATTCCAGTCATTCAAAAGCAGCAAAAAGGGACACACCAACGATGGCAAAAATCTTCTGCGTTGCGAACCAGAAGGGCGGCGTCGGGAAGACGACGACAGCAGTCAATCTCGCCGCGAGCCTCGCATCGCAGGGACAGCGAGTCCTGCTCATCGATCTCGATCCGCAGGGAAATGCCACGATGGGCAGCGGCATCAACAAGGCGGCCTGTGAAAATACGGTCTACGAGGTGCTGGTCGACGGCGTGACCGTCGCGGACGCCCGTGTAAAGCCGGAAGGCGTTTCGTATGACGTATTGCCCGCCAATCGCGAACTGGCCGGCGCCGAAGTCGAACTGGTCAGCGTCAATAATCGCGAGCGCCAGTTGAAGGATGCCCTCGTGCTGGTCGCGGAAGACTACGACTTCGTGCTGATCGACTGCCCGCCGGCGCTCTCGCTGCTGACGCTCAACGGCCTGTGCGCTGCCCACGGCGTGGTGATCCCGATGCAGTGCGAATACTTCGCGCTGGAAGGCCTCTCTGACCTCGTCAACACGATCAAGCAGGTGCACGCGAACCTGAACCGCGACCTGAAGGTGATCGGCTTGCTGCGCGTCATGTTCGATCCGCGCATCACGCTGCAGCAGCAGGTCTCCGATCAGCTGAAAGAGCATTTTGGCGACAAGGTGTTCGACGTGGTGATCCCGCGCAATGTGCGTCTGGCCGAGGCGCCGAGCTACGGTCTGCCGGGCGTGGTCTTCGACCGGGCGTCGCGCGGCGCGCAGGCTTACGTTCAGTTTGGGGCGGAAATGATTGAGCGGGTGCGCGCGCTCTGACGCGCGCAGAAGGAGCCCGGCGTGGGGAACAAGGTGGCCAGCAAGGCGGCACTCAAGACAGCACTCAAGGCGGATCGAGGAAGCACGATGAACGCAGTAGCAAGAAAGAAAGGATTGGGCCGTGGACTCGAGGCGCTTCTCGGCGGCAGCGCCGATATCACCGAGGCGGTGAAGATCAATGGCGCGCCCCACGTGTTGCCGCTCGAGAAGTTGCAGGCTGGCAAGTACCAGCCGCGCACGCGGATGGATGAGGGCGCGCTGCAGGAACTGGCCGCCAGCATTCGCGCACAGGGCATGATGCAGCCGATTCTCGTGCGACCGGTATCGGCGGACATGTACGAGATTATCGCGGGCGAGCGGCGTTTCCGCGCGGCGCGCCTCGCCGGGCTCGACGACGTGCCGGTGCTCGTGAAGGACGTGCCCGATCAGGCCGCCGCCGCCATGGCGCTGATCGAAAACATCCAGCGTGAAGACCTGAATCCGCTCGAAGAAGCGCAGGGCATCCAGCGCCTGCTCGATGAGTTCAACTTCACACATGAGCAGGCCGCTGAGTCGGTCGGTCGCTCGCGTAGTGCGGTGTCGAATCTTCTGCGTCTGCTGAATCTGGCGGCGCCCGTTCAGACAATGCTGCTCGCAGGCGATCTCGACATGGGTCACGCGCGCG
Organism: Paraburkholderia sp. GAS334; assembly: GCF_050436625.1. Taxonomy (NCBI): domain Bacteria; kingdom Pseudomonadati; phylum Pseudomonadota; class Betaproteobacteria; order Burkholderiales; family Burkholderiaceae; genus Paraburkholderia; species Paraburkholderia sp. GAS334. Next base: position 49,153 of record NZ_JBNDMO010000020.1, on the reverse strand, counting down.
CGCTGCTCGCCGTCGACGCTGCGACGCAGATCACGCTGGCAAATCAGGTGGTCAACAAGCGCATGTCGGTTCGCGAGACCGAAAAGCTCGTGACGGCGACCACCAGGGCAGCGCCAACGGTGAAGGCGCGTGCGAGCCAGGACGGCGGACGCGATACACGACGCCTCGAGGAGGAGCTTTCCGATCTGCTCGCCGCGACGGTAAAGATCAAGTTGGGCCGGCGTGGGCGAGGGCAGGTGCTCGTCGACTTCGGCGACCTCGACGCGCTGGAAGGCATTCTCGTGCGACTGCGCGGCAACGCGACCGCTGACTAGGCGCCAGCGATCGTGCCCGCTGCAGAGGAACGCGCGCCGGAGGCGTCCCGAAGCCGAAGCATCGTCCGTGAAATATTCGCGTTCGCGACGAAAGAGCCGGTGCTGTCGGTTCTTGTTGTCGCGCTGGTCGCCTTGCAGTACCTGCATCCACGGCCATGGGCGTCGCTGCTTTCGCTGATCGACTGGCAAACCGTGCTGACGCTCGCCGGACTTCTGATTCTGACGAAGGCCGTCGAATTATCAGGATTCCTGATGTGGATGGCGCACCGTGTCGTGCATCGCATTCATTCGGAGCGTGGTCTCGCGTATCTGATGGTCGGTCTCGCTGCGGCGCTCTCGACGCTGCTCACCAATGACGTCGCGCTATTTGTCGTCGTGCCGCTCGCGTTATCGCTGCACAAACTGACGCCATTGCCGCTCAAGCGCCTTGTGATTTTCATCGCACTCGCGGTCAACGCGGGTTCAATCCTGACGCCGCTCGGCAATCCGCAGAACCTGTTTCTCTGGCAGACGAGCGGCGTTTCGTTCGGCGGCTTCGTATGGGCGCTGGCGCCGCTCTGTGCTGCACTGATGGTCGTGCTGTATCTGGTGACTGCCATCTTTTTTCGGCGCAAACCGCTCGATCTCTCGAAGGACGTGGAGCCACATGCCGTCGACCGGCCACTCGTCGGCGTCGCGGCGGTGCTCTTCGTCGCGTTTGTGCTGCTGGCAGATGCGCATCGCGCCGCGATCGGCCTCGCGGGCGTCGGACTGGGCTTCCTGCTGTGGCGTCGTCAGATCGTGCTGAAGATCGACTGGCTGCTGCTGCTGATCTTCGTGTTCATGTTCATCGTGCTGCGAAGCGTCGCGGCGCTGCCGTGGGTACATGAGATCACCGGCCGCCTCGGGATCGGCTCGCCATTGCGCGCCTACGCGGCCGGCGCGATCCTGTCGCAGGGTATCAGTAACGTTCCAGCTGCGATCATGCTCGCCGAATTCACGAAAGACTGGCGCGCGCTGGCGTTCGGCGTCAGCGTCGGCGGCTTTGGCATCGCGATCGGATCGCTGGCTAACCTGATTGCCGTGCGCCTTTCAAACGAGCGCGGCATGTGGCTGCAATTTCACCTTTTCTCGATACCCTTCTGGATCATCGGTGGAGTGATTGGAGCCACCCTTCTGTTGCATTTATGACACGGGTGCTACAGCAGCGAACGGTGGCATAAAAGGCTGCATCTGGGTGCTCTGGACCGGTATGATCCGGGCATGGCCCGACCGCCTTACAGTTGCCGCGTCTCCCGCTGTAGACAACCGTTTCCCGCATGATGAAGGCGCGTTTCATGCAGGTTATTGGTCGACGTAAAGTCTTGAATTGCCTGCAACTATCGCTTACAATCGCCCGGATTTATTTGCCAGGCAACCCCGTAAGCGGTGCGTAAGCTCGCGGGCTGAACAAGACTTTACGGAACACTGCAATGGCGGCTCAATCGTCGGATCAGGCGCCCCACGAAGGGCACGACGAACACCGCGTAGCGCAGTCTGTTTCCGGTGAGTCCACGGGGCAGCACGCAACGCAAAACGAAGCGTGGGATGTCGAGCAGCAAGATAACAATGTCGTTCCGCTTACGCGGACTGAAGCTGAAAAGCTGTTTGGTCCGAATGTGAGTCGTCCATCGCGCGTTACGCCCTTCCGGGTCGTGGCAGCGCAAATGGTTTTGTCCCTGGGAGCAACGCTACTGTGGTGGCTGTTTTACAAGCCGCCGGGTGATGCTGCGCTGTCCGCGTTCCTGGGGGGAGCGATCTGCTGGGTGCCGAGCGCGATGTTCGCGGCACGTCTGAGAACATTGAGCGGCGCCGAAACCGCGATGAGCTGGATGATCGGCGAAGCGCTCAAGATGGGGGCGACAATTGCGATGTTTGTAGCCATCGCGTTCTGGTATCACGACGTACGCTGGGTTCCGCTGCTCGTGACCTACCTCATCGCCCTCAAGACGTACTGGATCGCACTCGCCTGGCGGTGAGGCAATGAACACAAGGCTGGCGCGCGGCGTCAGCAACAGACAGGCGGGTTCGACACGGATCCGCGCCGGCGTGTTCCCGCAATAGCGCATTGCGGCGGGAACAGCCTGGAAAGATTTTCGACAATTTGGGTGGCATTAACGATATGGCAGCTAGCGAAGGCACGCGCGCTCTGGATCCGTCCGAGTACATCGCGCACCACTTGCAGAATCTTTCAACCGCACACCAGACGTCGATTTTCGACATTCACGTCTGGAATCTGGACACCCTGTTCTGGTCGATCGTCTGCGGTCTGGCCACGATCCTGATCCTGCATTTCGCCGCCCGCAAGGCGACGCCCGGTGTTCCCGGCCGTTTCCAGTGCGCAATCGAAATGCTGGTCGAAATGGTCGAAGATCAATCGAAGTCGATGATCCACGGCTCGCGTACCTTCATCGCACCGCTCGCGCTGACCGTGTTCGTCTGGGTCGCGCTGATGAACTCGCTCGACTTTATCCCCGTTGACCTGCCGGGCCGCGTGATCGGCTGGCTGGGCCTGTCGGAAGTCATCCCGCACCACCGCATCGTGCCGACCGCCGACCTGAACGGCACGCTCGGCATCGCGCTCGGCGTGTTCGCGCTGATGATTTACTACAACTTCAAGATCAAGGGCGCCGGCGGCTTCGTGCACGAACTGCTGTCCGCGCCGTTCGGTGCGCATCCGCTGCTGTGGATTCCCAACCTGGCACTGAACATCATCGAGTTCGTCGCGAAAACGGTTTCGCTCGGCATGCGGCTGTTCGGCAACATGTACGCCGGCGAACTGCTGTTCCTGCTGATTGCCCTGCTCGGCAGCATGTGGGGTTTCGGCGCGGACGCCTCGGTACTCGGCTTCATCGGCCACGTGATCGCAGGTACGGTGTGGGCGATCTTCCACATTCTGATCGTTCTGCTGCAAGCGTTCATTTTCATGATGCTGACGCTGGTGTACATCGGCCAGGCTCACGACACCCACTAACGTGGTGCGTCGATTAAAAGAATTGCTTTAGTTTTGTTTCATTAAATCCCAGTTCCAAAAAGACTTTTCACAAAGGAGTGATCATGCAAGCTTTCATCGCCAACATCCAGGGTCTGACCGCCATCGGTATCGGCATCATCATCGGCCTGGGTGCAATCGGCGCCTGTATCGGTATCGGCCTGATGGGCGGCAAGTACATCGAAGCATGTGCGCGCCAGCCGGAACTGATGAACCCGCTGCAAACCAAGATGTTCCTGCTGGCTGGTCTGATCGATGCGGCGTTCCTGATTGGCGTTGGTGTGGCAATGCTGTTTGCGTTCGCGAACCCGCTGCTGTCGAAGCTGGCAGGCTGAGGTTCCTCGGAAGTTTGCGCCTGATCTATAACGGATAAGGGCGCAGGGCGGAACGGGTTACCTGGGCGCTGATCGACGACAGAATCGATGAGCGCCTTACCGTTTCAATTTCCGACATAGCAACGTTTAAGGAAACACCGTGAATCTCAACGCAACCCTGTTTGCGCAAATGGTCGTGTTCCTGATCCTCGCGTGGTTCACGATGAAGTTCGTGTGGCCGCCGTTGGTCAACGCCCTCGACGAGCGCTCGAAGAAGATCGCCGAAGGTCTGTCTGCCGCTGAAAAGGGCAAGGCGGAACTCGAAGCCGCTCACAAGCGCGTCGATCAGGAACTGGCACAGGCACGCAACGATGGTCAGCAACGTATCGCTGACGCCGAAAAGCGCGCAGTATCAGTCGCAGACGAAATCAAGGCACAGGCCCAGGCAGAAGCCGCCCGCATCGTTGCGCAGGCCAGGGCTGATGCCGAGCAGCAAGTCGTGAAGGCCCGTGAAACGCTGCGTGGCGAAGTCGCCGCACTGGCTGTGAAGGGCGCCGAGCAGATCCTGAAGCGCGAAGTCGACCAGGCAGCTCACGCTGACCTGCTGAATCAACTGAAAGCCGAGCTCTGATCATGGCCGAACTTGCAACCATCGCCCGTCCGTACGCAGAAGCGCTGTTTGGCGTGGCCGAAGCTGGTGACACGGCCGCGTGGTCCAATCTCGTGCAGGAGCTGGCACAGGTTGCGCGTCTGCCCGAAGTGCTGTCGGTCGCTACGAGCCCGAAAGTAAGCCGCGCACAGGTCAGCGAACTGCTGCTGTCCGCGGTGAAGTCGCCGCTGAAGGACAACGCGCAGGCGAAGAATCTGGTGCAGATGCTGGTCGACAATCATCGTCTGACGCTGTTGCCGGAAATCGCCACGCAGTTCGAAGCGCTGAAAAACGCCCACGAAGGGGCGGCCGATGTGCTGATTGTCAGCGCATTTCCGCTCGAAGGCGCACAGTTGAACGACCTCGTCGCAAGTCTCGAACGCAAGTTCAAGCGAAAGCTAAAGCCGACGGTTGAAATCGACCCGTCGCTGATCGGCGGCGTACGTGTGACGGTCGGCGACGAAGTGCTCGATACCTCGGTCCGCGCGCGGCTCGCCAGCATGCAGACGGCTCTGACCGCCTGATTGCGCCTTTGAGCGCTTAAGCGGCTGGCACGCAACAGAATTGACTATCAGGAGCGAATAATGCAACTCAATCCCTCTGAGATCAGCGAGCTGATCAAGAGCCGGATCCAGGGCCTTGAAGCGAGCGCAGACGTTCGCAACCAGGGCACCGTGATCTCCGTGACCGACGGTATCGTGCGTATCCACGGCCTGTCGGAAGTGATGCAGGGCGAAATGCTCGAATTCCCGGGCAACACCTTCGGTCTCGCGCTGAACCTCGAGCGTGACTCGGTCGGCGCCGTGATTCTGGGTGAATACGAACACATTTCGGAAGGCGACGTCGTCAAGACGACGGGCCGCATTCTCGAAGTGCCGGTGGGTCCGGAACTGCTCGGTCGCGTGGTCGATGCGCTCGGCAACCCGATCGACGGCAAGGGTCCGATCAACGCAAAGAAGACCGACGCAATCGAAAAGATTGCTCCGGGCGTGATCTGGCGTAAGTCGGTTTCGGAACCGGTCCAGACCGGTCTGAAGTCGATCGACGCGATGGTGCCGGTTGGCCGTGGCCAGCGTGAGCTGATCATCGGCGACCGTCAGTGCGGCAAGACCGCAGTTGCTGTCGACGCGATCATCAACCAGAAGGGCAAGAACCTCTTCTGTATCTACGTTGCGATCGGCCAGAAGGCTTCGTCGATCATGAACGTCGTGCGCAAGCTCGAAGAAACCGGCGCGATGGAATACACGATCGTCGTCGCGGCTTCGGCTTCGGAATCGGCTGCGATGCAATACCTCGCACCGTACGCCGGCTGCACGATGGGCGAATACTTCCGCGATCGCGGTCAAGATGCACTGATCGTTTATGACGATTTGACCAAGCAGGCCTGGGCATACCGCCAGATCTCGCTGCTGCTGCGCCGCCCGCCGGGCCGTGAAGCTTATCCGGGTGACGTGTTCTATCTGCACTCGCGTCTGCTGGAGCGCGCTGCTCGCGTGTCGGAAGACTACGTCGAGAAGTTCACGAACGGTGAAGTGAAGGGCAAGAGCGGTTCGCTGACGGCACTGCCGGTCATTGAAACGCAGGCAGGCGACGTGACCGCATTCGTTCCGACGAACGTGATCTCGATTACCGACGGCCAGATCTTCCTGGAAACCGACCTCTTCAACGCAGGTATCCGCCCGGCAATTAACGCCGGCGTGTCGGTGTCGCGCGTCGGTGGTGCGGCTCAGACGAAGGTTGTGAAGAAGCTGTCGGGCGGTATCCGTACCGACCTGGCACAGTACCGTGAACTCGCAGCATTCGCGCAGTTTGCATCGGACCTCGACGAAGCCACCCGCAAGCAGCTGGAACGCGGCCGCCGCGTGACGGAACTGCTGAAGCAGCCGCAGTATCAGCCGCTGCAGGTCTGGGAACTGGCAATCGCGCTGTTCGCTGCGAACAACGGCTACCTTGACGATCTGGAAGTCGCGCAAGTGCTGCCGTTCGAAAAGGGCCTGCGTGAATACCTGAAGACGAAGCACGCTGACCTGATCAAGCGCGTCGAAGACACCAAGGAACTCTCGAAGGACGACGAAGGCCTGCTGCATACGGCCCTCAAGGACTTCAAGAAGTCCGGCGCTTACTGATCCGCGAGTGACCCGCAAGGCATAAACGGACCTTTGAAGCGGCGCGGGCCGCAGGCAACTGAACCCGCGCTGCTTCGATCGCTTTGCATGGGACCCGAGTAAGCGCTAAAGCGCTAACTCGGGCCGACAAGGAGCAAGCAATGGCTGGAATGAAGGAAATTCGCGGCAAGATCAAGAGCGTGCAAAACACGCGCAAGATCACGAAAGCGATGGAGATGGTGGCCGCATCGAAGATGCGCCGCGCTCAAGAGCGCATGCGCGCTGCTCGCCCATACGCCGACAAGGTCCGCGACATCGCTGCGCACATGAGCCGTGCGAACCCCGAGTATCGTCACCCGTTCATGGTGTCGAACGACGGCGCGAAGACGGCAGGCATCATCCTTGTCACGACCGATAAGGGCTTGTGCGGTGGTATGAACACGAACGTGCTGCGCGCTTCGCTCCAGAAGTTCAAGGAGCTCGAAGCCGCCGGCAAGTCGATCGAAGCGACGGCGATTGGTACCAAGGGTCTTGGTTTCCTGAACCGTCTGCGTGCAAACGTGGTGTCGAATGTTGTCCATCTGGGCGACACGCCGCACCTCGAAAAGCTGATCGGCGCGGTGAAGGTGCAGCTCGATCTGTACTCGGAAGGCAAGATTTCGGCGGTGTACCTCGCGTACACGCGCTTCATCAACACGATGAAGCAGGAGCCGGTGATCGAGCAACTGCTGCCGCTGTCGGCAGAAGACTTCGAGCGCAAGGACGAGGGCGGTGAAAGCGCCACGCCGAAGACTGCGTGGGACTACATCTACGAGCCGGACGCGCAGGCAGTGGTGGACGAACTGCTGGTGCGTTATGTCGAAGCGCTGGTCTACCAGGCCGTCGCGGAAAACATGGCATCGGAGCAGTCGGCACGGATGGTCGCGATGAAGGCCGCTTCGGACAACGCGAAGACGGTCATCAACGAACTGCAGCTTGTGTACAACAAGAGCCGGCAGGCCGCGATCACGAAAGAACTGTCGGAAATCGTCGGTGGCGCCGCAGCGGTCTGACCGTAAAACGGTCGCCGGGCGAATCCCACCACTGCGCCTTTGCGCGAGTGAAGAATTGAGTATCTAAAGGAAAAGCGATGAGTACTACTGCTTTGGTAGAAGGCAAGATCGTACAGTGCATCGGCGCCGTGATCGACGTGGAATTCCCGCGTACGGATATGCCGAAGATTTACGACGCGCTCATTCTCGAAGGTTCGGAACTGACCCTCGAAGTCCAGCAACAGCTGGGCGACGGCGTCGTTCGTACCATCTGTCTGGGTGCATCGGACGGCCTGCGCCGCGGTACGGTGGTGAAGAACACCGGCAAGCCGATCAGCGTGCCGGTCGGCAAGCCGACCCTCGGCCGGATCATGGACGTGCTCGGCCGTCCGATCGACGAAGCCGGTCCGATCAGCTCGGACGTGACGCGCGGTATTCACCAGAAGGCGCCGGCGTTCGACGAACTGTCGCCGTCGACGGAACTGCTCGAAACCGGCATCAAGGTTATCGATCTGATCTGCCCGTTCGCAAAGGGCGGTAAGGTTGGCCTGTTCGGTGGCGCCGGTGTGGGCAAGACCGTGAACATGATGGAACTGATCAACAACATCGCGAAGGAACACGGCGGTTATTCCGTGTTCGCGGGTGTTGGCGAGCGTACCCGCGAAGGGAACGACTTCTATCACGAAATGAAGGACTCGAACGTTCTCGACAAGGTCGCGCTGGTGTACGGCCAGATGAACGAGCCGCCGGGCAACCGTCTGCGCGTCGCGCTGACCGGGCTGACGATGGCCGAGCACTTCCGTGACGAAGGCCTCGACGTGCTGTTCTTCGTCGACAACATCTACCGTTTCACGCTGGCTGGCACGGAAGTGTCGGCACTGCTTGGCCGTATGCCGTCGGCAGTGGGCTATCAGCCTACGCTCGCTGAAGAAATGGGCAAGCTGCAAGAGCGTATTACGTCGACCAAGACTGGCTCGATCACGTCGGTGCAGGCCGTGTACGTCCCTGCGGATGACTTGACCGACCCGTCGCCGGCTACGACCTTCGGCCACCTGGACGCAACGGTTGTGTTGTCGCGTGACATCGCTTCGCTGGGTATCTACCCGGCAGTGGACCCGCTCGATTCGACCTCGCGTCAGATCGACCCGAACGTGATCGGCGAAGAGCACTACTCGATCACGCGCGGCGTGCAGCAAACGCTGCAGCGCTACAAGGAGCTGCGCGACATTATCGCGATTCTGGGTATGGACGAACTGTCGCCGGAAGACAAGCTGTCGGTCGCGCGCGCTCGTAAGATCCAGCGTTTCCTGTCGCAGCCGTTCCACGTCGCGGAAGTGTTCACGGGTTCGCCGGGCAAGTACGTGCCGTTGAAGGAAACGATCCGCGGCTTCAAGATGATCGTCGAAGGTGAGTGCGATCATCTGCCGGAGCAGGCGTTCTACATGGTCGGCACGATCGACGAAGCCTTCGAAAAGGCCAAGAAGATCCAGTAAGGCTTGAGTGCAGGCAACGAGGCGCGGGTTTTGCGGGCATCAGGGTAAAAGCCGCGCCGAACGCATCACGCTCAACCAGGAATCGACACCATGGCAACTATCAAAGTAGACGTCGTCAGCGCGGAAGAGCAGATCTTCTCGGGTCAGGCGAAATTCGTCGCGCTGCCGGGCGAAGCGGGTGAACTGGGCATTCTGCCGGGCCACACGCCGCTCATCACGCGGATTCGTCCGGGTGCGGTGCGCATCGAAGTGGAAAACGGCGAAGAAGAGTTTGTGTTCGTCGCCGGCGGCATCCTCGAAGTCCAGCCGGGCGCGGTGACGGTTCTGGCCGACACGGCGATCCGCGGCAAGGATCTCGACGAAGCCAAGGCCGAAGAAGCGCGCAAGCGTGCTGAAGAGGCGCTGCAAAACACGGGTTCGAACCTCGAGTACGCCACCGCGCAAGCGGAACTCGCGTACGCGACGGCTCAACTCGCTGCGATCCAGCGTCTGCGCAAGCTGCGCGGTCAGCACTGATCGCGACGCGGCAGAACGCGGCAGAGTAGAAAAGAAAAAGCAGCCCTTCGCGGCTGCTTTTTTTTGTCCTTCACTTGACGTTTACGGAAAGGTCAGCAGAATCACGGGTGGGACGCCAAAGTAAAGGCCAAAGCCGAAGCTGCGGGTAACACTTGATGCCGCGCGGTCACACGCCGGTGGCACAATCGGTTTCAAATATATTTCAATCGGGCGACGACGCTTCGCCCAGGAGACAGACACCATGACAAGCCAGACCGGAGGCGAGGGCGGCCTCATCGAGCCGAAGGACGGCCTCTCGTACGTTCGCGGCTCGACAGAGATACCGCTGAGCGAGGCAACCGTCGGCCAGTTTCTGCTGGACACTGCGCAGCGCTTCCCTGATCGTTCCGCCGTCGTGTTTCGCGAGCAGGGCATCCGCTGGACGTGGAAAGAGTTCTCTGACGAAGTCGATGTGCTCGCCGCCGGCCTTCTTGCGCTTGGAATCGGAAAGGGCGACCGCGTTGGGATCTGGTCACCGAATCGTGTCGAATGGCTGCTGACGCAGTTCGCGACAGCCCGCATCGGCGCAGTACTCGTCAATATCAATCCGGCCTATCGGCTGGCTGAGCTGGAGTACGCGCTGAACAAGGTCGGTTGCAAGGCGATCATCTCGGCGCACAGCTTCAAAACGTCGATGTATCTGGAGATGCTGCAGGAGCTGGCACCGGAACTCGCCACGTGCGCGCCCGGTGAACTGCGCGCCGCGCGCCTGCCGGATCTGCGCTTTGTGATCCGCATGTGCGACACGGAAACGCCCGGCATGCTGACGTTCTCCGACGTCATCGAGCAGGGCCGTGTGACGCTCGACACAGCGAAACTCGACTCGATTGGCGCCACGCTATCGGCGCACGAGCCGATCAACATCCAGTTCACGAGCGGCACGACCGGCAACCCGAAGGGCGCGACGCTCACGCACCGCAATGTGGTCAACAACGCGCGCTATATCGCCATGGCGATGCGGCTCACCGAGCAGGACGGCCTGTGCATCCCGGTGCCGCTGTATCACTGCTTCGGCATGGTGCTGGCTGTGCTCGCGTGCGTGTCGGTCGGCGCGAACATGGTATTCCCCGGCGAAGCATTCGATCCGGCCGCTACGCTCGCCGCCGTCGCCGAAGAGCAATGCACGGCGCTCCACGGCGTGCCGACGATGTTCATCGCAGAACTCGATCATCCGGATTTTGCGAGCTTCGATCTGAGCCGTCTGCGCACGGGCATCATGGCCGGCTCGCCGTGTCCGATCGAGACGATGAAGAAGGTCGTATCGAAAATGCATCTCGCCGAAATCACGATCGCCTACGGCATGACGGAAACGAGTCCCGTCTCATTTCAGAGTTCCACGACTGATCCGCTCGACAAGCGCACGACAACCGTCGGCCGGATCCAGCCGCATCTCGAGGTGAAGCTGGTCGATGCGCTCGGCAACGTTGTCCCAGTCGGCGAAACGGGTGAGTTGTGCACAAAGGGCTACTCGGTCATGCAAGGCTACTGGGGCGACGAAGCCAGAACGCACGAAAGCATTGTCGACGGCTGGATGCACACGGGCGATCTCGCGACGCTCGACGCCGAAGGCTACTGCAACATCGTTGGCCGCCTGAAGGACATGCTGATTCGCGGCGGCGAGAACATCTATCCGCGTGAAATCGAGGAATTCCTGTTCCGTCATCCGAAGATCCAGAGCGTGCAGGTGTTCGGCGTGCCCGATGCAAAGTACGGCGAGGAAGTTTGCGCGTGGATCGTACTGCGTCAGGGCGAGCAGGCAACGGCGGAAGACATACAGGCGTTTTGCAGCGGACAGATCGCGCACTACAAGGTGCCGAAGCACATCCGCTTCGTCGACGAACTTCCGATGACGGTGACCGGCAAGGTCCAGAAGTTCGTGATGCGCGAACAGATGATCAACGAACTGAAGATCACGGAGCAGAAAACCGCGTGATCTGAACGCAAAAAAAGCGTCGCGCAGAATCGCGCGCGACGCTTTTTCTGAAGCCGCTCTTTGATAGCACAAACGTCTGCAGATACCCGCGCTACAGCGGAGGCAAACGTTTGGCCAGACGAAAAAAAAGCGGGCCTGGAGCCCGCTAAAAACCACACGCTACGGGGTTAGCGCGAGGAGACCAATGAAGGAACCTACTGGGACGGCGCACTCAGCGCCGACCACGGTCCCAGCAGGGATGCCCCTTGTCAGGGCTTCGGCAAAGCCGACCGGCACAGTGCATCGTATCCGCTCACACTACGCACTCAGCCACATCCGTGTTGAAACCGTTGAAGGGCATTGTGGGCGAATAAGCCTGCTAGCGCGGTAACAAAGTGTTTCAGGTTGTAACGCCCGCCAGATAAGGCTTTGCGGGTCTTTTTGCCGATCGGGATGGTTTTAAACGTCGTTTTTACCGGTAGTAAATCCTGGTTCCCGGATAATTTCAGCGACGCTATCTGTTGCCCATACTGCGCCTTTTTATCGCGCATTGGGAGCCGGGGATTTCCCGGCATCCGAAATCGCGCGCGATCACTTAACGTCCCGGCAGCGGGCCATTCGTCAGGGGTTACTGTTGCCGCCTCATCACCGGAACACTCAGATGAACGAATACGCCAGATTGCAGCGCATGCTCGAGCGTGATCGTGTGATTGCCGTCGTCGGGCTGTCGAATCGGGCGCACCGGCCGAGCTATGTCGTCTCGGCCTATATGAAGTCGCACGGTTACAGGATCGTGCCGGTCAACCCGGCCTGGTCGAACGATACGGCAGGCGTGCTCGGCGAGCGGTGCTTCGCGACGCTGACCGATGCGGCGGCTTCGCTTGCGGCCGAAGGCGTGTCAATCGATATGGTGAATGTGTTTCGTCGCTCCGAAGAGGTATTGCCCATCGCGGATGAGGCTGTGCGGATCAACACCCGTTCACTGTGGATGCAGATGGGCGTGATCAACTATGCCGCCGCCGAACATGCGGAGGCGGCCGGGCTCGACGTCGCGATGGATCTATGCCTGAAAGTCGCGCACAGTCGCATCCTCGGCGCGACGCATCGCACGGATTCGCCCGCCCCGCCGATGCCGTCGATGCCTCCGGGCGGGCGACGGTGAATCGCGCAAAGCTTCACGCGCGATCCACCGACATGCCGCCGCGACAAACCTACTTCAACCACTTGTCCTGAATGGCCTGGTATTCACCGGACGCGCGCGAAAGATGCAGCCACTGGTCGACGTACTGCTGGAATACGACGTCGCCGCGCGGCACCATCCACGCTTTTTCACCATACTGGAACGGTTTGTCCGGATGCACCGAGCACAGGCCTGGATTCAGCTTTTGCTGCAGCAAGGTTTCGGATGCGTCGGTGACCATCACGTCCGCCTTGCCGGCCAGAATCTGTTTGAACACAGTCACGTTGTCCGGATAGACGGTCACGTTCGCATGCGGAAAGAACTGCTTCGCGAACCGCTCATTGGTGCCGCCCGGATTGACGATCACGCGTGTCGACGGCTGGTCGATCTGCGCGACGGTCTGATACTTGTTGACGTCATCGCAGCGAACGATCGGCGTCTTGCCGTCGATCATGTAGGCCTCGGTGAAAAACGCGCGCTTTTGCCGGTCGAGTGTCGTCGACACGCCGCCGATCGCGACATCGCATTTCGCGACGAAGTCGTTCATCAGGTTCGACCACGACGTCTTCACGAATTCCGCCTTTACGCCGAGCGAACGCGAGAGCGACTCGGCCATATCGATGTCGATGCCTTCGAACTGGCCGTCCGGCTTGTAGAACGAATAGGGTTTGTAGTCGCCGGTCGTGCAGGCACGCAGCGTGCCGCGCGCGACGATTTCGTCGAGGCGTGAAGCGGGTGCACTGGCTGCGGCGCTGGGCGCAGCGCTGTTTGTCTGGGCGGATGCGGTGGTCGCAACGCTCACAGCGCTCATCGCGCCGGCGCAAAGCAGCGTGCCAAACCATGCGAGGGCGGTTTTCTTCATCGAGTCTCCTTCGTTTGTCTGTTATTGGAAGGTAAAAGCGTGCAAGGTCGCTGATGATAGCCCGGCAAACCCGGCTTGATAAGATCGCAGCCGCGCAGCGGAACCGCGGCGCATTCCTGCGCGCGTCGCTGGGCGAGCGCAACAGACAGCCATGTTTATTCACAGCATCCAGCGCGATGCCGGGGGCATCGTCCGGTAAAATGCCCCTTTGCCTCCAGTCGCCCGCAACGTGGTCAATACTCTTCTGAACGACACTTTCCTGCGCGCGCTCCTGCGCCAGCCGACCGAATACACGCCGATCTGGCTGATGCGTCAGGCGGGTCGCTATCTGCCGGAATACAACGCGACGCGCGGCCGTGCGGGCAGCTTCCTCGGTCTCGCGAAGAACCCCGACTACGCCACGGAAGTCACGTTGCAGCCGCTCGACCGTTATCCGCTCGACGCCGCGATCCTCTTCTCCGACATCCTGACGATTCCCGACGCCATGGGTCTCGGCCTCGAGTTCCAGACCGGCGAGGGTCCGAAGTTCGCGCGCCCGGTGCGCACGGAAGATGACATCGCGCGTCTCGCGGTGCCGGATATCGACGCCACGCTGCGCTACGTGACGGACGCCGTGAGCCAGATCCGACGCTCGCTGATCGATGCCCAGGGCCGTCAGCGCGTGCCGCTGATCGGCTTTTCGGGCAGCCCGTGGACGCTCGCGTGCTACATGGTCGAAGGCGGCGGTTCGGCCGACTTCCGCACGGTGAAGTCGATGCTGTACGCCCGTCCTGATCTGATGCACCGCATCCTCGATGTGAACGCGAAAGCGGTCGCCGCGTATCTGAACGCGCAGATCGAAGCGGGCGCGCAGGCCGTGATGATTTTCGACACATGGGGCGGTGCGCTCGCCGACGGTATCTATCAGCGTTTCTCGCTGCACTACATCCAGCAGGTGGTCGCGCAGCTCAAGCGCGAGCACGACGGGGTGAAAGTGCCGGTCATCACGTTCACGAAAGGCGGCGGGCTGTGGCTCGAAGAAATTGCCGCGACGGGCGTCGACGCAGTCGGCCTCGACTGGACGGTGAATCTGGCGAAGGCGCGTGAGCGCGTCGGCGACAAGGTGGCGTTGCAGGGCAATATCGATCCGTCGGTGCTGTTCGCGTCGCCGTCGGCGATCCGGATGGAAGCGCGCGCCGTGCTCGACAGCTTCGGCAATCATCCCGGCCACGTCTTCAATCTGGGTCACGGTATCTCGCAGTTCACGCCGCCGGAGAACGTCGCTGAACTGGTCGACGAAGTGCATCGGCACAGCCGTGCTATTCGCGCGGGCAGTGTGTCAGCGTGACGTTGCCAGCGTGAATTTTTTGTTGCAGTGCGATGAAGTGGGCTCTCGCTCTAAGGGTAGGACGCGGTGGGCGGGGCCGCCGCGCGGCCTTCCTGCAGTTGTCAAGACTTGACTTATGCACATTTGCCTCGCTGCGGCGCGGTAGAGGGTTGCATCGCTGATTGGTGCTTGCAAGTTGTGTGCGCATCTGGTCTGTGCCTTGACTGGCAAGGCTTTCAGCGGTTATTCGAGATATGTGCGGCAGCCCACAGAACGACGGCGCGACGCCATTTTCGTGCCGGCAAAGCAGAGTTCTCAACAAAGTTATCCACAGGGCATGCGGACGGATTGCAATTCTTCAGCAGAATCCAAAGCTTGGCGTCGAAAGTGAGGTTTTACTTTAACTTCGGCGCGTCGATGGCGACTCACAGGGGTTCGCGATTTGGCCCGTTTTACGCGGCGGATGCGGCGTGAGCGCAGTTTTTGTCCGCGTCGCGCTTGATCACCCGCTCCCGACGCTCTTCGACTACCGGTGCGACGTCGAGCCGTCGCCGGTGCCCGGCACGCTCGTGAGCGTACCGTTCGGCAAACGCGTTACGGTCGGGCTGGTGTGCGAAGTCAGCGATCGCAGCGACGTGCCCGCCGACCGGTTGCGCACGGTCAACGCGATCTGTACGGCGTGCCCGCCGCTATCCGAAGCGTGGCTCAGGCTGGCGGCGTTCGCCGCCGACTACTACCAGCGTGGAATCGGCGAAGTGGCGCTGCCCGGTCTGCCGCAGGCGCTTCGCGATGCGTCGCGCTGGGCGCGGCTGCTCGCGCCGGAGGAGCGCTATCGTCTGTTGCCGACCGGCCGCGAAGCACTGCCTGACGCGCTGCCGGTGCGCGCAATCGCGCTGCGGCGTCTCGCCGATGCGCTCGTGGAAGCCGGTTCGCTCCTCGCCGCCGATGCGCGCGCGCTGCACCCGAAGGCAATCGCGACGCTCGATGCGTGGCAGGCGGAAGGCTGGGTTGCGCTGGAGGTGATCGAAGCCGCCGACGTGCGCGCGGCGACGCCGCGCCACGCAACCGCGACCGCCTTGCCGAAGCTCACCGACGAACAGACCGCCGCCGTCGAATCCATCCGTGACGCCGACGGCTTCGCGCCGTTCCTGCTGCACGGCGTGACCGGCAGCGGCAAGACCGAAGTTTACCTACGCGCGCTCGCTGAACTCCTGGCGGCTGATCCGGAAGCGCAGGCGCTGGTCCTCGTCCCCGAAATCAATCTCACGCCGCAGTTCGAAGCGGCGTTCCGCGCGCGCTTCGCGGCGCTCGACGCCGGCGCGATCGTCACATTACACAGCGGCCTCGCCGAAGGCGAACGCGCGCGACACTGGTTCGCGGCTCACGCCGGCCGCGCGCGCATCGTGCTCGGCACGCGGCTCGCCGTGCTGGCTTCGCTGCCGAAGCTGGCGATGATCGTCGTCGATGAAGAGCACGATCCTGCGTACAAGCAGCAGGAAGGGCTGCGCTATTCGGCGCGCGATCTCGCGATTTATCGTGCGAAGCAGCTTGGCATTCCGGTCGTGCTCGGTTCGGCGACGCCTTCGCTCGAAAGCTGGTGGCAGGCCGATCAGGGGCGTTACGCGCGGCTCACGCTGTCGCGCCGGGCGGTTGCCGACGCCGTGCTGCCGACGGTCAAACTGATCGATCTCGAAGAAGAACACCGCCGTGGCCGTGCGTCGATCGACGGCTTGTCGGGCCCGCTGATCGCCGCGCTGAAGATGCGTCTGGAACGCGGCGAGCAGAGCCTCGTGTTTCTCAACCGGCGTGGCTACGCACCGGTCCTTTCGTGCGATGCCTGCGGTTGGGTCGCCGGCTGTCCGCGTTGCAGCGCGTATGTCGTGCTGCACAAGCCGGAGCGCGCGATGCGCTGCCACCACTGCGGCTGGGAATCGCGCATTCCGCGTTCGTGTCCGGATTGCGGCAACGTTGATATCGCGCCGCTCGGACGCGGCACGCAGCGCGTCGAAGAAACGCTGGCTGAAGCGGTGCCGGGCGCACGCGTGCTGCGCATCGACGCCGACAGCACGCGCCGCAAGGGCAGCGCGCAGGCGCTGTTCTCGGATGTTCATGCGGGCGAAGTCGATATCCTCGTTGGCACGCAGATGATCGCGAAGGGGCACGATTTTCAGCGTGTGTCGCTGGTCGGGGTGATCAACGCGGATACCGCGCTCTTTTCCCACGATTTTCGCGCAAGCGAGCGGCTTTTCGCGCAGCTGATGCAGGTCAGCGGGCGTGCCGGGCGCGCGGGTCTACCGGGCGAAGTGTTGGTGCAGACGCGCTACCCGCGTCACGCGCTGTATCACGCGCTGGCGCGCCACGATTACGTCGGCTTCGCCAAGTCGCAGCTTGGCGAGCGGCGCGATGCGCATCTGCCGCCATTCGTCTATCAGGCGTTGCTGCGCGCCGAAGGCCGTACGCTCGAAGCGGCGATGGCGTTCCTGCAACAAGCCGCAGCGCAGCTGTCGCAGATTCCGGCGGCTGAGCGCGTCACCGTCTACGACGCCGTGCCGCTCACCGTCGTCAAGGTGATGCACGTGCATCGCGCGCAGTTGCTGATCGAAAGCGCGTCGCGCGGCGCGCTGCAGGCGACGCTGCACGCGTGGCAACCTATGTTGCGCACGCTGAAAGGCGTGCTGCGCTGGAGCCTCGAAGTCGACCCGCTCGACATCTGACGCCGCGCCGCGAGCCGCGAACCGCAACGGCGTGCGGCAAATCCCTTCCGGTTATATCCATAGAGCGAAAGGTCGTTTCGGCTTTCGAGGTTGCTCGACTATATTTCGCCGGATCGGCGCAATATTCACAATAATCAATCCGACCAACCTTCGCGCCGAAGCACCTCAACTTCCGGGGCTTTGCGATGAGCGATACCAACCACAGCCTGCCGGCGGGCACCCAGCCCGCACCAGCGAACCGTTCCGAACGTACCGCACGCGGTGGCGGCGGTCTCTTTTCCACCGAAGACTGGTGGGCCGTCTGGATCGGCCTGTTTGTCATCGTGATCGCGTGGGTGCTGTTCGCGTCCGGCGGCAGCATCAAGTGGCTGGCCGTCGCGCCGGCCAAATGGTCGAGCGTCAGCGCAGCCGGCGCGGATCTCGTCAAGCATCTGCCGAACTACGTCGCGCTGTTCGCCGTGTTCGCCGTGCTGTTCAGCGTCAGCCTCGCCGCGTTGAAGCAGAAGGTCGCGCACTTCCTGCCGTCGTTTCTCATCCTGTTCGTCGTCTCGGTGCTGATCTTCGAGCTGGGCGCGTGGATCAACGCGTCGAAGTACAACCTCGAACCGCCACTGGTTGCACTCGCGCTCGGTCTGCTTGTCTCGAACGTGTTCCGGCTGCCGGAATGGTTCTCGGCCGGGTTGCGCGTCGAGTTTTATATCAAGGTCGGCATCGTGCTGCTCGGCGCGACGCTGCCGTTCACGTTGCTCGTCTGGGCCGGCCCGGTTGCGGTCGGCCAGGCGACGATCGTCTCGCTGGTCACGTTCTTCGTGATCTTCTTCGCGGCGAAGGCGTTCGGTCTCGACAAGCGTTTCGCCGCCGTGCTTGGCGTCGGCGGCGCGGTGTGCGGCGTGTCGGCGGCGATTGCGATCGCCGGCGCGGTGCGCGCGAAGCGCGAGCATGCCTCGGTGGCGATCACGCTCGTGATCCTGTGGGCCATCGCGATGATCTTCGTGCTGCCGTTCGCGTCGCGCTCACTTGGGCTTTCGACGGGCATCGCGGGCGCGTGGATCGGCACATCGGAATTCGCCGACGCAGCGGGCATCGCGGCCGCGCAGGCTTACGGCGACCTGGCGAAGAGCGCGGGCGGCGCGATTGCCGGCGCGCCGGAAGCGTCGCTGCAGGCATTCACGCTGATGAAGGTGGTCGGCCGGGATATCTGGATCGGCATCTGGGCGTTCGCGCTCGCGATCGTCGCGACAACCCGCTGGGAAACCGAAGACAGCGGCGTGAAGGCGAAGGCCGACGCGGGTGAAATCTGGGCGCGCTTTCCGAAGTTCGTGATCGGCTTTGTGATTGCGTCGGCGCTGGTGACGTGGATCGCCAGCCACTATTCGCTCGCGGACTACCGGAAGGTCGTCACGCCGGAATTCGTCGCGCCAATTACCGCGCTGCGCACGTGGGCGTTCATCTTCTGCTTCTTCAGCATCGGATTGACGACGCGTCTGCGCTCGCTTACCGCGACCGGCATGAAACCGTTCCTCGCGTTCACGGCGGGCGTTGCGGTCAATATCGCCATCGGCTACGTGCTGTCCGCGCACGTGTTCGCATCGTACTGGAATAGCCTGGGGCAGTGATCGTGAACTCGAAGGGCACCTCGACGGTCGGGCGCGGCGCGGAAGACACCGCCGCGCTTCTCGACGCGAGCCGGTGTTGCGCCGGATGCCGGCACCGTGCCGACGACCGGCATTCACTCGAGCAGAGCATTCCAGGCCTCACTGTATTCAGTTCGGGTTTCGGCGCGAGCGTCGCGGCGAGCCGGCTGTGTCGTCTGCACGACCAGCTTGTCTCGCCGGGCGACTCCTGCAGCCACTTCACCCCGACGCAATGACCCGGCGCTAACCCGCGTCACCGGCGTGCATGTCGTTCACGACGTGCTTTTGGCCGACCGATCGTTACGCGCGTTCACACGCGCCGCTTCCATCCGTTTTGCCGCCGGGCATGACGCGCCGCGGATAAAAAACACCGCACACAGCGCGCACATCGTCCAGATTCCGGCCACCACCATCCACTTTTCCATTTCAGCCACCTTCCCCGTAAGCGTTACGCCTGTTTTTTGCGGCGTGTATCTGTATATCGGCGCGGCGCGCGATTCGATAAGGGTATCGACGAAAAGAATCGCGCCAGGGAAAACACCGATCGCAACCGGACGCACCCGGCGCGCCTCGATCCGCCGAAAACCCCCGTTCTGTAAGGGTTTGCGGAGGGTGCAACCTTTGCCTGAAGAAGGTTGCACCTTTTTAATTGGAGGCGTACGATTCGCCAACTTTCTAGTCTTTCGCCGATAGTCAATCGGCATTCGAAGGAAACATGGCGAGCACTACCCTTGGCGTCAAAGTTGACGATCTCCTCCGTTCCCGGCTGAAAGATGCCGCCACGCGCCTTGAGCGCACGCCACACTGGCTGATCAAGCAGGCGATCTTCGCGTATCTGGAGAAGATCGAGCACGGTCAGTTGCCCGCCGAGCTGTCGGGCCTGAACGGCGCTGCCGATCTGGCCGAAGGCGCGTCTGTCGAATCGGACGAAGAAGGCGCCTCGCATCCGTTCCTCGAATTCGCGCAAAGCGTGCAGCCGCAATCGGTGCTGCGTGCGGCGATCACGGCGGCGTATCGTCGGCCGGAGCCGGAGTGCGTGCCGTTCCTGCTGGGCCAGGCGCGTCTGCCCGCAAACCTCGCCGCCGACGTGCAGGCGATGGCCGGCAAGCTCGTCGAAACGCTGCGCTCCAAGAGCCGTGGCGGCGGCGTCGAAGGGCTGATCCACGAATTCTCGCTGTCGAGCCAGGAAGGCGTCGCGCTGATGTGCCTCGCCGAAGCGCTGCTACGCATTCCCGATCGCGCCACGCGCGACGCGCTGATTCGCGACAAGATCAGCAAGGGCGACTGGAAATCGCACGTCGGGCAGGCGCCGTCGCTGTTCGTGAATGCCGCAACCTGGGGCTTGATGATCACGGGCAAGCTCGTGACGACCAATAGCGAAACCGGTTTGTCGTCGGCGTTGACGCGTCTGATCGGCAAGGGCGGCGAGCCGCTGATCCGGAAGGGCGTCGATATGGCGATGCGCCTGATGGGCGAGCAGTTCGTCACCGGCGAGAACATCTCCGAAGCGCTGGCCAACAGTCGCAAGTTCGAAGCACGCGGCTTCCGCTATTCGTACGACATGCTCGGCGAAGCCGCGACGACCGAAGCCGACGCGCAGCGCTACTACGCATCCTATGAGCAGGCGATCCACGCGATCGGCAAGGCTGCGGGCGGCCGTGGCATCTACGAAGGCCCGGGCATTTCGATCAAGCTGTCGGCGCTGCACGCGCGCTACTCGCGCTCGCAGCAGGAACGCGCGATGAACGAATTGCTGCCGCGTGTGCGTTCGCTCGCGATCCTCGCGCGCCGCTACGACATCGGCCTGAACATCGACGCCGAAGAAGCCGACCGCCTCGAAATCTCGCTCGATCTGCTCGAAGCGCTGTGCTTCGATCCGGAGCTGGCCGGCTGGAACGGCATCGGCTTTGTAATTCAGGCGTACCAGAAGCGCTGCCCGTTCGTGATCGACTACGTCGTCGATCTGGCGCGTCGCAGCCGTCACCGCATCATGGTTCGCCTCGTGAAGGGCGCGTACTGGGATACCGAAATCAAGCGTGCGCAGGTGGACGGCCTCGAAGGCTATCCGGTGTACACGCGCAAGATCTACACCGACGTCTCGTATCTCGCCTGCGCGAAGAAGCTGCTTGGCGCGCCGGATGCCGTCTATCCGCAGTTCGCGACGCACAACGCGCACACGCTGTCGGCGATCTATCACCTGGCCGGTCAGAACTACTATCCGGGTCAGTATGAGTTCCAGTGTCTGCATGGCATGGGCGAACCGCTGTACGAAGAAGTCACCGGCCGCGACAAGCTGAACCGTCCGTGCCGCGTGTACGCACCGGTCGGTACGCACGAAACGCTGCTCGCGTATCTCGTGCGCCGTCTGCTGGAGAACGGCGCGAATACGTCGTTCGTGAACCGCATCGCCGATGAAACCGTCGCGATCGCGGACCTCGTCGCCGATCCGGTCGATGAGGCCTCGAAGATCACGCCGCTCGGCGCGCCGCACGCGAAGATCCCGCTGCCGCGTCAGCTGTTCGGCGCCGAGCGTCTCAATTCGATGGGCCTCGATCTGTCGAACGAACATCGTCTGGCGTCGCTGTCGTCGGCGTTGCTGGCGAGTGCGCATCATCCGTGGCGCGCCGCGCCGATGCTCGCCGACAACGACATCACCGATGGCGCCGCACGCGACGTGCGCAATCCGGCTGACCAGCGCGACCTCGTCGGCACGGTGGTCGAAGCGAGTTCGGAGCACGTGAGCGCCGCGCTCACGCACGCGGTGGCCGCCGCGCCGATCTGGCAGGCGACGCCCGTCGAAGCGCGCGCCGATTGCCTCGCGCGCGCCGCCGATCTGCTCGAAGCGCAGATGCATACGTTGATGGGTCTCGTTGTGCGTGAAGCGGGCAAGTCGCTGCCGAACGCCGTCGCGGAAATCCGCGAAGCGATCGACTTCCTGCGCTATTACTCGACGCAGATCCGCACCGAGTTCTCGAACGACACGCATCGCCCGCTCGGTCCGGTGGTGTGTATCAGCCCGTGGAATTTCCCGCTGGCGATTTTCATGGGTCAGGTTGCGGCGGCGCTGGCTGCCGGCAACACGGTGCTCGCGAAGCCGGCCGAACAGACGCCGCTGATCGCCGCGCAAGCCGTGCGCATCCTGCGCGAAGCCGGCGTGCCGGCGGGCGCGGTGCAACTGCTGCCGGGCGATGGCGAAACGGTCGGCGCGGCGCTGGTTGCAGACGCCCGCACGCGCGCAGTCATGTTCACGGGCTCGACCGAAGTCGCGCGTCTGATCAACAAGACGCTGTCGTCGCGCCTCGACGCCGACGGCAAGCCGATTCCGCTAATCGCCGAAACCGGCGGCCAGAACGCGATGATCGTCGATTCGTCGGCGCTTGCCGAGCAGGTCGTCGCCGATGTGCTGCAGTCGTCTTTCGATTCGGCCGGTCAACGGTGTTCGGCGCTGCGCGTTCTCTGTCTGCAGGACGACGTCGCTGATCGCACGCTCGAAATGTTGACGGGCGCGATGGGCGAACTCGCGATGGGCAATCCGGATCGTCTGTCGATCGACGTCGGCCCGGTGATCGACATCGAAGCGAAGCGCGGCATCGATGCGCACATCGCCGCGATGCGCGAGAAGGGCCGCAAGGTCGTCCAGCTGCCGATGCCGGAAGGCTGCGCAGCGGGCACCTTCGTGCCGCCGACGCTGATCGAACTCGACAGCATCGACGAACTGAAGCGCGAAGTGTTCGGCCCGGTGCTGCACGTGGTGCGTTATCGCCGCAGCGCGCTGGACAAACTGCTCGATCAGATCCGCACGACGGGCTACGGGCTCACGCTCGGCGTCCATACGCGGATCGACGAGACGATCGCGCATGTGATCGGCCGCGCGCATGTCGGCAATATTTATGTGAACCGCAACGTGATCGGCGCGGTGGTAGGTGTGCAGCCGTTCGGTGGTGAAGGTCTGTCGGGCACGGGTCCGAAGGCGGGCGGCGCGCTGTACCTGCAGCGCCTGCTGGCGAAGCGTCCGGCGGGATTGCCGAAGTCGCTGGCGGCGGCGCTTGTGGTGGATGCGCCGCAGTCATCCCAAAACGTGGATGGAATCGGCGACAATCCGGCTGCCGCGTTGACGGCACTGCGCGACTGGCTGATCGGTGAAGGTCAGGCTACGCTCGCGGCGCGCTGCGACGGTTATCTGTCACACGTGCTGGCCGGCGCGACAGCCGTGCTGCCCGGACCGACCGGCGAGCGCAATACGTACACGCTCGGTGCACGCGGCACGGTGCTGTGCGTGCCGTCGACGCAAAGCGGCGCCCGCGCGCAGTTCGCGGCGGTGCTGGCGACGGGTAACCGCGCGCTCTTCGAAGGCGCGGCAGGCGAGCAGCTGGTTGCTGCGTTGCCCGCAGGATTGAAGCAATACGCGAGCGTGAAGAAGAACGCCGAGGCCACTTTCGATGCAGTGCTTTTCGAAGGCGACAGCGACGAACTGCTCGCGCTGGTGAAGGAAGTCGCGAAACGACCGGGGCCGATCGTATCGGTGCAGGGCGTGGCGGCACGCGCGCTGGAAAGCGGCGATGAGGATTACGCACTTGAACGTCTGTTGACGGAACGTTCGGTCAGCGTAAATACGGCAGCAGCAGGCGGCAATGCGAATTTGATGACGATTGGCTGAGCGAACCTCGACGATCAATTCAAAAAAATGGAAGCGGCACGGCGACCCCGATGCCGCTCCACTCACACCTGGTACCAAGGAGAAGCTATGCAGCACACGATGAAAGGGCTGGCAGGCGCGACGCTCGTCGCGGTCATGTCGCTGGCGGGGACCGCACAGGCACAAACGGCAGAAGATGTGAAGATCGGCTTCGCCGGTCCGATGACGGGCGCTCAGGCCCACTACGGTAAGGACTTCCAGAACGGCATCACGCTGGCTGTCGAAGATATGAACGCGACGAAGCCGGTGATCGGTGGCAAGCCGGTTCATTTCGTCCTCGACTCGGCGGACGACCAGGCTGACCCGCGCACCGGCACGACGGTTGCACAGAAGCTCGTCGACGACGGCATCAAGGGCATGCTCGGCCACTTCAACTCGGGCACGACGATTCCGGCCTCGCGCATCTACGCGAACGCAGGCATCCCGGAAATCGCAATGGCGACCGCGCCTGAGTACACGCAACAAGGCTTCAAGACGACGTTCCGCATGATGACCTCCGACACGCAGCAAGGTTCGGTGGCCGGCACGTTCGCAGTGAAGTCGCTCGGCGTGAAGAAGATCGCGATCGTCGACGACCGCACCGCATACGGCCAGGGTCTGGCTGACCAGTTCGAGAAGGCCGCGAAGGCATCGGGCGCAACGATCGTCACGCGTGAATTCACGAACGACAAGGCTGTCGACTTCAAGGCAATTCTGACGAAGCTGAAGGCCGCGAATCCGGATCTGATCTACTACGGCGGCGCGGATTCGCAAGCTGGCCCGATGGTCAAGCAGATGAAGACGCTTGGCATGAAGTCGCCGCTGATGGCTGGCGAGATGGTCAAGACGGACACGTTCCTGAAGATCGCGGGTGACTCGGCGAACGGCACGGTGGCATCGCTGGCTGGCTTGCCGCTGGAAGAAATGCCGGGCGGCAAGGACTACACCGCGAAGTACAAGAAGCGCTTCAACGAGGACGTGCAGACGTACTCGCCGTACGCTTACGACGGCGCGATGGCACTGTTCAACGCAATGAAGAAGGCAAACTCGACGGATCCGGCAAAGTACCTGCCGCTGCTCGCGCAGACGTCGATGCCGGCTGTGACGTCGAAAGACCTCGCATACGACAGCAAGGGTGACCTGAAGAACGGCGGCATCACGCTGTACAAGGTTGTCGACGGCAAGTGGACGACGCTGCAAAGCGTGGGCGGGAAGTAAGCTCAACGCTTGTTGTAGTAAGGGAAGAGCCCCGCGATTGCGGGGCTTTTTCATTCACGCGCTCGATGATCTGGCGTGCGGTCACCGGTCGCGACGCCACGGGCGTTTGATGCCCGTCACCATCGCGCCGATCAGGTTCTCACGAAGATAGAGGCACATCGCGACAGCGGCAGCGACGTGCACGCACACGCAGACTTCGAGCGCCGTGGCGAGCGCGCTGTGAGTACTTTCGAGCCAGTCTTCGCCCCAGAAGGCGTCGAGCCGCATCATCCATCCAGTCAGACCCAGCGCGAGCACGAGCGACCACAGCGCGACGATCATCAGTGCGCCGAGCGGATTGTGCGATACAGGATGAATGGGCTTGCCCGCAGGCAGCGCGCGCAGATAGGCGACAAGTTCCGCGCGCCCGGGCCACCATGTTGAAAACCGGGCGTTTGGCGTGCCGATCACGCCCCACACGATGCGCGACGCAACAAGCCCGACCGCGACGTAACCTGCCACGCGATGCACATCGTTGCCGGTCTCGCCAAACAGGTTCCACAGGCGAGACGTCAGTCGATCTCGGACTTCACGACGTCGAGCGTTTTGGTGTCGTAGTAGATCTCGACCTTCTTGCCTTCCTTGTTGTGGCCGTAAATCTCATAGCAGTTGCCGTCGACCTTGAACTTCTTGATCTTGTAGCCGTCCGCCTCGAGTTTCGCGCGGGCGTCAGACTCCTTGATCCACTCTTCCTTCGGATGGGCGGCGCATTTTGCGTCCGCCAGCACGGCGCCGGAAAAACCAAGGGTACACATCAACGCAACGATCTTAAGCATCCCTAACTCCACACTTCGTGATTAACGAGGTCATCACTCTACTGTGGATGAGAACCATTTGCAATTAAATTGTAATGTGAGGAATGGAATTCGAAAGCAGATCTTGCGGTGTGTCGTGCGGCGGGCACCGGCCGCATCGCTTGGTATAACGCGATGCGGCGCGGTACAAATTCATGCAGCCGCGCAGGCTAGGCTTCGCCGCGCAGTTTCCGCCCCTGCTCGCGGATCTGCTCGAGCGTTGCACCCGGCGTGCTTGCTTCCTGCGGCAGACGAATCTCGATCAGTGCAGCGCGCTTCGCCGCCTGCGCACGTCCGAGCGCGGGCAGAAAATCTTCCGTCCGCTCGACGAGTTCACCATGCGCGCCAAACGACCGCGCGAACGCCACGAAATCCGGATTCGTCAGACCGGTGCCGTGCACGCGGTTCGGATAGTTCTTTTCCTGATGCATACGGATCGTGCCGAAGTGGCTGTTATTCACGACGATGAAAATCACATGCAGGTCGTACTGCATCGCCGTCGCGAGTTCCGGCGCGGCCATCATGAAGCAGCCGTCGCCAGCGAGCGCGACGACCGCGCGGTCCGGATACATCGATTTCGCCGCGATGGCCGCCGGCACGCCATAGCCCATCGCGCCGTTCGTCGGTGCGAGCTGCGAGCGGAAATGCCGGTACGAGAAATGCCGATGCAGCCAGGTCGCGTAGTTGCCCGCGCCGTTCGTGAGAATCGCGTCCTCGGGCAGATGTGCGCGAAGTTGCTGGATGACTTCGCCCATCTGCACGTCGCCAGGAATCGCGCGCGGCTTGCGCCAGTCGAGATATGCCTGGTGCGCTGCTTCGGCTGAGCCGGCCCACGCTGGCGTCGCCGTCGGTTTCAGTTGGGCGAGCAACGTGGCGAGTTCCGGCATGCCCGACACGATCGGCAGATCAGCGGCGTACACGCGGCCAAGTTCTTCGGCACCCTGGTGGATGTGGACAAGCGTCTGCCTCGTCTTCGGAATGTCGAGCAGCGTGTAGCCGTTCGTCGTCGCTTCGCCGAGGCGCGGACCGATCGCGAGCAGCAAATCCGCATCGCCGATGCGTGCGGCCAGCGCCGGATTGACGCCGAGGCCGACGTCGCCGGCGTAGTTCGGGTGTTCGTTATCCAGTGTGTCCTGATAGCGGAACGCGAGGCCGACCGGCAACTGCCAGTTCTCGATGAAGCGGCGGAAATCCGCACATGCGTCCGGCGTCCAGCCGCTGCCGCCTGCGATCACCATCGGCCGCCTTGCGCCTTCGAGCAAGGTGCGCAACTGCTCGATCTGCGCCTTCGATGGCGACGCCGCCACGCGGTGATACTTCGGCGCGCCCGGTACGACTGGGCACGCGTCGCTCAGCACGTCTTCCGGCAGCGACAGCACGACCGGCCCCGGACGTCCCGACGTCGCGATATGAAACGCGTGGCTCAGATATTCGGGAATGCGGCGCGCGTCGTCGATCTGCGCGACCCATTTGGTCATCTGGCCGAACATGCGCCGGTAGTCGATCTCCTGGAAAGCCTCACGGTCGAGATGCTCGCGCGCGCACTGGCCGATCAGCAGGATCATCGGCGTCGAATCCTGGAACGCCGTGTGGACGCCGATCGACGCGTGCGTCGCGCCCGGACCACGCGTGACGAGTGCGATGCCAGGCCGTCCGGTCAGCTTGCCGACGGCTTCGGCCATGTTCGCGGCGGCCGCTTCGTGGCGGCAGACGATTGTCTGGATACTGTCCGTTTCGTCGTGCAGCGAATCGAGCACGGCGAGAAAGCTCTCGCCCGGTACGCAGAACACGCGCTCGACGCCATGCGTCAGCAAGGCATCGACAACAAGACGCGCGCCGGTGGTGGTGGCGGAACCAGCGGAATCAGTAGAAGCGGAAACGATTGGCAACGACATTGCGAGAAAACCTCCATTCAGTTCGACCGGGCCAGCAGCTTCCGGCGGCATGAGCCGGTAGCCCGATCAGTGTCACGGCCTGCGCGCTGCATCAGGACGATACGCGCGCCGCCTTTAGTGGAACGACGTACGTCAGGTCAGCACTCGACGATATTCACCGCCAGGCCGCCGCGCGACGTTTCCTTGTATTTGGTCTTCATATCGGCGCCGGTCTCGCGCATCGTCTTGATGACGGAGTCGAGGGAAACATAGTGGCTGCCGTCGCCGCGCAACGCCATGCGCGCGGCATTGACCGCCTTCACCGACGCCATCGCATTGCGTTCGATGCACGGAATCTGCACCATCCCGCCAACCGGATCGCAGGTGAGGCCGAGGTTGTGTTCCATGCCGATCTCAGCGGCGTTCTCGACCTGAAGCGGCGTGCCGCCCATCACGGCCGCGAGCGCGCCGGCCGCCATCGAGCAGGCGACGCCCACTTCGCCCTGACAGCCCACTTCGGCGCCGGACAGCGACGCGTTCAGTTTGTACAGAATGCCGATAGCGGCGGCCGTCATCAGGAAGTCGATCACGCCCTGTTCGTTCGAGCCTGGCATGAAACGCGTGTAGTAATGCAGCACGGCCGGGATAATGCCCGCCGCGCCATTGGTCGGCGCGGTGACGACGCGCCCGCCCGCGGCGTTTTCCTCGTTGACGGCGATCGCGTACAGATTGATCCAGTCGATCATCGACAAAGGATCGCGCAGCGCCATTTCCGGATTGCCCGACAGCGCGCGATACAGCTGCGGCGCGCGGCGTTTCACCTTGAACGGACCCGGCAGCGTGCCGTCCGCATCGGGGTTGCCGATGCCGCAACCACGCGCGACGCACGATTGCATCACGGTCCAGATTTTCAGCAGGCCGGTGCGTGTTTCTTCTTCGGTGTGCCACACGCGCTCGTTTTCCCACATCAACTGCGCGACTGATTTTCCTGTCGACGCACACATCGCGAGCAATTCGTCGCCGGTGCGAAACGGATGCGGCAGCTGCTGGACTGCGCTCAGCACCTTCGTATTCGGCGCGCCAGCGGTCACGACAAACCCGCCGCCGACCGACAGATACGTCGCTTCGCGCAGCGTCGCGCCTTCTGCGTCGAACGCGAAGAGTTTCATGCCGTTCGGGTGCTCGGCGAGCGCCTGCCGGTAGAACGAGATGTGATCTTTCAGAACGAACGGAATGTCGCGCTTGCCGAGCAGCGAAAGCGTGCGCGATTGTCGGATTGCTTCGAGACGTTCGACGATGGTGTCGGGATTGACGGTGTCGGGCGCGTCGCCGAGCAGGCCGAGCATCACGCCGCGGTCGGTGCCGTGGCCTTTGCCGGTTGCGCCGAGCGAGCCGTACAGATCGACTTTAACGGACGCCGTGGCGTCGAGCAGCCCGTCGCGCTCGAGACCCTGGGCAAACATCAGCGCCGCGCGCATCGGCCCGACCGTATGTGAACTGGAAGGACCGATGCCGATCTTGAAGAGGTCGAACACACTGACTGCCATTACTGCTCCTGCAAGTAGATATCGGTTTAGCGCGCCGCGAGCGGCAGGCACACGGCGAGCCACGCGGGCGGCGACGGTGCCAGTTGCAGCGCGACAGGCGTGAAGCGGCCATCGAGTCGCGCGGCGAGGTGGAACAGCTCCGTCGCGTTCTTCGGATCCCATTGACCCGAGTAGCCGGGCAAGCCAGCTTCGCGACGTTTTACATCGAACGGCACGTCCGAATGCACGAATTCTTCGTGTGTCTTCGCGCCGGTCGCGTACGGCGTGAGCCAGTCGAGCGCGGCAGCCAGCGACGCGCCGTTCGCCGCTTTCTCCGGCAACCAGTTACGGTTGTGGCGGCGCGCGGCGAGCGCGGCCGTGACGAGCGGCTGCAGGTCGTACGTCACATAGTGCAGTGCATCACGTTCCGCAAAATCAACGGTTGTGCCATCCGGCGCGATGTTGTCGCCGATGTGCTCGACGTACAGGCGCTGCGCCGCGTTGATCATCTTCCGGTTATCGAGCGTGAACGCGGCCATCGATACCAGTTTGACCCGATGACTCTGCCAGTTGTTCTTGAAAGAGCCTGTGAGCGGACGCGGTTGTGCGTCGATCTGCCCGATGTAGCCGTTTGCGAACTTCGTCAGGAATGCCATGGCGGCGTTGCGCGTTTTCACGGGCAGCGCGCTGGCGGTCATGTCATAGGCGAGGATCAGGCCTTCGAAGTGCGTTTCGTCGATCGGATTGAAGCTCGGCTGGTAGGTCGTGACCCACGCATACAGCAGGCGGTCGACGAGTTTCAGGTAGCGGTCGTCGCTGGTGGCGCGCCAGGCGAGCGCGGCGTCGCGCAGGAGGTCGAGATCCTTTTCGGCTTCCACGCTCTGGTCGTAGATGCCTTCATGCGGGAGCGTGCCTTCGGTATGCAGTCTGGCGAGCGCGTGCGGCGTTTCGTTCAGATGCGCCTGCACGTTGCTGACCAGGGCCTTCACGCCGGGATCGGCATTCGTGCGTTCACTGGTTTGCAGCCCGGGCGCGGCGCAGAAGTTCATCGCTGCGTGGGCTTGCTGTGATGGCAGTGCTAGCGCGCCCCAGGTGAGCAACAGTGCAGCCAGCGGCGTGCCTGTGAACTGCCGTGACAGTGCCTTCTTTGGTTTTATCCGGCGTTGCATCAATCGCACCTTTCGCGCCATGCGAAACTCCTTAGTCTGGCTGATTCGGTGTGTGATGTTAGCCGTTCCCGGGCGCGAACGACAGGACCGCGCGCCGTGATACGGCAGCACGCGGTCCGGCGTGACGCGGCCGGCGTTACTCGTAATCCACCATCGGCACGCACGAGCAGAACAGGTTGCGGTCGCCATAGACGTTGTCCGCGCGGCCGACCGGCGGCCAGTACTTCTTCGCGATCAACGACTTAAGCGGGTACGCCGCGGTCTCACGCGCATACTCGTGCTTCCAGTCATCCGCGACGACAACCTGCGCGGTGTGCGGCGCATGCTTCAGCGGATTGTCTTCGCGGTCGGCGCGGCCTTCCTCGACGGCGCGGATTTCGTCGCGGATCGCGATCATCGCCTCGATGAAACGATCGAGTTCTTCCTTCGATTCCGATTCGGTCGGCTCGACCATCAGCGTGCCCGGCACCGGGAAGCTCATCGTCGGCGCATGGAAGCCGTAGTCCATCAAACGCTTCGCGACGTCATCCACGGAGATACCGCTCGCTTCCTTGATCGGACGCAGATCGAGAATGCATTCGTGCGCAACCAGTCCGCCCGGGCCCGAGTACAGCACCGGGTAGTGCGGCGCGAGCTTGTTCGCGACGTAGTTCGCGTTGAGGATTGCTGCTTCGGTGGCGGCGGTGAGGTTTTTCGCGCCCATCATCGCGATGTACATCCACGAGATCGGCAGGATCGAGGCCGAGCCGTACGGCGCAGCCGAGACAGCACCGATGCCGTTCGCGTCGCGCTCGTAGCCCGACGACGTCTGGTTCGGCAGGAATTTCGCCAGATGCGCGCCGACTGCGACCGGACCGACGCCCGGTCCGCCGCCGCCGTGCGGAATGCAGAACGTCTTGTGCAGGTTCAGGTGCGAGACGTCGCCGCCGAACTGGCCTGGCGCCGTGAGGCCGACCATCGCGTTCATGTTCGCGCCATCGACATAAACCTGGCCGCCGCGCGCATGCACGATCTCGCAGATTTCGCGCACGTTCGCTTCGAACACGCCGTGAGTCGACGGGTACGTGATCATGATCGCGGCCAGCTTGTCAGCGTGCTGCGCGGCTTTCACCTTCAGGTCTTCGATATCGACGTTACCCTGCGCGTCGCACGCGACCACGACGACCTGCATGCCGGCCATCTGCGCCGAAGCGGGGTTTGTGCCGTGCGCCGAAGCGGGAATCAGACAGACGTTGCGATGACCTTCGCCGCGCGACGCGTGGTACGCGTGGATGATCAGCAAGCCGGCGTATTCGCCCTGCGAGCCCGCGTTCGGCTGCAGCGAAACAGCCGCGTAACCCGTCGCCGCGACCAGCATCTGTTCGAGCTGATCGATCATTTCGCGGTAGCCGACGGTTTGCTCGGCCGGCGCGAACGGATGGATCTGCCCGAATTCGGGCCACGTGACCGGCAGCATTTCCGACGTCGCGTTCAGCTTCATCGTGCACGAGCCGAGCGGGATCATCGAGCGGTCGAGTGCGAGATCCTTGTCCGACAGGCTGCGCAGATAGCGCAGCATTTCCGTCTCCGAATGGTGACGGTTGAACACGTGGTGCGTGAGGTACGCGCTCGTGCGTTCCAGCGAGGCCGGGAACGAATCCGCTGCGCTCAACGCCGCATCCAGCGCGTCGACCTGCGGTATGTCGTTGACAAACGCAGCCTGTGCGAACGCCGCCAGCAGATCGGCGAGATCGCTGCGTTTCGTGGTTTCGTCGATCGAAATGCCGACGCGTGTATCGCTCACGCGCCGCAGATTGATGCCCTTCGCCGTCGCCGCGTCGTGCAGCGCCTGCGTACGCGCGCCGGTTTCGAACGTGAGCGTGTCGAAGAAGGTTTCGTTGACGAGCTTGTAGCCGAGTTGCTTCGCGCCTTGTGCGAGCAATGCAGCGATGCGGTTCACGCGCAACGCGATCGTCTTCAGGCCGTGCGGGCCGTGATAGACCGCGTACATGCTCGCCATGATCGCGAGCAGCGCCTGCGCGGTACACACATTCGACGTCGCCTTTTCGCGGCGGATGTGCTGTTCGCGCGTTTGCAGCGCGAGACGCAGCGCCGGATTGCCCTGCGCATCGACGGTCACGCCGACCAGCCGCCCCGGCATCTGGCGCTTGAATTCATCGCGCACGGCGAGATACGCCGCGTGCGGGCCGCCGAAACCGACCGGCACGCCAAACCGCTGCGTGTTGCCGACGGCCACGTCCGCGCCCCATTCGCCCGGCGGCGTCAGCACGGTCAGCGCGAGCAGATCGGCGGCGACGACCACATGACCACCTGCAGCGTGGATTGCATCAGCCAGCGCGTGGTAATCGCGCACGTCGCCGTTCACGCCCGGATATTGCAGCAGCACGCCGAACGCGTTCGCGTTCGCGGCATCCGCAGCCGGGCCGACCTTCACTTCGATGCCGACCGGCTTTGCGCGCGTCTGCACGACTTCGATGGTTTGCGGCAGCACGTCGTCGGCGATGTAGAACACGTTCGACTTCGGCTTGCCGATGCGTTGCAGCAGCGTCATCGCTTCGGCGGCGGCGGTGGCTTCGTCGAGCAGCGATGCGTTCGAGATCGACAGGCCCGTCAGGTCGATGATCATCTGCTGGAAGTTCAGCAGCGCTTCGAGACGGCCTTGCGAGATTTCCGGCTGATACGGCGTGTACGCCGTGTACCACGCCGGATTTTCGAGCACATTACGCAGGATCACCGCCGGCGTGTGCGCGTTGTAGTAACCCTGTCCGATGTACGAGCGGAACACCTGGTTCTTGTCCGCGAGTTCGCGCAGCGCGGCCAGCGCTTCGGCTTCGCTCTTCGGCTGGGCGAAGGGGCCGAGCGGCAGTGCTTCGCTGCGGCGGATCGTCTTCGGAATCACGGCGTCCATCAGCGCAGCGCGGGACGCGAAGCCGAGGGCTTCGAGCATCGCGTGCTGATCGGCGGAATCCGGGCCGATGTGCCGTTCGGCGAAGGCGTCGTGCACTTCGAGCGCCGCGAGCGAGAGAGGAGTGCGGTTCATCAGACGATCCGGGTGTTCGAGCTTCATGAGGTGTTCCTGGTGGTGCGGCCATCCGGCGTTTCAAAACCGGGCGCCGCACCTGACGTGTTGAGAAATTACTCGCCGATGGACTTCGAGTACGAACCGGCGTCGATCAGACGATCGGTCGCGGCGCCGGCCGCCGGCTTGATCTTGAAGAGCCAGCTGTCGTACGGCGCGCCGTTGACGGAATCCGGCGTGTCGGCCAGCGCGGT
The DNA here is from genome assembly GCF_050436625.1 of Paraburkholderia sp. GAS334. Classification (NCBI taxonomy): domain Bacteria; kingdom Pseudomonadati; phylum Pseudomonadota; class Betaproteobacteria; order Burkholderiales; family Burkholderiaceae; genus Paraburkholderia; species Paraburkholderia sp. GAS334. Next base: position 15,506 of record NZ_JBNDMO010000020.1, on the reverse strand, counting down.
GTTCGATTCGACGATCTCGCCCGAGACCGGCGCGTAGATGTCTGAAGCCGCCTTCACGGATTCGATCACCGCGACGGCGTCACCGGCCGTCACAGCGCGGCCGGCTTCCGGCAGTTCGAGAAAGACGATGTCGCCGAGCGCTTCCTGCGCGTGGTCGGTGATGCCGACCGTCAGCGTGCCGTCGGCTTCGGTGCGGACCCATTCGTGCGATTCGGTGTATTTCAGATCGGCCGGGATGCTCATCGGATGCTCCTGTTGCGTATTGATTGGGCTTTGAAGGATGGACGCGTGCGCCGGCGTGGCTCAGACGGCGAGCACCTTGCCATTGCGCACGAACGGCAGTTTTACCACGCTTGCGGGTAAAGCTTTGTCGCGGATCTGCACATGGACGACATCGCCGGGCTGCACGCCCCTTGGCACGCGCGCGAAGGCGATCGATTCCTGCATCGTCGGCGAAAACGTGCCGCTCGTGATTTCGCCGTCGCCGTGGGGCGTGACCACCTTCTGATGCGCGCGCAGCACGCCGCCCGCCTTGCCGTTCTCCTTCTGCAGGATCAGGCCGACGAACGCCGAGCGCGAGCCGTCCGCCTCCAGTTTCGCGCGTCCGACGAAATCGCGCGCATTCACGAGGTCGACCGTCCACGCGAGGCCGGCGTCGAGCGGCGAGACGGCGTCGTCCATATCCTGACCATAGAGGTTCATGCCCGCTTCGAGGCGCAGCGTGTCGCGCGCGCCCAGACCGCACGGACGCACGCCCTGTTCCTGCAACGCCTTCCACAGCGCGTCGACGTGGGTGGCCGGGACGATGATTTCGAAGCCGTCTTCGCCGGTATAGCCGGTGCGCGCGACGGTCAGCTCGCCAAACGGCGTATCCGCGACGCGCGCGGCATTGAACGGTTTCAGGGATTCGGTGGCGGCGCGGGTGGCCGGCACGGTTTGCCAGACTTTTTCGCGTGCGTTCGGGCCTTGTACGGCGACGATCGCGTAATCGCGACGTGCCTCGATTTTCAACCCGAAGCCGTGTTCGGCGTTGAGCCTGTTGAACCAGGCGATGTCCTTGTCGGCGGTACCGGCGTTCACGACGACGCGGAAATGGTCTTCGCTGAAGTAGTACACAATCAGGTCGTCGATCACGCCGCCTTCCGGGTTCAGCAGGCAGGAGTAGAGCGCGCGGCCGGGCGTCTGCAGTTTGGCGACGTTGTTCGCGAGCGCGAATCCGAAGAAGTCGCGGACTTTGGCGCCCGTGAAATCGACGACGCACATGTGCGACACGTCGAACATGCCGGCGTCGGTGCGCACGGCGTGATGCTCGTCGATCTGCGAGCCGTAGTTGACAGGCATATCCCAGCCGCCAAAGTCGACCATGCGGGCGTTGAGCGCGCGATGCGTCGCGTGGAGCGGGGTGTGTTTGAGTTCGGTCATGGGGCCTCAGGCGTCTCGCGAATCAGAAAAGGCCATGCGACGAAACTCGCGGCGTGTGCCAGCGAGTGCTTCGATACATGACCCCTCTGTCCTCGATACCTGAGAGATTGCGCTACCGTGGCCAGTGAATCTGTCACGGTGAACGCGCGCCCCTTCGGTGGGCAGCCTGCCGGTCGCTCGATGAGATCGAAACGACAGCTACTGCCGCTCTCCAGAGTGCGAAAAACGGGGATTGCGATGAGTCTGCAAACCGGTTTTTCGACGCAGTCGGTCCTTTTGCCTGAGAGTTTGCGGGTGTGCCCCTTCGGCGGCGCGGCCTGCGATGTTCGGCGGCCAGCACGCTCTCCCGACGCGTGCGGCGAATGTACGCGAGCCCCCGAACCTTGTCAAATTGAGACGGGTGGCCCGCGCCGGGCTGTGCGCGTGGGGGCCCGCGTCAAAAATACGTGCAGCGGAAGACGTAAAAAAGCGCGACGAGTGCTCGCCGCGCTTTCTTCATCTATATGGAAGCGGGATGATCACGACCCGGCCCCGCTTGTTTGTAACGGTTTGTTCCCTTTCGACGTTGTCAGGCAGCGCCTCCGCCGATGCGCTTGAACGGCAGCCGCCGGCCTTCCTGTGCGCTCTGGTTCGCCAGTTCGATGACCGTCATGACGTCGACGGCTTCTTCCGGACAGACCGGGAACGCCGCGCCGTCGTGGATCGCCGCCGTCAACGAGCGGTAGAAATTGGCGTATTCGCCGTCGCGCGTCGGCAGTGGGCGCTCCACTTCCAGCTCGCCATCCAGTTCGCGCAGCAGGCCCGGTTCATTGCCGCCGCCGAATTCGACGTCGCCCGGATTCAAGCCGGCTTTCAGCTGGTCTTCCTGGGTGTCGAGACCGAATTTCACATAGCTGCCGCGGGTACCGTGAATCGTGAAGCGCGGCGGCGCGATGGCCGCGAGTGCAGTGGCATGCAGCACGACTTCCTTGTCCGGATAGCCGAGTTGCAGATGCACGTAGTCTGGTGCGGTGCCTTCGTCGCGATGAATCCCGACCGTGGCCATCACGGTATCGGGCAGACCGAAGAGCACCAGCGCCTGGTCGATCAGATGCGGCCCGAGATCGAACAGCAGACCGCCGCCGCGCGCCGCTTCTTCACGCCAGCGCTGCTTGACGTGCGGCCGGAAGCGGTCGAAGTGCGATTCGTAATGCGTGATGCGGCCCAGTTCGCCGCTTGCGACCAGATCCTTCACCGTCAGGAAATCGCCATCCCAGCGACGGTTGTGAAAGGGCGCGAACACGAGCTTCTTCTGACGCGCGAGATCGGCGAGCGTACGGGCTTCGGCCGCGGTCAGCGTGACCGGTTTGTCGACGACCACGTGCTTGCCCGCTTCGAGCACGCGTTTCGCGAGATCGAAGTGCGTGTCGTTCGGCGTCGCGACGACAACGCACTCGATTTCAGCCAGCGCGAGCAGCGCGTCGAGATCCGGGACGATCGAGGCGTGCGGATAGTCGGCGAGGGCCTTGGCCGGCTGGCCGGTCGCGATTGCGGCGACGCTCGCGCGGCCGCAGTTGTCGATCACGGGCGCGTGGAAGGTGGCGCCGGCAAAACCGTAGCCCATCAACCCTGTTTTCAGCGATGAAGACATGCGAGCTTCCTGCAAAAAGCGGCGCGCGGCGGGGGCGGCGCGCAACGCTGCAATTGTGACACGGCCCCACGGATGGCGGTCTTCTGCGCTGCGTCATCGACGCTTTCATCCGTGTTAACATCGCGGGTCTCGTGCTGGCGGCCCGAGCCCGAAAAGCGTGCCATACCAGCAGGTTGCACGCGCCGGCGGACCGCCATGCCGCATGCCTCCGGGCGGGTCTTTCCAGACGCGCCCTCAACCGCACTACCTTCCAGTCAACGATGTCCGCAGGCCTGAACTCCGCCCAGAACGAAGCGGTGCGCTATCTCGATGGTCCGTGTCTCGTGCTCGCCGGCGCCGGCAGCGGAAAGACGCGCGTCATCACGCAGAAAATCGCGCATCTGATCGAAGCCAAGGGTTTCGAGCCGCGCCATATCGCCGCCGTCACGTTCACGAACAAGGCTGCAGCGGAAATGCGCGAGCGCGTCGGCAAGCTGCTCGAAGGCAAGACGCTGACGACGCCCGGCAAGGAAGGCCGCAAGGTGCCCGTCAACCAGCTGACGGTGTGCACGTTCCACTCGCTCGGCGTGCAGATTCTGCGGCAGGAAGCGGAGCACGTCGGACTGAAGCCGCAGTTTTCGATCATGGATTCCGACGACTGCTTCGGCATGATCCAGGAGCAGGTCGGCTCGACGGACAAAGGTTTTATCCGCAAGATCCAGTCGATCATTTCGCTGTGGAAGAACGGCCTGATCATGCCAGACGAGGCCATGACGCTCGCTTCGAACGAAGACGAACATCAGGCAGCGATCGTCTACCGCAATTACGTCGCGACGCTGCACGCGTATCAGGCCGTCGATTTCGACGACCTGATCCGTCTTCCCGCCGAGCTTTTCGCGCGGAACGAACCGGTGCGCGACCGCTGGCAGAACAAGCTGCGCTATCTGCTGATCGATGAGTATCAGGACACGAATGCCTGCCAGTACGAACTGCTGAAGCAGCTGGCCGGCCCGCGCGCGGCGTTCACCGCGGTGGGCGACGACGACCAGGCGATCTACGGCTGGCGCGGCGCTACGCTCGAAAATCTCGCGCAGCTCGGCAAGGATTTCCCGAAGCTGCACGTGATCAAGCTCGAGCAGAACTATCGTTCGACGGTGCGCATCCTGACCGCCGCGAACAACGTGATCGCGAACAATCCGAAGCTCTTCGAGAAGAAGCTGTGGTCCGAGCACGGCATGGGCGACACGATCACCGTCACGCCGTGCAATGACGAAGAGCACGAGGCCGAATCGGTCGTGTTCCGCCTGTCGGCGCACAAGTTCGAGCGGCGCGCGCAGTTTCGCGACTATGCGATTCTGTATCGCGGAAATTTTCAGGCGCGCATCTTCGAACAGGTGCTGCGTCGCGAGCGGATTCCGTATGTGCTGTCGGGCGGCCAGTCGTTCTTCGACAAGGCTGAGATCAAGGACATCTGCGCGTACCTGCGCCTGATCGCCAACGCCGACGACGATCCCGCGTTCATCCGCGCGATCACGACGCCGCGTCGGGGCGTCGGCAATACGACGCTGGAGGCGCTCGGCTCGTTCGCGGGACAGGCGAAGGTGTCGCTGTTCGAGGCGGTGTATATGGGCGGCATCGAGGCGCGGCTGTCGGCGCGTCAGGTCGAGCCGCTGCGCACCTTTTGCGATTTCATGCAGCGCCTCACCGATCGCGCCGACAGCGACGCCGCGACCACCGTGCTCGACGACCTGATGGACGCGATCCACTACGAGGCGTATCTCTATGACGCGTTCGACGAGCGTCAGGCGCAGTCGAAGTGGCAGAACGTGCTGGAGTTTCTCGAATGGCTGAAGCGCAAGGGTACGAAGCCTGAGCCTGCGGCCGGCAGCGAGGCGACCGGTTTCGACAACGCCGACGGCCTGGCCGATACCGGCAAGAACCTGCTCGGTCTGATCCAGACGGTCGCGCTGATGTCGATGCTCGAAGGCAAGGACGAAGATCCGGATGCAGTGCGGCTATCGACCGTGCATGCGTCGAAGGGGCTCGAATATCCGCACGTGTTTCTGGTGGGCGTCGAGGAAGGCATCATGCCGCACCGCGGCGGCTCGGACGACGGTCCGGTCGACGAAGGCCGCATCGAGGAAGAGCGCCGGCTGATGTACGTCGCGATCACGCGGGCGCAGCGCAGCCTGCATCTGAACTGGTGCAAGAAACGCAAGCGCGCGCGCGAAACGGTGGTGTGCGAGCCGTCACGGTTCATTCCGGAGATGGCGCTTGACGAAGGCCCGCCACCGACGCCCGAAGAAGCGCCAATGTCGCCGAAAGACCGGCTCGCGAGTTTGAAGGCGCTGCTGCAGAAGCCTTGATCTTCGACTGCGCGGGTTGTGAGTGACGCGGTGAAGGCAGACGTAAAAAATCCCTGCGACGCTTAAGGCGTGCGCCGGGATTTTTTTGCTTGACGGGTTTTAGCTGGATGGGGCCGGAGGTTACTTCACCGCGCTGACCATGTAGTCGACGGCGGCTTTCACGTCCGCGTCGGATGCGGTTGAGGAGCCACCCTTCGGCGGCATCGCGCCCTTACCGTGCAGCGCGTAGTTATAGACGGTGTCCATCGGCTCCTTCAGACGCGGCGCCCACGCCTCCTTGTCGCCGTATTTCGGCGCGTTGAGCACGCCAGCTGCGTGACAGGCCTGACACACCTGCGTGTACAGCGCCTTGCCGGCCTGCGATGCGTCCGCGCTTTGCGCCGCGCCGGAAGCGGGCGCGGCCTGCGGGATGCTCGCCATTGCTGCCATCGCCGCGGCTGCCTGCGCGGCGCCGGCATCGGAGGCACCGGCCGCTGCCGCGCCCGAAGCCGCCGCTGCACCCGACGCGCCGGCTGCCGCACCTGCGGCAGGCGCTGGCGGATCGGCGAAATTCGCGCCCGCGTTGTTCGCCATGTAGGCGACGGCGCGGCCGATTTCGTAATCGCTGTAGTCGTCGGGGCTTGTGCCGCCGCGCGCGGGCATCGCGCCCTTGCCGGTCAGCGCGGTGTGCCACAACGTGTCGAAGCCCTGCGCGATGCGCGGAGCCCAGTCGCCAGCGTTGGTGAATTTTGGCGCGCCTGCGGTGCCGGCGGCGTGACAGGTGGAGCAAACAGCCTTGTAGACTTCTTCGCCGGTTTTGTAGACGCGCGGCGCGTTGGCATCGCGGATGTCGACCTGGGCCAGCGGCGTGATCCGCTGGTCGACGGCGGCATCGGTGAGGCTGTCGGTGCCGGCGCCGACGCGTGTGGCGTTGTCGACGTAATACGCCAGCATAACGATGATGACGATCGGGACTGCAAACCCGGCGACGACCGCAGCGAAGAGCTGTGCAGGTGTTTTGATCGGATTTCCGTGGGGTGCTTCGCTCATGCTTGTCTCGTCTCCGGGGATATTGTGAGCGGTACAGCGTGACGGCAACGACCTGTTCTTTTAGTAGGGTAGCCCCTCTTCCTTCCGGAAGAGGGGCCCCCTAAGAACCGTACGTGCGAGTTTCCCAGCATACGGCTCAAGCCTACATGCAAAGCCCCTCCTAGGACAGGGCCGGCTTCGTTACAACAACTTTACCAGCGTGCACCTGCTGGTGGCAGTGGGGGTGTAGCAACACTCTGTTGGACAAACTGTCTGAGCCGCCATGCATCCGATATTCCAGATGGTGGTCATGCCAACCAGTTTCGTCCGTCAGGGCGCAGCCACAATGCGCGCAGAGCCCGCTTTGTGACATGTACAGTGTGGCCCATTGCTTTCGGTACCGCATCGATTCCCACATGCGTTCCTGTCGCAACTGTTCACCATACTGCTCCCACGTTGGATCAAATGGATGGAAATCCCCTTTGATCTTCTTGTGTCGCTTGATGACGGTACTACCGACCTCGTACAGCTCAAGCAACCGCTTGCTACCGTCTTTCGAAACTACAGGCGCAGCAAACACCCAACTCCGATCACCAACCGGATGGAAATACTTCTGCCGTATCCAGTCCGCGCTCTTTTGCGGATGTCGCCGCTTCGACCACCACATGAGTCTCTGAAAGACGAGATGCCCCATGCGGCTGTACGCCAACTTGGCAACTACAGGGCTGTGATATTGCGCCCAGCCTCGTAGCATCGGGTTCAACAGGCGAATCAAATTTTCCTGCTTCACCGTCTTGTTGCCGCTGATCGTTTCCGCCACCTTGCGGAAGAACGATTGTGCGTTCTTTCTGCTCGGTTTGATGAGTAGTTTTCCCGAGTACTTCCGGAAGTTCCACCCTAGGAAATCGAAGCCGTGGTCAATATGGGTGATACGGGTTTTCTGCTCTGAGAGTTGCAGACCTCTAACCGCTAGGAATGCTTCTAACCAAGGCCTGACCTCCTGCTCCAGCACCTCTCTCGAGTCACTGGTAATCACGAAATCATCCGCGTACCGCACTACATTAACCTTCAGCTTTTTCGCCCTCACGATCCCGAATTTCGCACCTAGGTGCGCATCCAGATCACGTTCCAGACCGTTCAGCGTCACATTCGCCAGCGTGGGGGAGATGATTCCTCCCTGAGGCGTACCGGCCTCAGTCGCCTGAAGCTGTCCTTTGTAGATCAGGCCAGCCTTCAGCCATTTCCGAAGGATCCGCTTGTCCATAGGGACGTGCATCTCCAGCCAGTCATGGTTGATATGGTCAAAGCATCCTTTGATATCTGCCTCGAGGACCCATCGAGCAGAAATGCGACGGGACAGGAGAACAAATATCTGAGACATGGCATCTGCCGTCGAACGGTTTAGCCTGAACCCATACGAGTTCGGGTCGCTCGTCGACTCCGCCACTGGCTCCAGAGCCAGCAGATACAGGGCTTGCATCGCCCTGTCCCGCATGGTCGGGATGCCCAGAGGGCGCTCCTTTCCATTGGCCTTGGGGATAAAGACTCTTCGTAAGGGCAGAGGCTTGTATCCGCGCCGCTTCAACCTGCCGATGGCTTCCCATCGGCGTTCAGGCGAATCCCATAGTTCGCGATCGACTCCAGCCGTTCGCGCACCCTGGTTTTGTGTAACACGTCGTACCGCATACAGCTTTGCGGACAACGTGTGGGTCAACATCCTTTGTAGGGCTTTCACCCTGCGCCAGTTGCCTTCCCGCGTCGCCTTCGCAATTCGAATCTGCATCCCTCTCACGTTCCGTTCAACCCGACGCCAATCGACGGCGTACCAGTTGTCTGGTGCGTGGGAAAGCGCAGATCCAGTCTTTCGACCAGATACTTTCATGCTGCTCTCCTACTCGAAAAAGTGAATCCCGAGCGGAGACCACATCGCCCCTTGCGGGAGCGATCTGCTCCCACCGGGGCGTTAAAACATACGCTGAGGGCTAAGAAGCCATCAGTAATCACTTTCCAGCTAAAGGGCTAGTCAGCCATCTTGCGACGGTAGACCAGACGGAAGTCTGCCCGCTTTCGCGTGAGGTAATGTCTCAACCCCTGTCCGGTCCATTACAGCCCGGCGTTCGCTTTTTCCGTCCTCCCATACCCGCACAATCAACAGCGTCCCTTGCGGTCCGCCTGCCAGTCATCCAGCACTGGCAACCATACGGGCTTACCACGTTCCCGGCATGTCACACGACTGACTTAGGTTCTGCCTTTCCCCCGGCGGTCCGATGACGACGTAACCCGAACGTAAAACGGGTTAACCGACCGCGCACCTTTTGGTCGATGCCTATCAGCAGCTTGGGCACCACAATCGTTACGAGGTTTATCAGCAGTTCACTTACATTAACCTTATCAGCCAGCCTAGCTCCTCGACCCCCTCGCTGCTAGGAGTCTCCAGATCGACGTCTCACGACGCCGATCTGCCCGAACTTCCGGGGGCTACATTGTCGGAAGAGCTTCACACCCCACCGTTACCAGTGACGCATGTCTTCCTAGGCTACTGCTGGTCGTACAGCAGGTTCTACTATCCCGTCGTACTTCCGACGGGGCCGAACAATGACACGCCGAGCTTTCGCTCGTATCAGCTTTGCGAATCCGTAGCCGTTGAGGCGCAGGAATTGCATACGACACCCCACCCTGTCGGCGGAGATGAAGCCGCTGACTGGGCGGGACCTGATGGTAGTCAGGCCAATACAATGCGTTGGGACCGGTCAAACCGCACCGGCGTCACGCTTCACAATTTATGGGGCGCAGCCTCGAAAGGCCACGCTCTCAACTACATAAAATTGCCCCAGTGAAGGGGCCTAAGTACATCTACTACAGTCGATGCCCGTAACGTGGGCTGACGGACACGAGCATGCGTGTCGCATTTACGAGGACGATTATAGACGTAACGTTTCAGCGGCGGCGAGCAGGGAGGACACTCTTCAGTAGGCGTTTACGCGAATCGTTCGCGCCGCGCCGGAATGTCGTCGTGATGTGTCGAAGGCCGCCGGACGGGCTTTCGCGGGCGGCGCGGTGGACGGGTCACCCGAAACCGGGTATGCTCTCGGTCTCGCTTTGGTGCCGCTTCCGTTGATTTTGCGGCGCTTTTGTGAAATGCGCCCGTAGCTCAATGGATAGAGTACTGCCCTCCGAAGGCAGGGGTTGCTGGTTCGATCCCAGCCGGGCGCGCCAAGATTCGAAATGATGCTAGGTGGATGAAACCTGTGCCGTTACCCTACAGATGTCGTTTACGACACCTGTAGGTCGCCAGATGTTACAAAAAGTCCAAATCTGGACGAATTCCCGTAACTCCTTCAGCCGCGGATGAACTCGTCCTGCTTCGTCCGTGTTTTCTCCGGACCGCGGTGCCGTGCCGAGCGTGGGCTTCCCGCTGTGCCGCGTGATAATCCCACCACGACCCGCGCTTGCATAAGCGTCTTCGCATATTCGCCATGACTCGCCGCCTGCTCGGGTATTCGCCGGTGCCGGCAACCGCACTGTGAGCGCGACAATACTCCTCGGTGAACCGACGCGTCCGCTCAAGGACCGCGCTCTTCCTCTCCTCCCGACCGGCCGCAACAACTGCGGCGTACTCCTCCGGGAAATTCACACGCAGGTACTTCGGCGAGGTGAGCAGCTCATCCGCCATCTGATACCCGGTAAGCGCTTGCCCGCTGCGCAGAGCGCGCCGCATCGCCTCCTTCATCTCCACGTCGGATTTTCGGCCGACGCAACTTCGACGATTCAACAAATGGGCCGGCTCATCAGACGGGCGTGCCCGTAACGACAGCATGACCTTGTTGCCCAGAAGGACGTCCGCGATTGCACAATTGCAGCAATATGCAATCAACGCTAGGCGATGAAGGCTGATACTCGCTGCCCCGTTTATCCACTCGTGCATGAGCGATTTACCCACGCCAAGATGCCTCGCTCTCGCTTTGCTGGACTGACGTCTTTCTTAACGAGCGTTTCGTACGTCTTCACGACACCAAAAATGGCGAAACGCGAGATGTGCCGCTTTCGACCCGTGCAGTCGAAATCCTCAAGAATCTGCCCCGACACGATCTCCGCCACGAGGCGACGTCCCGCATCTCGGAGCGGCTCGACAATATCTTGGAGTTGTCGTCCGTCACGGGGCACAAGACCGTCCAAATGCTGAAGCGGTACTACCACCCGCGCGCCACAGATCTAGCGAAAAAGTTGGGCTAACAGTTCTGCGCTAATTGGCGCGCTCGGACTGGAATCAAAACCCCACCTTATGCGCCATGTACGGCGCTACGCGCCGGAACATAGGATTTGCTCAACGTAACTCAACTCAGAGACGCGTGATTCATCCCGGAGCGATATCGCGCAAAGGTGAGGTGAGTCACTCAACTCATGCAAGGGGGAGGGGCAATGATCCTGCTGATCGCGGCAGAAAAAGGTGGGGTGGGCAAATCGACAATTGCCACGAATCTGTCCGTGCATCTGGCCCATAGGGGCGTGGATGTGGTCCTTCTGGACACTGACGGACAGGCCACGGCGGCCCGATTCGTCGAGCGGCGTGACGAGGCTGGCGTCACGCCCGCAGTGCCATGCGTTCAGCGTACGGGCGACGTCGGCTGCCCGGACCCTCGAAAGGGTTGATTTCGCCTGTTGCACCATGCAAGCGCGACCAAATAACCTCACGGTCGCGCCTTCCGCATAATTTTTATCCAGCGTGCTGCTGCCATGCCATGGCCCCGGCGCTTTGGCATCCGAAAATGCCACGCGCTACATTCGTCTGACTAACCGATGAGAGGTTATGCATTATGGGATTCGCGTTCATTCGTGAGGGAGGCACGACCTCTCATGGTGGTCGCGTGCTCGCGTGCGCTCCCCAAAATGAGGTCGATGGTCGAGCGAATCGGTAGGCGTTGCAATGAGCCGACGATTCTCGGCGCGACTAAATAACCTCACGATGCTGGGGAAAGCTGGCAGGGTAATCAGGGTGTCCGCATTTGCCCATTGATGTCAGCGTTTCTTCCTGGCGTCGCCAAAGTTTGCCGCGCACGCCTTGCTCGCTCGGCAGACGCATTTCGACCCGGAGCGGCCGCCGAGCTTTCTGCAAAGCAGCCATTCGGAATCAAGACGGGCTCGCCCAGACAGCAAGACCGCCGGCATTACGTCAGGTCGTCGCCGGCTGCACGGAGGAAAACGGGTGTCGCGTCCCGGACCTTGTTATGGTCCGGGAGGTCCCGCGACTGCCGTCGGAAACACGAAGTCCGGCGTCGGCGTAAACCGGATACCGGAATCCGGACAGATGACGCGTCCCCTGACCGCGACCCGCTGCCCCAAATAAGACAGCAGAAGCAAAGGATCCGGTACGCCGGCCTTCCAGAGCACGATATCGGTCACGGCCTCGTCGTTGCAGGGCGAGGTTGATGCACGGTCCAGCCGGAGCGACGTATAGTCGCCCGGCGCGTACTGTCCGTTGCCCCGCTGGATCGTGCCAGTGATCCAAATGTCCTGTTGTGACAGCAGTGTTTTCAGGGGCGGCTCGGCGGCCACCACCGTAGCCACTAAACCGGCGGCCAGGGCGGCCGACGCGGGTACTGCCTGCGAGCGTTCTTTCATGATGCCGCTCCCATCCGGCTTGTGAACCGCCTGGTTTGCCACAGGCTGGCTGCTTTGGGTCGGAGGCGGTTCACAGCACACCCGTCAGCCAGCCTTCCCGTTCTTATGCGTCGCTTTGCGGGCTTTGGCGTGGTAAGCGCTACGCTCGTCATGAACAGGATCTTCATTTTGGTCTCCTGTTTCCTGATGATTCAGGGTGTAGCCTCTGACCTGTTTCGTGGAGGCCGCTCCTGCGGCAAAGTGCAATCGCCCGAAGATCACTGGATTGGCGGCACCACGCCCAGTTTCTCGGCCAGCATGCGCTCATACACGCCGAAGTGCAGGTCGACTTCCTCCTGACTTACTGTCTTCACGATGATGTTCACCTGATCCGGCACCAGGCCGAGCACCACCGCAATCGCCGCTTCCAGTTGCGGCGCACAAACGCGGTCTTCGGTAAGTGTCGTGCCGACAGCGATATCGTAGGTTTGTTCGTGCTGGAAGACGATCTCGACCAGCCGCGCGCGGGCGCTCATGTTGTTGTCGATCGCGAGTTGCACGACCTCCGCCACGCTACGCATCAATTCCGTCGGAAAGCCTCTGGTCGAGCGCAGCCGGACGCGGTGTCTGCCAAGCGTGAGCCAGTCCGAATCGAATTCCATGGTGTCCTCCGGTTCCGTTGCAACGCACCGCGATAATAGGATTTGGCAGGCGATTTTCAAGACCGGAATTTCACCACCGCCCCTTGAAATTTTCACCGTAGGTTCTATCTTTGATTTCGCTCAGGCAGATGCGCCGGTCATATCCGGTGCGCTGCGTGTTTCGATTTGTTTGCCAGCGGCCTGGCAGGCGAACTGGAGCGCGTAGGCCCGTTCGCCTCCTCGCTGCATCGAAGGAGGATACGATGAGTGATCTCTTTTCCGGAACCGACCTGTTCAGTGAGTTTGACCGTCTGCAGCGGCAGATGGACAGCCTGTTCGGCGGTTTTCCGTCCAGCATCCGCTCGGGCCGCTTCGGGGCCTTTCCGCAGGTGAACATCGGTACGACCGACGACTCAATCGAAATCGTCGCGTTCGCGCCCGGTCTGAAGCTGGCCGAACTCGACGTGTCGATCGACAAGGGCCTGCTGACAATCAGCGGTGAGCGCAAGCCCGCCCAGACCGGCAGCGATGACAAAACCCGGGACGACACCCGCACCTATGCACAGGAGCGGTTCAGCGGCAGTTTCCGGCGCGTGATCGAGCTGCCACAGAATGCGGACCCCGACAAGGTGCAGGCGCGCTACACCAACGGTTGCCTGTCGATCAGCGTGGGCAAGCGTGAAGCGTCGAAGCCGCGAGCCATTACCGTCCAGTAATGCCAGCCATTCAAGGAGCATGCCATGAACGAGAGGACACAGGTCGCTGAGCGCGACCAGAAAGCGGTAGCACGACGCGAGGGTGACCAGCCGGCACGGCGGATGACGCTCGCACCGGCAGTCGACGTGTTCGAGGACAGCCAGGGCATCACGCTGTGGGCGGACCTGCCAGGCGTCACAAAGGACAAACTCGACGTGAAGGTGCACGACGGCAATCTTTATATCGAGGCCGAAGCAGTTGTGCCGACGCCCGCCGGTCTGCGGTTGCAGCACGCCGAGATCCGGGAACCGCATTTCGCGCGCGCGTTCTCGCTGAGCCCGGACTTCGACACATCGAAGATCGATGCAAACCTGCAGGACGGCGTGCTGAAACTGACGATTCCGCGTCGAGACGAAGCACGCCCACGCCGGATCGAGGTGCAGACGAACTGAGCCCGGCAGAGCCGCAACGACGACAGGAGAAAAACCGGTGGCGGCCGCGAGGTCGCCATCGCCCGTTCGTGGAGGTGTGGATACAGAACGTCATGGAGGAGGGGTGATGCGGATAAACGATCAGCATATGGGCCGTGCCGGTGCGTCAGTTCGCAAGCGGCCCGGCCCTCGCTGATGGTGGATATATCGGCTTGGTCACGAGCGGGCGCGATGCCCGTCTGCTTGCCGACTGGCATCTGCCGCGTCACACCCGGGCGGCAGACGCAGCGCGACGTCCCGCCGCACCCCGTCAGTTGAACGCAATGATGCACATCCGGTTCTCCTGTCAGACCATCGAGGAGCATACGATGAACACCGACCTGAAAAAGTGGAACCCTTTCAAATTTCTCCGCGGTTCAGGACGCAAGCCCGAGGCGGACAGTGCGCAAAGCCCGCCCGACAGCGAACCGTCACGTGTTCCGTGGCCCGACATTTCGCGACTTTTCCCCCGTGATTCGTGGCGTGCGATGGAGGATTTCTTTCATGATCCGTTCGCGGCGCGCGGCGCGCGGCGCGCTCGAACGATGGTTTGGCGACTTCAGTTCATCGCGTTTCCAGCCGCGCATCGACGTGGTCGACGAGGGAAAGATACTGCGCGTGACCGTCGAACTGCCAGGCATGGAGCGGGAGGACTTGACCGTTAGCGTCGAGGACGGAGCGTTGGTATTGCGTGGCGAAAAGAAGCAGGATGTGCACAGTGAGGAGGACGGCTGTTACCGGCTTGAGCGTGCATATGGAGCCTTCACGCGCACAATCCCGATGCCGGAAAATGCCGATCCCGACCACGCTCTCGCAAAGTTTGACAAGGGCGTCCTGACGTTGACGGTGCCGAAACAGGAGCCGCAGCGATCCACGAGCCGCACGATCGATATTGGCTAACGTTGGCCGGCGACTTGGCGATTGCGAGTTGAATCAATGGGAGTAGCCCGGGTGGTTAGCTCAGCTGGAAACTACGCTCTAAAAATGCGCGCCGGCCGCCGGTTCGCCAGGCAGCGCCCCACCACCGGGCCCGAGCATTGCCTCGGGCGCACAGTCATGCACAACATAAATCCGACGAAGAGCCGCCCTGTTTTTGGTACAAATCCGCGGAAGTTGCCAGTTGCGCAACATTGCGCCGGGCACAGGGGCGGCTTCGAAGCAGTTGCCACTGTCGACTGAAAAAGGTGCAAACAGCTTACAGCCGGCCGCCCCTGGCGTGTCGTCCCGCCGTCAAGGTGCTCGGCAGAATTCAGCGAGGCAACAGTCCCACCTCCCGGTAACTGTCGATCAATGCGTCAAACAGCGCAATGTCTGCTCGACCGCGTGCCATAAGCTGCGCACCGGCGACCGCTGCGTAGATCGCGCAGGCCCGTCCATGCCTCTGCTTGGCAGGCACCACCTTCACTGCGGCCAGAACGTCTTTGAGCCACGCGACGTTCACATCCGCAAAAGCCTGGACCTCTTTCTTCACCACGTCCGGTAGATCGTCAAACTCAGCGGCCATGAAGCTGCTGAGGCACATGCGGTTCTCACTCTCGAGCGACTTGCGAAACGTCTCGGGATACCGCCGCAGGCTGACGAGCGGATCAATAGACTCGGCTGAGAGCGCTTCCAGGGCGGCCGCTGATTCCTCCCAATAGCGTCTCGCGACTGCCGCTGCGAGCTCAGCCTTGCTGGGGAAGTGATAGTAGATGCT